>CAVFDI010000004.1:0-25468 GCA_963621145.1 Paludibacteraceae bacterium | reverse complement strand
CTATAACCTATAACCTTTCATTGTCAATTATCTTGCTACTTGCTACTCATATCTTGCTACTTTTTTATTCCATCGCGTTCGAGCAGTGCGTCGATGGTTGGCTCTTGACCACGGAAACGTTTGTAGAGATCCATGGCAGGTTCCGTGCCGCCGCGTTCGAGAATGTTGGTGCGGAAACTGTCGGCTGTCTTTTTGTCGAATATGCCATTTTTCTTGAATACCGAGAAGGCATCGGCATCGAGCACTTCCGACCATTTGTAACTGTAGTAGCCTGCGGCATATCCGCCCGAGAATATGTGCGTGAAAGCGGTCTCCATCTGCGTTTCAGGCACAACGGGCAACACTTTCACTTGCTTCATGGCGGCGTTGCCAAACTCGATGACCTCGCCATCGAATGGTGCGGTGAGTGTGTGCCAAGCCATGTCGAGGTAGCCAAAACTCAGTTGGCGTGCGCAAGCATAGGCTGCGTGATAGTTTTGCGAAGCCTTAATCTTGTCTATCAACTCTTGCGGCATTGCTTCGCCTGTGAGGTAGTGCTTGGCAAATGTGTCGAGGAACTCCTTCTCGCCAAGGAAATTTTCGTTGAATTGTGATGGCAGTTCCACAAAGTCGCGCGGCACATTGGTTCCCGACATCGACGCATATTGGCAGCGTGTGAGCATGCCGTGCAGTCCGTGACCGAACTCGTGCAGGAAGGTCTCAACCTCGTCGTAGGTGAGCAGCGCTGGTTTGTCGGCTGTGGCGCGTGTAAAGTTCATCACATTCACAATGTGTGGACGCGAATCTTTCTTGCCTTCGCGCCATTGTGGTTTGAAATCGTTCATCCAAGCGCCTCCGCGTTTGCCTTCGCGTGGGTGAAAATCGCAGTAGTAGACGGCCACGAAATTGCCTTTATTGTCGAACACATCGTAGGCATCGACTTCGGGATTATAGACTTGAATTTTCGGATTTTTCACGAATTTCACGCCATACAAGCGGTTGGCGAGGTCGAAAACGCCTTTTTTCACATTTTCGAGTTCGAAATAGGGACGCAATTCGTCGTCGCTGAGGCTGTATTTTTCGTTTTTCAGTTTTTCGGAATAGTAACTCCAATCCCAAGCCTGCAGTGTGGCGTAGAATCCGAGCGAGTCGGCAAACTGCTGCAGTTCGTCGTATTCGGCACGAGCCACAGGCATGTAAGCATCGCGCAGTTGGTCGAGCAGTTTGTAGACATTTTCCTTGGTTTCGGCCATGGTTTTGTGCAGCGATTTATCGGCGAAGCATTCTTTGCCAAAAAGTTGTACCAAAGCCAAGCGAGTATTTACTATCTCTTTGATAATCTGTGTGTTATCAAATTCTCCACCGATGCATCGCGTGTTGTAAGCCATGTAGAGTTCGCGGCGAATATCGCGGTTGTCGCAGTATTTCATCACGGGCAGATAGGTGGTCGGTTTCAGATCGAGCAACCAGCCTTCGAGTCCTTTCTTCTCGGCGTTGGCGCGCATCATCTTTTTGGTGTCGTCCGACAGACCAGCCAGCAGATTCTCGTCTTTGATGAGGCGTGTCCAAGCGTTGGTGGCTTTCAGCACATTTTGTCCGTAAGTCAGCGTGAGCTCGCTCAGTTTGGCTGTCAGTTCTTTGTATTTTTCTTTGTCGGCAGCTGACAAATTGGCACCATTGTTGGCAAATCCGTCGTAGATGTCGTCGAGCATTTTTGCCTGCTCTTTTGTCAGTTTCAGCTTGTCGCGTTGCTCGTAAACTGCTTTGATGCGCTCAAAAAGTTTCTCGTTGAGCAGAATGGAGGCGCTGTATTCGCTCATTTTTGGCGAAAGTTCGAGTTCGATGGCTTGCAGTTCGTCGTTGGTCTCGGCGCTGCAGAGGTTGTAGAAGCAACTCGCCACCACGCTCAGCATTTGACCCGATTTCTCGTAGGCTTCGATGGTGTTGGCAAAAGTTGGTGCTTTGGGGTTGTTGGCGATGGCATCAATTTCGGCCAAACCTTGGCGCATAGCCTCTTCGAAAGCAGGCATGTAATGCTCGGCTTTAATCTCGTTGAATGGGTAAGTGCCGTGCGGCGTGTCCCAATTTTTGTAGTTGAAAAATGGATTTTCGGCGTTTGTCATAATGCAGACAAGTGTTGAAATAAGAATTAAACTGATTTTTTTCATGTTGATGATGATTGAAAATTAGCAATTATTTTGTCCCAAGTTCGTCTTTGCTTTTCACGCGGAATCGCTCTGGATCGGGTTTTACAAATTCTTCGCGATTGAAATCCTCGTTGTAGCCAGGACGGATTATTTTCTTCGGATTGTTGTAGTCGTCGCGATCGAAAACACCGTTGGTTTCAGGCTTCGTAACGCCATCGAGATATTTCACCATCAGGCGTTCGCCCAGTTTTTTCCATGCTGTGATGGCAGTTTCGGCTTGCGCGTTAGAAAAATCTGTCAAAAATTGTACCATATTGGTCGAGTCGTACGATTGTGCGAACGAATCGGCTTGTTTGGCAGCCGTTTCGAAATAGGATTCCCATTTTTTCTGTTCGGCTTTTATCTCTGGCATCATGTCGGAATAGCGCGTGTAGGCCATGTTGCACACCCAGTTGTTCACCCAAAAAGCCGATGTCCACGAAAAATCGAGCAGACTGCCATTTTTTTCGCTGAACGAAATCGGAACTTTTGTCAGGCAGCAATACATCGGCACATAGAGGTTGCCCGTGGCATCGTCAACACCGAACCAAAGTATGCCGCCAATGGCATCGGGCAGCCACGAACGCATTTGAGCCACAAAGGTGAAGCCCGTTTGTTGCGTGGCAACGGGGCGTTCGTGATAGTATTCCACGCTGTCCACTTTGTAGGTGAGTGGGCTCGGACGGAATGGTGTGGCATAAGGGCCACTGCCTGCGCCCACTGTCATGTCGAGTGGCGTGCCTTCGTAGTGGTCGCGCATACGACCGCGCATGATTTCGAGCGTTATTTTTTGATTTGGTTTCACCCAAAGTGGCATGCGGCACAGACTTTCGCCATTGATGTAGTCGATGTATTGCGCCATGCTGTCGTTCAAAGCGTTGAAAAATGCCCAAACGCGCGCTTCGCACCAGCGAATGCCGCCGTAGTCGAGCGGATTGTAGGTGTCGGAAAAACTAAATTCTTCGTCTTTGCCCTTGAAATAGCCTTTTTTTCGTGCAAAACTGATTACGTCGTCGGAATAAACGACATCAATTTGTGGCTCTTGCAGGCGATCTATGTGCTTGCTACTGAGGCTGTTAGACGATTTTTTGCCCTCGAGCGGGAAGGTGGTTATTCGCGCTTGGTTGGCGTGTGCCGATATGCAATCGTCGGGAATGCGGCGCGCAACCCACACTGCGCCTTTGTTGCCCACGCCTTTGCCGATCATCTCAAGAATCCATATTTCGTTTGGATCGGCCACAGAAAACGATTCGCCGCTGCTGCAGTAACCGTATTGCGCCACAAGGTCGGTCATGGTACGGATGGCTTCGCGCGCATTTTTTGCTCGTTGCAAAGTGATGTAAATCAGGCTGCCGTAATCAATCAGTCCCGTAGTGTCGACCAACTCTTCGCGACCGCCGTAAGTGGTTTCGCCAATGGTCAACTGGTGTTCGTTCATGTTGCCCACCACATTGTAGGTTTGTGCGGCTTCTGGAATTTCGCCAAGATATTTTCCCGTGTCCCAATCGTACACTGGGCGCATGGCACCTTCGGCATGCGTGGCGGCGGGGTAGTGGTAGAGCGCGCCAAACAGCGAATACGAGTCGGCCGAGTAAGTCACCATGGTCGAACCATCGATGGTTGCGTTTTTGCCCACCAAAAAGTTAGTGCAAGCCCAGCCCATGCTAGTGCAGGCTGCAAATAGAGCAATGAAGAGTTGTTTTTTCATAAAAAGTTGATTTCAGATTGTGCGGTGAACGTGTCGAACCGCCAAATGATTAAGTAATTGAAAATTAAGTAATTAAATAATTTGTTAGAACGGATATCCGACTGCAAAATGTAGCGCAAAATCGTCTTTCCAATTCAAGTCGGTGCGCCAACGCTGCGAGGTGGTTGTGCCACTCGGTTCGTACAGTTTCACGCCCATATCAAGTCGAATTACAAAATAGTCGAAATCGGCGCGAATGCCAATGCCATAACTGCACGCAATCTCTTTGTAGAAAGTCGACCACTGAAAGTATCCACCGGGTTGTTCGTCGTAATCCTTTATGGTCCAGATGTTTCCAGCGTCAATAAACAACGCACCGTAGATTTTCCAAAACAGTTTGAAACGCATTTCGGCATTCAAATCGAGTCGAATATCGCCCGATTGGTTCATATAGTCGATGTAGCCGCCGTTGGCATATCGTCCAGGACCGAGCGTACGCACCGACCAACCGCGCACGCTGTTGGCACCGCCGCTGAAATAGCGTTCCTCGTAAGGCAAAATCGATGCGTTGCCATACGGAAAAGCCACGCCAATGCCGCCATGGAACACCAATCGTACATTTTTGTTGACATACTGATTGTAGGTGAAATCCATGTCGCCCTTCACATATTGCGAATAGGCGGTGCTGAAAATGTGGAATTGCCCGTCGTCGCTGCGTTTTTGCCCAACGGCGTTGCTGATGCCATAGAGCAAGTTGCCCGCAGTTGAAATGTTGGCGCGCAGGGTGTAAAAACTCTGCGTTGTGCTGTTGGTGCGCTTGTTCGAATTTTGAATGCCCAAGCCAAGGCGCATTATGAAGTGGTCTTCGTAACTGAACCGAATCGACGACGACGAGTTCATGTATTTTGTAACGAAAGCGTCACTTTTCCAAGGCAGGTACACGTAATTTATGTCGATCAGATCGAATACAAAGCGAGTTCGACGCACGCTCCAAGCATATTTCATACCAAGGTTTGCAATGTTGCGTTTGTATTCGGGGCGTTGCTGAAAATTGTAGCCGATGGTAAATTGTGTCGTTCCGCCAAGTCTGCGGCGTGTGTCGGCTTTTAGCGGCATCAGCACTTCTGGAACTATTATCGATGCATCGCCGCCCACTTCCCATGCGTGCTGCACCGAACCGATTTTACCCATGGCTTCGTAACTGCCGCGCGCACTCACTTTCAGAATTTCCGCCCCGCGAAAAGCGTTTTTGTTCTGATAGGTGATGCCCACACCAATGCCAAGGTCGCCCGCAGAGTTTGTCCCTTCCAAATCGACTGAAAATGAGTGCTTTTTGCTTGGCGAAATTATTACATTGCAAGCCAAACTATCGCCGCCTTGCTCTACAAAGTTGATGTCGATATATTTGGTGGCGGCCAGTGCGTTCAGGTTGGAATATGTGCGCTCTACGCGACGCTCGTTGTAGCGAGCATTGGGTTTAATCAGCACTTTGGCTGCCATTTTTTTCGGCCTAAAACATGATTTTTTAGAGTGAATCACTCTATAACCATCGACGTAGGTCGTGTCCAAATCTTCGCGGTTCAGCTTGCCGTTGTCGTCAATCGATTTCGAGATGTCGTAGATGGTAACGCTGCTCACATATTGCTTACTGAAAAGGCGTTTCTGTGCCGAATCGTTCTGCGCATAATTGTCCTGAAGCCTCAATGTAACATCAACCAAATGGTCGGCACTATCAGCTTCGAAACGTAAAGCCTCTTTCTGAAAATAGTAGTAACCGCGCCTGCGCAGTGTTTGTGCCACATCGTCGCGCTCGTCCGATAGCGCATCGGCATCGAACAAATCGCCCTCCTTTGGTAGCGCGGTTTTACGGCGATTCAGGTAGTACATCACCGAGTCGTCGGGAATATCTATCTTGTACGACCGAATGCGATACGGTTCGTTGCCCGTGACTGTGAATATGAGATTTGTCTTGCGGTCTTTTTCAGTTTTCTGAACGTCGACGGTGGCATCCCAATAACCTTTGTTGTGCAGTTGCCGCACCAGTTGCTCTTGCGAGGCCTCGGTCTGCAGACTGTCGTAAATCACAGGTTCTTCGCCCATTTTCCTAAACCAGCGGTCTTTCCATTTGTTCGAATTCACATCTTGAGAACTGTAAATTCCCAATTTTGCACGACCAATGCCGAAAAAGCGCGAGTTTGGCGTTTGCCGCAAATACGACTGCAGTTGATCCGATGTGGCCTCGGGAACATCGCTTTTTATGGTCACTTTGTTGAGCAATGTCTCACCTTCTGGCACATAACGCAATAGGTTGCACGAACAGCAAATCGCTGCTACACAGCCACTTAGCGTCAGTCGGCGCAGTAATATCTTTGTTGATGTATGCAAAACTGCCAATTTAACTTGCAAAATTAGCAAAAATTCCACGATTTTCTTACCTTTGCACCTGCAAAATGGCAATTTTTTAAGTTAGGTTCTAAAAAACATCTTTGCAAGAATTTTTGAACTCTTTTCGAGCGAACTAAGGTTTCTTGTGAGGAGGAAAAACCCGATTAGAAACAAAAAATTCGCAAAGGGCGACAAAAACTGATTTTTTAGAACTTATCGAAAACAATCAACGCGTAGAATTTTTAGAACATATCCAAATATGATCTCGAAAAATCAGATTAAACTTGTGCGGTCGCTAGGCATGAAAAAAGTGCGCGACGAACAGCATCTTTTTGTTGCCGAGGGCGAAAAACTTGTGGGCGATTTGCTGCCGCATTTCGTTTGCGAGTCGCTTTTTGTTACGCCAGAATGTGCTTTGCAACATCATTTTGCTGCTGCGCAAATGGTTTCGCACGACGAGATGCATCGACTCTCGCAACTCACTGCACCGACTTCGGTTTTGGCTGTTTTTCGCCAACCCGACTATCAATTTTCGGTCGATTCGTTGCGCTCGGAGTTGATTCTTGTGCTCGACGAGGTGCAAAATCCAGGAAATCTCGGCACCATCGTGCGCATTGCCGATTGGTTTGGCATTCGTCACATTGTTTGTTCGCCTTCCACCGCCGATATCTTCAACCCTAAAACCGTTCAGGCCACCATGGGCGCTCTGGCGCGTGTGCAGGTGCATTATGCCGATTTACCATTAATTCTTACTGAATATCAGAAGCTTGGCTTGCCAATCTATGGCACTTTTCTCGATGGCGAAAATCTTTATCGGCGTAAACTTTCGGCTTCTGGCGCAATCATTCTTGGCAACGAGGGCAATGGTGTCTCGCCGCGTGTGGCAGCGTTTGCCAACGAGCGTCTGCTTATTCCAAATTATCCCACGGGTGCGCCCACTTCCGAATCGCTCAATGTGGCGGTGGCTGCTGCGGTTGTTTGTGCCGAATTTCGTCGTCGGCTGGTTTAGTTACAAAATCTTGCAACAAAAAAAGCGCAACCCATAAAGGTTGCGCTTTCTATTTTTGGGTGAGTTCGACTATTGTGCCGATCCCTCTTGAATGTCGCTTTCGTGCTCCTGTTTGTGCTTTTCAGCATCTTTCTCTTTGTACATGATGAAGTCGCAGCGGCGGTTCGGCTCAAAGTCGTCGACTGGACCAGGCACTTGTCCTTTACCATACACATTGATGCGGTTGGCGTTGATGCCGTAGCGATTAACCAATTGCAGTTTCGACTCTTCGGCGCGCTTCAAACTCAATGGGTTGTTCACCTTCGATGTACCTACATTGTCGCAGTAGCCCACAATGTCGAGTTGCAGATCTGGATCAGCATAGAGTTTGCGAGCCACTTTGGCCAACTCCATCTGCGCTTGCAGCGACATTTTGGCTTTGCCCGTCTCGAAATAGATAGCAGGAATCTCGCCTTGATATTGTCCGTAGCCAAGAATGCGTTCGATGGCGGCTTGGTCGAGTGCTTGACCCCATGTGTTCACAAACGAGCCTTCTGGAGTGTTCGGCTCGCGATCGCGGCTGTTTGGCACACCATCGTGGTCATCGTCAGGCTCTTGCTCTGCTACAACTACCGAGTCGGAAACTATGTTAACTACGCTGTCGCATGGGTGCATGTTCTTGAGCAACTCTTCCAATTCGGAAATTTTTTGCGTATTTTTCGTTACTTGATCGCAGCAACCTGCACCACTTTCGCCACCTTGAGCAATGTAGTAGTCGTGCGGCGAAAGATTGCGCACATGCTCATGTTCTTTGTGTTTGGCACTGTTGATTTTCCAACGCAAACCAAGACTCATGTAGATGGTGTTATCGTTGGCATTACCTTTTTCTGTTGCATCGAAGTTATCTTTTGCGTGCAGACGATATTCAATATTCAGCGCAATTGCTAACCAACGCGTTGGATTGTACTCCAGCATTGCTCCAATTGGGAATGTAACAGCGCGACCTTTCTCAATTGACGGGGCAACACGTACACCATCGCGTTCTTTGTCGAGAATTGTTTTTGTGTCTGGCACATACGCTTTCACATTGTAGAACGAGAAACCAGCGCCAGCATTCAGATAGAGTTGCCAAGTTTGACGGCGATAGGCGTAGAACATATTGAGCATGTTCAGCGAAAAACCAACGCTTACTTCGTGCGACAAACCATCAAAATCGAAGGCATCAGACAAACGGCGTTGCAGTTGTGTGTTGGGATCTTTTGCACCATAATAGTAGTAGTTCGCTTTGCCTCGATACGGATTGTAGGCATATTCTACAAACAGACCAAAACCTGGGTTCATCGTGTATTCCACCATAAAGTCGAACGAGCAGTCGGCGCCGCTTCGTGGCCACATGTCGTTGTATTTTTGGTGTTGGTCACCATCGAGGAATGCTGCGCCCACATGACCTGCAATGGACCAGTGGTTGCACTTAATACCATATTTTGGTTTGGGAGTCTTCTCTTTCTTTTTCTTCTTCCCGTCGTCGGTTTTTGTTACCGTTGTCTCTTCGGTCACGGTCTGCTGCGAAATCAGCACGGTGGTATCCTGACCTTCTACCGTCATCAGTGTGTCGGCTGCGAAGGTTGTAACAGCATTGTTTTGCAGCGTGTCAACTGCCAAAGTGTCGTTTTGCAGCGTGTCGGTCGAGATGTCCTCGGCAACTGCTGCCGCTAGCGCATCGATGGTGTCGGCAGGGGCTGCAGCCACGCTATCTGTTGAAGCAACGGCTGCGCTGTCGGTGGGTTGCTCGGCATAGGTGCTGTCGGAGTACGACGACAAATTCTGCGCAGTGGTCATTTGTGCCACCGCATAGCCGCCTATTCCAAGCGTAAAGACAATGAGTAACAGTCTCTTTTTCATTATTTCCTGT
This sequence comes from Paludibacteraceae bacterium, assembly GCA_963621145.1. GTDB lineage: Bacteria > Bacteroidota > Bacteroidia > Bacteroidales > Paludibacteraceae > W0P28-013. The sequence continues at coordinate 16,331 of CAVFDI010000004.1, read as the reverse complement.
GAAAAGAATATGTAAAAATTTTATTTCCTTTTTTACATCACAAAATCCGAAGGACCAAAATTGGTCTTCGGGTTTTGTGTATTTTTGCCTAAAATTGCGCCATTAATAGTGCCACAAATCTTGTTCAGCATTCAAAATCTCGCTCTCTATACGCTCTTGTTCTTGGCGTATTTTGTAGGGATCGGGATATTTGTTCGGATCGTCGAGCAACGTTCCGCGCACATCGTAGTCTTTTATGATGTAACTATCGAACTGGCGGCTTACGAAGAAGTTGTCGAAATCGGTGATTGGGTTCACATTGCGTCCCGTGGTTTTCATGAATTCCATTTGCAGATAGGGACGAATGCGCTCGAATGGAATCCAACACATGGTACCTTCGTCCACCTCGCCCGCTGGGTCGAATGTGGTGTTGTACTCACGATTGTAAACTGGCGCAATCGACAGAATTTTGCTGCCCATCGTCGATGTGTGCTTATCGAAATACCAAGTCTCTTGAATGTAGTATTTTACGATACCTTGCGTGATGAACTCAATCTTCTTGTAGTCGTCCTGATAGTCTTCGCTGTCGCCAAACAGACGCTCAACAAGGTCTTTTTGAATGTCGAACTCGTATTTTTGCGTGAATGGAGGAGGCGTCAACTTATCGGCAGGTTGCAGATAACCCTTCACATCGCCCTGAAGCAACGCTTTGAAAATGATGGCAAACAGGTTTTTCTGCGACAGCGAGTCGATGTTCTCGTAAGGGTAGTAGAGCGACCAGTTTTGGCGTTCGCGCAAGTCGATGGCACGAATCACCGTTTTGCGCCACATCACATCGTCAATCAGTGGATTCACAGTGATGATTTTCGATTTCACATCTTCGATGTCGACCGACACGCGTGTGAACGAACCATCGGCATCGAACAGGTAGCTGGTGCTGTCAATCTCACCTGGCCACTGTGCGAAAAGGCTGCCTACCGAACTCAAAAGTACGGCCACTGCTGTTGCAAAAAAGTGCTTGTTCATGTTTCTAAAATTTTCAGTTTTGAAAATCTGCTTTTCTCGTTATTTAGCAGGGATTGCAATTGGTGGATACGACAGAATTGTGGTCTTATCACCAGTGCATCGAATGTTTTTGAAGAATATCTCCTGACCTGGTTTCAGTGCTTTAATCAGAGTCAACTGGTCGGTACTGAATTCGTTGTTTGGCGAACCTTTTGTGGTGTTACCACCGCGCACGGTTGCTACCATCTCGAAATCGGCAATCTTAAAGTTGGCTTTCAACAATCCATCGGCATATTGCGCTACGAACTTAGAAGCAAGCAACTGCTTTTTGTTCGGGGCTTTCTTGTAACCGTCGATGTTCGGGTTGTAAAGCACAACGTTGTTGTTGTCGTCGGTGTATTGCAGGAATGGTGCTGGGTCGGGCAGGGCTTTTACGCGGAAGCTGGTGCTACCCATCGAAACGAATTTGCCATCGACATCGGCCGATACATTGATTTTTACATCGGCATTGCTTGTTGGTTTGCAAATGTATATCGAACCACTCTTGGTGAGTGTCGCGCCTGTAACGTCGACTCGCACTTTCGAATCGCTCACGCCTGGAACCGAAATTTTCAAACGGTTATTGAAGCCTTTATAAACCACGTTCATATCCTCGTTGGCGATGGTTGCCGAAGGTTCACCTACGGTGTATTCGTCTTTGAAAGGATATTCGCGAGGCACACCGTCATTGCCTTTCAGCACAATTTTACCAGAGAATGGGAACGTGCCTACTGTATTGCAACTTGCGGTGTATGTGCCACTCGACAGTTTGTTGCTTCCGATGTAGTATTCAGGCACTTTGGTCGAGTCGACGGCCGAAAGTACAATTTGCGCTTTGTATTGTCCGCCTTGCATCACATGTTTCGATGCAGGAATCACAAATGCTTCGATCTTGTTCACACGGAAGTCGCCTGCATCGGTTTGGCTCTTGAAATAGCTGAGCAACTCCTGTTCAGTAGTCTGCACGTCGTTTTCGTATTTCGAAAGCTGCGTCGTTACGGCAATGATTGGCATCGATTCGAACTGTGCATTGAGCCAAGGCACCAATTCTGTTCCGTGCGAATTCATTGCAGGGTCGGTAGAGAAACGTTGCTCGTAGATTTTGTGCGATGTGCTGTCGTCGCCAAACATTCGCTCCACAAAGTGGCGATAATCTTCGAGCATCTTCTTGAATTGCTGACCTTTTTCAGAACCATTTACTTCGTCGCCACCAATAAAGTAGTTGCTAGCGATGTCGGTATTGTCTTTGGTTGTCAGCTTGTGTCGGTTCACCGTGTCGGGAGCGATTTCCACTTTATCTGCGGTCATCATCAAGTCGGCTTTGGCTTGGTGAATGAAGGCGATGAGGCTGTCGCTCTTTTGTTTGGTGAGGTTAGCCTTTTCGAGCCATTCGCCCACTTTGGCTGGGTTCTGCTCGTACAGGTATTGCATGTCGTCGTAGAGGGCATTTTTCTGCGTCAATCCAGTGTTGATGTTGTTTATCAAACTGTTGTCGACCATCAAAAAGCCGTTCAAAATATCGGCTGATACATTCAGTGCCAACATGGCGGTCAGCACCAAATACATCATGCCTATCATCTTTTGTCTCGGGGTTTCCGGACAGTTAGTAGCACCACTCATTCGTTTTCGTTTTTAGGTGTGTTCTAATAAAAATGCTACTGCTTTTTAAGCGTTGATAGCGTTGAGCATATTGCCATAGATGGCGTTCAAATCAACAACTTTTTGTGCTAATTTGGCCGTTTCGTCTTGGTATTTTGCCATGTCGTTTGCACTTGCTTGCATGGCTTTTTGTACTTTGTCGATGTCGCCACCAACGGCTGCAATGGTTGCAGTCTGTTTTTCGACCACTTCGGCTTGGCTTTGAACATTTTTCAGTTGCAGTTCGTAAACCGAGTTGATTGCGCCAAGGTTTTTGTTGATAGCGTCAGCCTTCTCCACATATTGTGTGGTGGCGGTTTGCACGGTTGTCATGTTTTGTGCAATGCCGTTGTACGAAGCCAATAGTGCTTGCGATGCGGCATCGAGGTTCTGCTGTTTTGCTGCAAACTCAGCGGCAGCGTTGCCAGCCAATTCCATGTTTTGTGCGAATGTGTCGGTCAGACTAGCGGCTTTTGCAATGCCAGCCATCTGTTTGGCAGCGTCGCTAATGCTTTTCAAACCTTCTTGAACGGCTTTCACATCTTCGTCTTTCAGCGGATTGACTACGCCAGCGTTAGCAGATTGTGCTGCGGTTGCATTGCCTGCAACTGCTGCGCCACCGCCTACGCCTGCTCCAAGGTGACTGTAGAGAGGATCAGCATCTTCTTGTGTAAGTGCTGGGAAAATGTGATTCCAGTGCAAATCTGGATGTGGATCGTCAAGAGTACCGATGGTGAACAACAATGCCTCGGTAAACATACCAATCATCAGCACGACACTAGCACCTGGCCAGTGCAAAATTTTGAACAATGCGCCGATGATAACGACCGCTGCACCGATGGAGTAAACACATCCAACTACTTTTTTTCCTTTCGGGCTAACATACCATTCCATGAAAGCCGAGCGTTTCTTTGCTGCCATAATTTTTTTTGATTTTTTTTTTGGTTATTGCCTATTTATTTTTTTTGTAAATTTCCCATTTATATAATATGGTGTATTTTTATTCGCCAATGTAACTTCTTACGCAACGGAAACCGATGGCTGGGCTGCGTTTTGTTTGATATTCGAAGTCGCGAGCACCGCATTGCAGAAATGCGCCTACATCTTTCCACGAACCACCGCGAATGACTTTGCGTTTCATGATTTTTGGGTCGTTCATTTTAGAATGATAGTTGTAGGCCGAGTTCATATCGTGCGTGAATGTGGCTGCGGTTGGGTCGTAGGTGTCGGCTGTCCATTCCGAAACATTGCCTGCCATGTCGAACAATCCGTAGTCGTTCGGGTCGAATGAGCCTACTTGGCAAGGAATCAGATAACCATCTTCGGTGTAGTTGCCGCGTGTTGGCTTAAAGTTGGCCATGAAGCAACCTTTTGCATCGCGAATGTATGGACCGCCCCAAGGATACATTGCCAAATGGCGTCCGCCGCGTGCTGCATATTCCCATTCAGCCTCGGTTGGCAGACGGAATTCGTGTGTTTTGGGAAGTCCTGGAACTGATTCGTAAAGTTTGTTGCGCCAATGGCAGAATGCCACGGCTTGATCCCATGATACGCCAACTACTGGATATTTGCCGTTGCTTGGGTGCGAGAAGTAGTTGTGCATGGCTGGTTCGTTGAAACTGTAGGTGTATTCGCGCATCCAGCACATGGTGTCGGGATAGATGTTGATGATTTTGCTGCAGACAAGGTCGCTGCGGTGACGCAGAGGTTTCACAATCACTGTGTCGACAATGGCGTTGCCGCGCATGAAAGCGCTGTCGATGCGCACTTGGGCTTTGGGGTTGTAACTGCCTGTGTAGGGGTTGAACTCGTTGCCTGGCAGGGCGGCTTGGTTGTAGTCGACCCATTTGTACGAGTAGTTCAGAATGTGTGTATTGATTTGTGTTCCAATGGTTTGTTCTTCGCCATAGAAATACATCTCTTGTATTGCATTATATTTTGCTTCGTTCAGTTCGTCGTCTTCTTTCCATTTTACATTCCATGGAATTTTGGCTTTCCAGTTGATCATGGTGTCTGGATCTTCCTGCTTGTACACTTTGTGTGTGGTGTAGTACTTGGCAGCCTCGGTCTCGTCGTCCATAGCGCGCAGTCTTAGCAATGCCAGCGAGTCGACCACATAGTTCACAAACTGATGATATTCGCCGTTGGTGATTTCGGTCTCGTCCATCCAGAAGGCGTCGAGTGACTTCACAGCCTGTTTGGGTTGCATTCCCCAAGTGGCTGATTGGTCGTTGGGACCCATGGTAAACGAGCCGCGAGGAATGAATACCATGCCGTAGGGTGTGGTTTCTGGTTTCGATTTGCCGTAAACGCCTGCCAAGAAGCCTTTGGGGGCTTTGGAGCAGCCTGCCAATAGCGTGATTGCCGCTATGGCTACGATGACGAACGATTGTTTTCTCATAGTATGCTCAATTTTAGAGTATCCTTAAGCGTTTAGAGTATTCTTACGCTTTTATGTTTGTTGCCTTTTTTATTCAGTCCGAGTCCGAATTCGTACGCCAAATAGATTTCGTGCGAACCGTGGCTTGCGGTGATTATCTTGTTTACCGGCAGGTCGTAGGCATAACCAACGACTAGTCCGTTCAGCACTTTTATTCCGAGGAGAAACGAGACTGCATCGAGCCGTCCGCCGAGGCCTCCCCAGTATTTTCCTTTATAATCGAGCAGTGCTGTGATGCTCGGATTCCAACTCACAAAGTCGGTGATGACTGCTGCCGAGGTTTTGATGGTGTAGTCGGGATTTTTCAGTTTGAAATTGTAACTTCCCGAGGCGGTGTAGAGTCGCGTCATGTGAAAACCATCGAGCGAGCCAAGTGCGATGTTCATTTCGGGCAGATGCAGAGCCGAAATGCCTACGTGCCAGCGTTCGGTGGAGTAGGCTATGCCCAATCCGCAGTCGAATGCTACGCCCGAGACTTCGCTCGTAGGCACTGCGTCGTCGTCTTTCACGTGGTAGTCGCTTTCGACCAGTTTCACGCTGTCGCCTTTCACTTTCACATTCGATACGCCGATGTTTGCACCGATGCTCAGAACGCCATCGCCCAACTTCAACTTGTATGCATATTGCAAGTTGATTTGCTGGTTGGAAAAGATGCCAAAAATGTCGTTTACAAATTGAACGCCAACGCCGTGCTTGGTTTTGCCAATTTTCACTGGCGAATGCACCGAGACGAAAGTTGTTCGTGGCGCATTGTCGATGCTAATCCACTGTAAACGCTGCAGAGCCGATATCTGCACCATCTGCTGTTCGCCAACAACAGCGGGGTTTATTACTGTTCTGTTGTAGATGTATTGCGTGAGTTGCGCATCGAATTGTGCGTGTGCCACTGAACATGCTACTGTGCAGAAAATAATCGTTAGGTAGAGCCTTAGTTTGTATTTTTTTTGCGTTTTCACAAATGATTTTGTCCCTGTCTTGCGCGGTGCAACGAGTTACACCTCAAAATTATAACTGAAAACGTTGTGAAAAATTGCGTGCTCGGTCTACCTTTTTTCTAATTTTTCGTCGATTTTTCTTTAATATTCCTCTTCGTTGAAGAAAAAGTCTTCTTTGCTAGGGTAATCGGGCCAAATGTCCTCAATGCTCTCGTAAACATCGCCTTCGTCTTCAATTTCTTGCAGGTTTTCGATGACCTCCAACGGCGCGCCCGAACGCATTGCATAGTCAATGAGCTCGTCTTTGGTGGCTGGCCAAGGCGCATCTTCGAGTTTCGACGCTAGTTCCAAAGTCCAATACATGGCGATAAACGATAAAATTGTTGTTCCTTTACAAAACTGCCTAACTATCAGTTTTCAACTTGCAAAGATAGTGATTTTTTTATCATTATCAATTTTTTGCCCAAAATTTTTCGTTCGATGAATTTTCGGCTGCCAAAAGCCGTGCAAAGACGAAAAGAAAATCGGACAAACGGTTCATAAATTTTTTTACTTCGGTATCTATAACTTGCTGATTATCAACTTCTAAAATGCATCTTTCGGCGCGTCGTGCAATGGCGCGGCACACGTGGCAGAGTGCCGAAATTTCGTCGTCGCCATAAATAATAAAATTTGTTAATTTTGGCAATTTGGCGTTCATTTCGTCAATTTTTTGCTCGAGTTCCGTCGTTTTTTGCTCCGAAATTTTGGCAGATTCGTGCAGCGGTGTGCATGTGGTGTCGGTGGCAAGATTTGCTCCGATGGCAAGCAGTGTGTTCTGTATGTCGTGCAATATTGGGCGCTGTTCGGGGCGGATTTTTGCCTTCAAAAGTCCGAGAAACGAGTTTAGCTCGTCCACTGTGCCATAGGCTTGTAGCCGCACATTGGTTTTCGGTACGCGTTTGCCACCAACGAGCGAGGTGGTGCCGTTGTCGCCTGTTTTTGTGTAAATCATATAGTTGGAAAGTGTATAAAGTGGAAAGTGTATAATGTTGTTGAAATTAATTAAGTAGTTGGAAATTAAGTAATTAGATAATTAATTTGCAACAACGTAGTTTTCTTTTTGCAGATCGGTGTTGAAAAATGCTATGCCCATTTGGAAAATGTCGACTGTTACGCGAATTTGTGGTAGGGCTTTTATCTCGTTCCAAGCGCGTTCCATGCCTTCGGAGCGGTGAATGTCGTCGAAAACAAAAATGCTGTGGTCGTGTGCGTGCGGCAAGCATTGGTGTAGGTAGCGCATGGTGGCATCGTAGGTGTGGTTGGCATCGAAAAATACGAGGTCGAGGCGTGGCATGCTGCTCAGCGCAGTGGGCAAAGTTTGGTCGATGTCGCCGCAGAGGTGCTGAATGTTGAGCGCATTTTCGCGACGGAAAAGCGACTGTGCAAATTGACAGAGTGCGGGTTCGCCTTCGAGCGTGATGATGTGTGCTTGTTGGTTGGCTTTGGCCAGATGTAGCGTGGTGAGCCCGAGGTTTGTGCCGAGTTCTAGAATGTTTTTCGAGTGGCTGTCGTTGACTATTCGAAAGAGCAGTTCGGCATGTTTTTGTCGTGCTGTGGCGGTGCGAGCGATGTTTTTTACTTGCGTGATGCGGGCGCGTGTGGCAGTGCCAAAGCCGTGTAGGCTGATTGGCGTTTTGTCGGTGCGTAGCGACCGACGCAGCGTGCGCAAATGCTCGTAGGCGTAGAATGGCGTTTTTTCGTAGAGTACACTGTTGAGCCAGTGGAATATATATGGCGAATGAATGCCAAAACCGCCTCGACGGTGTGCATGACGCAAATAGGCGGCTCGCGCCTTGATTTGGTGCAGGGTAGATCGGTAATTTCTACTCATTATTTTCCTATTTCTGGGCGATTTTGAAGAAAGATGAATCGTCCGCGTGTGTTTTTCATGCTTGCACGGCAAACGCAATGCAACTTGCAAAGGTAGTTATTTTATTTAATATGGTGTATCGTTTTGTCGATTTTTGTGCTGACATGCAACGAAATAACCCTTTTTTACATCTTTATATCAGAGATTGCACAAAAGAATGATACATTTTTCGAAGAATATTTTGTTGGTAGCAGCGGCTGCGTTGACGGTGTTGGGCTTCGGCGCTTGCACCGATAAATCGATTGAAGAAGATGAATTTTCGGCTATGGTAGTTACCGCGCTGAGCAACGAGCAGGGCGATGTCTATTTTCTCGACGATGACTCGGCAACGACCTATTGGCCATCGATTTCGGTTAGTTTCCCCGATTCGCTGATGGGACATCGGTGCTATGTGGAGTATTCGTATTTGACTGTTGGTACGGGCTACACCTTCAATATGAACTTGACTTATGCGCATTTTGTTTACGAGGCAGAAGCGCAAATTTGCAATTCTGAAAGTGAAATAGCGGCATTTGGCACTGAACACATTGAGCCAGCCTGGTCGTGGATTTCGGGACACTATTTGAATGTTTTATTCGATTATTATGGTTCAAGTTTGCGCAAACACAGTTACGCTTTGGCATGCAATGCTGCTGCGCTCGAGTCTGACGATTCGGTATTGACAGTTTCGCTGTGTCACCATTTGAATGGCGATGATGCCAAGGCGCTGTTGAGCGATGTGGCGTCGTTCGATCTGCTGCCGCTCGATCTTGCTGCGCGTAACATCAAGCAGTTGAACGTGAAATATCCCGATTTCGATGGTGACGAATGTGAAGTTGTGGTAGATGTCCCGACTGCGCAAATCAGGCAAAATGTGCAGTCGATCGGTCATCGTCGCTAATGTCATTTTGCACCCCATTTTTTCAATTCTTATCTTTTTGCCGTTTTCAAAATAAAATCTTACTTTTGTCGTTACAAATAGAAAAGATATTTTGATGAAACGAGCAATTTTGTTGGCTTTGGTATGCGTGTTTGCCGCCGTGGCAAGTGCGCAGTTCGATGCCACTTATCCACATGTGATGGTTGATGGTGCGCAGATTGTCAGCCTCGATCGGCTTTTTCTGTTCAACGGCATAACATCGTCGACCGAAATACGCTACACTGGTACGGAAAGCAATGTGGAATGGACCGATTTTGAGGGCAATTTTGTGGCAAATACGCCAGATTTTTCGCCTGAAGATGGCGAAGGTTACATTTTGAAAATTGATGGGCGCGATTCGCTTTGGATTTGGGTGATAGACTATGCAAAATATCCGCTCGCCATTTCGGCCGTCGATGTTGTGGAGGCCGACGACAAGTGCGATTATATTAAAATTGTGCCGATTTTTCTTGCTCCCGATTTGATTTATAAGGATAAAAATGGCGCGACGCACCGTTTGCCGCGCACGCTCACACTGTCGTACGATGCTGTGTCGTTTGTTGGCGAAGCGTGGAGTGAGCCATCGCCACAAACCTACAAGCAAACCACGCCTTTTACCGAAATTGTGCTCGATGCGCCGCTGTGCAACACGCAGTTTACCCTTTCGGGCGACGATTGGGGACAAAAATTGGGCGTGGAGCCGTCGGTTGCGATTTCGGAATTGTATCACGCCATTGCTGTGGAGGCGCACTTGAAAGGCACTATCGAGGAGCGTGCTGGCAAAAACGAACGCGATCGTTCGGGTTCTGACATTTCGGGTTCTGGTCCGCTGGTGGTTCTTTTCGAAAGTCGCACAAATCCCATCGACGGCATTTATTACGATTGGCGCATCTATCCGCAGGGAAATGCAGCCAATTACACGCGCTACAGCGACAAAGATGTGCGCTACACTTTCAACGAGAGTGGCGACTATCGGGTGCGGATCACGGTAACATCGGGCGAGTGCGAATATACCGATTCTATCGATGTGAAGGTGCTTGAATCGCAATTGGAGATACCCAATGTGTTCACGCCAAATGGCGATGGTAAAAACGATGAATTTCGCGTGGCGTATAGGTCGTTGAAGTCGTACAGTTGCTACATCTACAATCGTTGGGGGCGGCAGGTTTTTCACAGCACCGATCCTGCCAAAGGTTGGGACGGCACAATAAACGGCAAAGAGGCTGCGCAGGGAACGTATTACTACATTATTCAAGCCACTGGCACCGACCGCAATGAAGACGGCGATCCCGTTTCCTATAAGAGGAGTGGCGATATCAATCTGCTGCGTACGAAACAGCAGTAAGCTACTGATTATCAGAAAAATATAAAGGGAAGAATCGAAATGACTCTTCCCTTTTCGTTTTGTGATGTTTTGGAAAATCAGACTGTCGCCTCGATGTTCCAAACGAAGGCGCGCACGCCAACTTCTTTGTTGCGCATGTCGAGTTTTTCCACTGCTTCGAGCAGCGATGGCACTTTGTCGTCGTCCACCACCGCGATGATGCACGAGTTCATTTCGGGCCAAGCGTGTGTGCCGCGGCGTGGTTCGCCACCATTTGTGCCGCGTCCTTGCACCTGTTCGAAGAATGTGAAGCCGCGTACTTCGAGCGTGTCGAGCATGTACTCCACGCGCTCGGTGTTGGCTTGGTTGAATATGATCATTACAGATTTCATACTAATCGATTTTAGTTTTTATTTTTCAGTTTCGGCACTATTTTCGGCGATGTCTTCCTGTTTTTTGTTCTTTTTCAGTTTGATGTTCATGAAAATGAAGCCTTTGCGCATGGCCGAGATACGGTCGCGTTCGCCGTGGCGCGACATGGCTGCGTAGAGCGTCGGAACCATGAAGAAGGTGAGGAAGGTAGAAACCGTAAGACCGCCAATTACCACAATGCCCATTGGCTGCCACATCTCAGAACCTTCGCCCGACGATACTGCCATTGGCACCATACCGAGAATGGTGGTGAATGCGGTCATCAGCACAGGACGCATACGGCTACGCCCAGCAGCTACAACTGCTTTGTTCAGTTCCACGCCGCGTTCGCGCAGTAGGTCGGTGTAGTCGATAAGCACAATACCATTTTTCACCACAATGCCGACCAGCATTATCAGACCAAGTGCGCCAATCATATCGAGCGAGCGACCCGTCATCCACAGTGCCATGACTACGCCCGAGAGCGCAAATGGAATGGTGAACATGATGACGAATGGTTTCTTGAACGATTCGAACTGGCTGGCCATAACAATGTAAACCAGCATGATGATGAGCGCTGCCAAAAGCACCATTTTGCTGAAGGTCTCTTGCTGTTCTTCGTAGTCGCCCGCCAAACGAATGGTTACGCCTTGCGGAATGTCGAGTTTGTCGACTACTTGCGTTTGAATGTTTTGCGCCAATTCGCCCAGTGGCACGTTGTAAGGCGTTACCGACACGGTTACGATGCGCTGACGCAGTTTACGTTCGATGGTTGGTGGAGTCCAATATTCGCCAATGGAGCAGACTTCCGACAGTTTCACGCTCTTGCCCGATGGCGTTGGAATGGTCAAGTCTTGAATTTTTTGAATGGTGTTGCGGTCGCTCTCTTGCAGGCGAGCCACGATGTCGTATTCCGAGCCATCTTCTTTCAAATAACCGCACGACATGCCGTTCACACGGTTGCGCAGGTAGGTTGAAATGGTAGCTGGCGTAAGTCCGAGGCGAGTTGCTTTCTCTTTGTCGACGATGATTTTGATTTCTGGACGTTCATCGTCGCGCGAAATGGTGGCGTCGCGTGCGCCATTCACTTCGTGGTTACATTTTGCCTGAATCTCTTCGGCCAAGGTCGAGGTTGCATCGAAATCGTAACCGTAGATTTCAATATCTACCGAGTTCGATGCCATGCCACCGCCGCCCGTCGAGGTGCTTACTTTGTAGTCGGTAATCTCGGGGTAGCGTGCAATTTCCTGACGCAAAACCTCTGCAATGTCGAAAATGGAGCGTTCGCGCTGATATTTTTTGTTGCAGCGAATGGTCATCGAAATGGTGTTGTTCATTGTCGACGAGAAAAGTGCCGAGATGCTCGAGTCGTCGTTGGAACCTGCCGAGGTCGAGATCAGCTGAATTTCAGGCACAAGTTCGGTGAAACGAGCCTCCAAAGCGCGTGCCGTCTTCAAAGTCTCCTCGATGCGCGTGCCGCGTTGCAGTTTGATGGTTACCGACATGCGGCCGTTATCTTGCTGTTGCATAAAGTCGGTACCGATTTTGCCCGTGAGCGCAGGAATCATGGTCACGGCAAAGAACAGGAACAAACCAGTGAAAGCTACCCATTTGTGTTCCAAGCACCAAGCCAATGCGCTGGCGTATTTGCCGTCGATCCAGTCGAGCGCGCGCACTACGGTTTTGTCGTACCAAGTCTTTTTAGCACCATCGTCAATCAGATTGCCATTTTCGTCGACATGCACTTGGCGCGGCTTCAGTAGTTTGCTAGCCAACATAGGCGTGAGCGAAATGGCGATGAGTGTTGAAGTGGTGGTTACGATGGTTACAATCCAGCCCAATTCTTGGAACAAGATACCTGCCATACCAGTGAGCGTGGTCAGAGGAATGAACACGGCTGCCAAAACCAGCGTGGTGGCTATAACCGAAACCCAAACCTCGTTGGTGGCGTAGATTGATGCCTCGCGCGGATTTTCGCCACGGTCGACGTGCTTGGTAATGTTCTCCAACACCACAATGGCATCGTCCACCACCATACCAATGGCCACGGTGAGCGAACAGAGTGAGATGATGTTGAGCGACGAATCGACTAATTTCAGATAGATGAACGCCACAATCAGCGATATAGGAATGGTCAAACTGATGATGAGGGTGGCGCGCCATCTTCCAAGGAAGAACAACACTACCAACACTACAAACAGCAGCGCGTAGGCAATTGATTCTTTCAGCGAATCGATGGAGTTTTCGATGTTCTCCGACGAGTCGTAAATCAGTTTGAATTTTATGTCGGAAGGCAAAGTTTTCTGAATTTTTTCGATCTCTTTGCGCACATCGTGGCAAATTTGCACAGTGTTGGCACCAGTCTGCTTGGTAATCATCAAACGGGCGCACTCAATGCCATCGGTTTTTTCGTCGAGCGACAACTCTTTGATGGTATCTTTCACCGTGGCAATGTCGCGCACATACACTTGGCGACCGTCGGCCGTGGTGGTTACCACAATGTCGTTAATCTCCGACGATTCGGCATATTCCGAGCGCACCTCCATTTGGTATTGCTCTTTGGCCATTTTCACCGTACCCGACGACATGTTCAGGTTGTTGGCCGAAATCATGTTACCAACATTTTCTACAGTCAATCCGTAGGCATCGAGTTTCTGTTGATCGAGGTAGATGTAGACGTAGCGGTCGGGCGCACCCGAAACAGTAAGGTTACCAATGCCATCGACGCTGCTTAATTGCGGAATAATCTCGTCGTCGAGCAGTTTGTCGAGCGCAGGATAACTCTCGTTGGCTGTAACGGCGTATTGAATCACAGGCATCATCGAGGTGGAAAGGCGCAAGATGATTGGGTTCGAACAGCCATCAGGAAGATTGTCTTTCACAAGGTCGACGTATGTTCGCACATCGTTGATTACTTCGTCGAGGTTCGTTCCCCATTCAAACTCCATGGTAACCTGCGAAATGTTATCTTTCGATTGCGAGGTCAGTTCTTTCAGATGGTCCACCGAGTTCAGCGAGTTTTCCATCACTTTTGTAACGTTGGTCTCGACCTCCGATGCCGATGCACCAGCGTATGTGGTCATCACAGTGATGTATGGCGGATCCATTTCGGGGAATTGGTCCACTGGCAACTGCACATAGCAGAATAGACCAATGATAATCACTGCCACAAAGATGAGCGCTGTTGTAACAGGCTTTTGTACCGCAGTTTTGTATATTGCCATTGTTTCTTAATTTTTTTGTTCTAACTATCTTTCTTCTTATTCGGCTGCTGCGGTTTCGCCTGCAACTATCTTAATTCCGTCTACCAAACGTGCTTCGCCTTTGGTTACGAGTTCTACGCCATCGACAATTTCGGGTGCCGAAATTTCAACATCGTCGCCAAAACGCTGACCCATCTCCACATTCACACGTTTTGCGTAGCCATTGTTGTTGATGAAAACATAGCGGTCGTTGGCACCAATCAATTTTAGCACGGTAGAGTAGGGCGCGGTTATCACAGTGGCTTTGCCCAAACCGAGCGTGGTGGTTACATACATGCCAGGACGCAGCAGGCCGCTCTTGTTTGGCACAACTACTTTCACTTGGAATGTGTGCGTCGATGCGTCAACTGTAGGATAAACAACTTCGATGGTGGCTGGGAAAACTTTGTCGGGATAAACTTCCGAAGTCAGTTCTAGTTTCATGCCTTTTTTTACCAACGGAATGTACGATTCGGGAATGGCTACGAGTGTTTTCAGCTTGTCCACTTGCGTAAGCACTACAATTGGAGATCCGCTGTAGAGTTCGCCATCTTCGTAGTTTTTGGCAGAAATTACGCCCGAAATTCCTGCTTTTACGTATGTATTTTTCTGCAAGAAATCGAGATTTTCTTTGGTCTGATCGAGCGAAAGTTTTGTCTGATCGTACTGCTGTTGCGATACGGAGCCCGTTTGAATCAAACCTTCCATACGCGCCATCTCGGTTTCGAGGTTGGCAATGGCAAGTTTCGTGGTTTTGTATTGCTGCTGATCCATGCGCACAAGGTCGGCACCTTTTGCTACACGATCGCCCACTTCCACATAGATATGCTCAATTTTTCCCGTGATCGATGGCGAAACATTAACAGTTTCGTAGCCCATCAGGTTCGACGATAGAGTGATTTCGCGCTGAATTTCGCGTGGGTGAAGTGTGGTCAGTTCTACCACCTCGGTACGCTCGGTTGTGGTCTCTTCAGTTGTGGTTTGCTCCTTGCTTCCGCAACCTACAAGTGCCAATGCCGTGGTTGCCAAAATAAATGCTTTTTTCATTGCTTTTTATGATTATTTTATTTTTTTATCTAATTTTTAGTTATTCAAGAATTTGTCGAGTTCAACTTCGGCATTCACTAGTGTGAGAACGGCCTGAACATAAGTCGATTGCGCGCTTATCACATCGTTGCTGGCGTTCACAAGTTCGAGGTTCGACGCGGCGCCGTAGTTATATTTGTTCGTTGTCGATTGAAAAACGCGTTGGGTAACGTCCATATTCTCTTTTTCGGTCAGATAAGTCTCGAAGGCGTTTTGCAGATTGTAGCGCAGTTGCTCATTTTGAATGGCAAGATTGTCGGAAGTCTCGGCCAGCGTGTTGCGAGCCGATTCAAGTGCAATTTTTTTCTCCACTACGCCAGCCGCTCTTTTGCCCGACGACCACAGTGGCATCGAAATGGTAACGCTCACAGCGTGTGGCGGCGTCATGCGGAAACCGCCATCGTCGTAGTAGTGCTGGTTCGAATACTGATAGCCCACGCCAACTGTTGGACCGTAAGCCCAGCCAGCCATGTGGACATTTGCTTTGGCTAAATCAACATTTTTTTCGAGTGTTTGGTAGTTCAGATTTTTCTCGACCAAAAATTCTTGACCAAGCAAACGCAGCACTTCGTCGC
Organism: Paludibacteraceae bacterium; assembly: GCA_963621145.1. GTDB lineage: Bacteria > Bacteroidota > Bacteroidia > Bacteroidales > Paludibacteraceae > W0P28-013. The sequence goes on along the minus strand of CAVFDI010000004.1, from coordinate 847 downwards.
CCGAAAGCATGTCGTCCAATGTTGACGATAGCGTCAATTCCGTCTCTACAGGCACATCGAGTAGTACTTTCAGCGTGTTGATGCCGAGTTGAATGGAGCGTTTGTTCGAATTGATGTTGTTTTTCAGCGTGTTCACGCGAACTGCTATCTGGTCGGCGGCGGTCTGTTCTGCAGCGCCCACGTCAACCGAGCGTTGGGTCATTTCGGCCAAGCGTTCTACATTGGTCAGGCTCGAATCGAGCAGCGACACAACCTCTTGCAGCACCAGCACCGATGCGTACGAGGTTTTCACGTTGGCTCGCAGGTTGTCTTCCGACTGTTCGAGCGAAATTTTTTGCATGTCGATGGCGATGTTGTTCAGAATAGCACCAACTATGGCTTGTCCGTTGATTCCCACCGATGCGGTTATGCCCAAAGTGGAGTAGTTTGGCATGTCAATAGTCATTCCTGCCATTTCCATTTTGTAGCCGCACATCGAGTTGAAAGCCCAGCTACCATCAACCTGTGGCAGCATGGCGGCAATGGTTTGCCAGCGTTGTGCGTAGGCTTGTTGCACGGCAAGTTCGGCATTGCGCAGCGAGCGGTTGGCTTTCACGGCGTAGTCTTGTGCCTCGTCGATGCTCAGCGTGAGCGATTCGGGTGCGTTGGCGCGCGTTGTGCCTTTGGTGGCGGCCATCACATGATCCTCTGCCACCGCTTGCACGCTAATGGTCAGCGCCAACATCGGCAATAAAAATAATCTCTTCATCTTTTTCGCTTAATTTCGTGTTTATTTTTCTGTATAGGTAGGTTCTAAAAATTCTACGCTTTTATTTTTTTTCTTTGGTCGGTTCAAAAAAGTTTCTGC
>CAVFDI010000003.1:0-51251 GCA_963621145.1 Paludibacteraceae bacterium | reverse complement strand
AATTGCTTCAACTCCGTATAGAAATTGAAGCAATTCGCTGATTTTCAGGCTTTTATCTTATGTATGAGCGGCAAACGAGGCTCGAACTCGCGACCCTCAGCTTGGGAAGCTGATGCTCTACCAACTGAGCTACTGCCGCACTTCTTTTTGCGCTGCAAAGATAGCAATTTTTTTGTAAACCAAACGAGTAAAACGTTCGTAAAGTTGTAAAATTCATAAAGTGGCGAAATGTAGGGGCGAATGATTATTCTCCCGAAAAATGATACCCCACAAATTTGAAAATTGAAAATTGAAAATTATGCCGCACGACCAAATTTCCTGCAAAAAAAGCGTCGCCCCGATGAAAAGGCGACGCCATTTTTTTTGATGTTGAAGAGTGTTTATTCTTCGGTCTGAGTGGCTTCGTAGTCCTTCAACAGTTTGTCCTGAACATCGGCTGGGCAGAGTTCGTACGAGGCAAACTTCATGGTGAACGATGCGCGACCGCCGCTCAGCGAACTGAGCGAAGTGGAGTAGTTCGACAACTCTTTTAGCGGCACTTTGGCCGTCAGTTTCTCGAATCCGCGAACGCTCTCCATGCCCATGATTATGGCGCGGCGTCCTTGCAAATCGCCCATCACATCGCCCATGCGATCGCTCGGAACAAGCACTTCGAGGTCGTAGACTGGCTCCATCACTTTCGGACCTGCGTTTTTGAAGGCTTCGGCAAAGGCGTTGCGACCTGCCAGACGGAACGAAATTTCGTTCGAGTCGACTGGGTGCATCTTGCCGTCGTACACAATCACACGCACATCGCGCGCATACGAGCCTGTGAGCGGACCTTGCTCCATGCGGTCCATCACGCCTTTCAGAATGGCTGGCAGGAAGCGTGCGTCGATGGCACCGCCCACAATGCTGTTGATGAACACCAATTTGCCGCCCCATTCCAACGGAATCTCTTGCGTGTCGCGAACGCTGATTTTGAACTCTTGACCGCCAAATTTGAATGTCTCAGGAACAGGCATTCCTTCGGTGTAAGGCTCCACTATCAGGTGAACCTCGCCAAACTGACCTGCGCCGCCCGACTGCTTTTTGTGGCGATAGTCGGCACGCGCCGCCTTGGTGATGGTCTCGCGATATGGAATTTTCGGTTCTTCGAATACGATTGGCAGTTTGTCGTTGTTCTCGATGCGCCATTTTAGCGTGCGCAGGTGGAATTCGCCCTGACCGTAGACGATGGTCTGCTTCAATTCTTTCGATTGTTCTACAATCCAAGTCGGATCTTCCTCGTGCATGCGTGTGAGAATGGCACTGAGTTTCTCCTCTTCGCCGTGGGCTTGCGGACGAATGGCACGACGATATTTTGGATCGGGATATTTAATGCTTGGGAACTCGTACTCGCAGCCTTTGCCGTCGAGCGTGTTGCCCGTGCGTGTGTCTTTCAGTTTTACAGTTGCGCCTATGTCGCCAGCCACCATTTGGTCCACCTCCTCGCGGTTTTGTCCCGATACGGAGAAAATTTGGCTGATGCGCTCTTTGCCTTGGTTGCGGCTGATGTTTGTGAGGTCGTCGCCAGCATGCAGTGTGCCGCTCATCACTTTGAAGTACGAAACTTCGCCAATGTGCGGTTCTACGCTTGTTTTGAACACAAAAATGCTAGTCGGACCATTTGGATCGGGAGCAATTTCTTCGCCTTTGGTGGTGACGGGTTGGGGCATGTCGGTAACGAATGGTACCACATTTCCAAGGAATTCCATCAAGCGGCGCACGCCCATCGATCGACCCGAGCAGACGCAGAATACTGGGAAAATGTCGCGCCCAACGAGGCCTTTGCGAATGCCTGCGCGCATCTCATCTTCCGACAGCGAACCCTGCTCAAAGTATTTGTCCATCAGACCTTCGTCGTTTTCGGCGGCGGCCTCAATCAGTTTGTTGTGAAGGTCGTTGGCGCGCTCCATCTCGGCGTCGGGGATTGGCAGAATTTCGGGCGCACCGCCTTCGGGTTTCCAGCGATACATCTTCATCAGCAGCACATCAATCACAGCATTGAATTCTGGACCGATGTTCAGTGGATATTGCACCAGCACCACTTTCGGACCAAAACTTTCGCGCAGTTGCTCCACGGTTTTGTTAAAGTCCGATTTTTCGGTGTCGAGTTGGTTGCAAAGGAAGATGACTGGTTTTTTCAGTTGCTCGGTGTAGCGGAAGTGGTTTTGCGTGCCTACTTCTACACCATATTGAGTATTTACCAGTATCACGGCTTGGTCGGTAACTTCCATCGAGGTGATGGCGCCACCAATGAAATCGTCGTTGCCTGGACAGTCTATTATATTCAGTTTTTTGCCGAGCCATTCAGCGTGGATTACGGTTGGGAATACCGAATAGCCGTATTCTTGCTCCACGGGGAAATAGTCCGATACGGTGTTTTTGGCATCGATGGTGCCGCGGCGTTTTATCACGCCACTCTCGTAGAGCATGGCTTCTACAAGGGTGGTCTTTCCTGCTCCCGAACTTCCCATCAACGAGATGTTCTTGATTTCGTTGGCTTGGTAAATTTTCATTGTGTTACTAGATTTTAGGTTAAAAAATGCGTTTTGGTATGATCCGAAATCAATTTGATTTCAAAAATCTCCGCAATTTACGATTTTTTTGCATACGATGTGTTGTTTGTTGATATGTTCTACAGCATAATTTCTAAAAAATAAAAAGTGCGAAACCTCCGCAGAAGTTCCGCACTTTTTTTGTTGTTGGAGTGAAATTTATTTTGCCACCTTGTAGGCGCGAAGTCCGTTGCTGTCGCGCAGTTGCACCACATAGATGCCGTGCTGCGCAATGGGTGCAAAGTGTTCGCTGCCGTTGGTTGCGCGTTGGTAGAGCAGTTGTCCGCCCACGCTGTAGATGCGAATTTCGGCATTTTCGTCGGCACCTGCAATGCCAATGCCCGACGCATTTGCCCAAATTGTTATGCCATCGTCGGCTATTTTGCCCACGCGGGTGTCGATAATTTCTGGCGTGTCGTCAAATGGGTCGGGCGTGATGTTGGTGTGTTCGTTGTGCTCGGTGCTGGCGGAGGTGGTTACGCGAATTTCGTTAGAGTAGTCGGTGACGAAATCGTGCTGTGTGGCGCGCAAACGATAGATATATTCGGTCTCGGGCTTCAGATTGGTGGCCCACCAACCTTCGTACCAAGGCTCGTTTTGCGCAATAAATATGGAGTCCTCGTTGCCGCTAGTTGCTGCCACATCGTCGAGCAGCACCGAACCATAGATTTTGCGTGTGTAGATCCAGCGGAATTGTTTGATGTTGTCGTCTGTGGCGAATTTGTATTCAGGATGTTTTTGGCTGGTGGTGCCATCGGCGCGCAGTGTGTCGATGTTGCACCATTCTGTGCCATTGTAGCAGTCGAGCGCAAGTGTGGCTATGCTGTCGCCGTTGCCTTTGGCTTTTTTATCGCCCCAGTGATACATAAACGTGAGTTTGGTGATGGCTTCGGTGTAGGTTTTGCTGACGAGCGTGTCGAGTTTGGGTGTTGCATTCTTTGCTTTGTCGTTTTTGAATGCTACGCATGGCGCCGCAGTACCACACGACGATTCCGTTTTGTTGGCTGCGGTCAAACCAAAGTTCCAGCCAGCCGCCTCGAGCAGTGCTTTGTTGGTTACAAGGCTGTCGAATCCTTCAGTTTCGGTGACGTATTTTCCAGAAATGGTGAAGATGTCGATCAAATATTTTTGTACGCTTGGAATGGTTTCCCACAGCGGTTCAAAAGCATCGCCTTCAATGTTTTCGACTTCGAGTGCGATGGGTGTTTCAATGCTGCTGGTGGTGAAACGAACGGCGTTCACGGTTTGTTCATTGGTTGCGCCAGTGGCAGTAACGCGGTAGATGTATTCTTGCCCTGGAGTCAGATTTTGAATGCGGCATTGTGTGGTGCGTCCCATGGCTCTATCTTTTATGATATAATTGATCTCAGAACCCAGCATAGTGTGCTTGTTCAGATCGGTTTTGTAGTCTTGGGGGAATTGCTCCCATTCGTCCCAATTGAATTGCTGCGTAGGACCATTTACTATGCTTTTGCGGCACAAGGTCATGTTTTCGCCCCACGTTTTGGTATTGTTCACTTCGCCGATCACATCAATCTGAATGCCACTGTGGTAGAGTGCGATGGCATCGTTTCCGTTGAATGAAAGCGCTGTTTGTTGGTCATTGTTAGTTTTGCCGCATATTTTGTTGGCGAGCGCTTTAAATTCGTCTTTAGCGCCGTAGTGTGCCAGCACATACACGCTGCCGTTGGCCAGTGTGCCGCTCAGTTGCGTTAGCGTATCGTTTTTGAACGAGCCAACGCCATTGTTTTGCTTGCGTAGTTCGTATTTCGATAGATCGACTGCTTTGCCCGTGCCGTTGTAGATGGCCACGACTTTGTTCCACGACGAGCCTTCGATGTAGTACGAAAAGAAAAGGTCGCTGGCCTCGTTGCCGCCTTGGAACACATCGATGGAGTAGCCTGTGGCATCGGCTTTGCTCATCCAACTGAGTGTGGCTTCGGTTGTGCTGATGTCGGTGGCGGGCAGGGTCATGAATTCGTCGGTTACGCTGGCGCTAATCAGCACTTTCACTGCTTGTGCCAATCCGCCGCCCGATATCTCGAGCGAATCGACATATTCGCCTGTCTGCGAGGCATCGAAATTGAGTGTTATCTCGGTGCGATTGAGTGCCTCGTTCGAAGTGATCTTGGTCTTCGACAGCTTGAAGGCTTTTGTATCATTCTTTATTTTCAGCGTCAAGTCGCTGGCTAGGTTTGTGCCTTCCACTGTGAATTTCAGGCTTTGATTGTTGCCTTTCATCAGCACACCAAAATTGTAACGATCCCAGCGTGTTGGCGTAATCAGATAAGGTTCGTCTAGTGCTGGCGCCTCGAATTTTTGGTCTTGCTTGTCGCCCCAAATCAGTTCCACCAGGTCGGGACAGTCGATGTAAGGATTGCGGTTGCCCTGAATTTTGTAGACCTCCTCTTGGCGGTCGAGTTCTTTCTGGCTCACGGGGTCGGCGCGATGCCACTTCAGCAGCAACTCTTGCGCCCACGGTTTCCACACGGGATAAGTGTTGTTGTCTATCATTGGCGACTGCCACAAGCCTTGCTCGCCGAACTCTTCGTAGGCTGTCACCACATAGAAATAGGCGCGCGCAAAATCGCCTTTGTATTCGTCGGCTGGTTCGAAACAGTTGCCAGCGTAGTCGGTGGCGCGGAAGGTGTTTTGTCCCACTTTGCTCACGCCGTTGTCGCTCGTTGCCACGCCCACAATGCCGAGTGGCAGGTCGTTTTTGGCGGAATTAATTTTACCTTCGGCTGGGAAAAGATGGTGTAGATCTTTGTACGAATTGTACATGGCGCCGCCCCACCACGATTTTGGCAGCGAATGCTCAATATGCATGCCGCTAACACTCAGAAAATCAGGCTGATTGGCGGTGTAGGTGAACTTGAATTTTTCGTTCGAATACATGTCGATTACAGTGCTGTCGGCGGCGTTGCGATCGGTGTAGTAGAAACCTTCCCAAGTGGTGTTTGGTCCGCCGCTTCCGTTGTATGGCAAAAATCGACCGTTCGAAATGATGTTGCCCAGCGCAGTTTTCAGAGCTTGCTGTTGCAGTTCGTTGGCTTGGTGGTAGTAGCCAGCAGGAATTTCGGCACAAATGCTGACGGTCGCCAACAAGGCCAGAATAAGGGTTAAGTAATGCTTTTTCATGGTAGTAATGTTTGATGAAAAATTAGTTTTTTTAGCGGTAAAGGGAACGAAAAACCTAGGCTAGAAGTTGGTTTGTGCAAATCTGCCTCTATCCTTTAATTTTTTTCGATGTTAAATCGCAAACCGAGAGCAGCGCATACCACACGATGATGTATGGTAGGGCGTTTTGGCGAAGAATGGCAGCCAAAATCACCACGCCGCCAATGAAGATCCAGCGCACTTGGTTGCCTTGCCAGCCCCAAGTTTTGAATTTGAGCGAAAACATGGGCAACTCGCACACCAGCAGAAAGCACGATAGTGCCAGCATTGCCAAAATAACCCACGGAAGCGTTGGTAGTTGACCTATTTCGCCGTAGGAGTAGGCCAGCCCGACCCAAAAAATGGCGTTAGCAGGCGTTGCCAAGCCGATGAACGACGAAGTTTGGCGTTCGTCGAGGTTGAATTTGGCCAAGCGCAGAGCCGAAAAAGCCACCATTATCAGCGCAAAATAGCGCGTCCATTCCCATTCGCTGCGGGCGAGTAGCGTGAATGCCGCCATGCTCGGCGCAAAACCAAAACTGATGAGATCGGCCAGCGAGTCGAGTTCCTTGCCAATGGCTGACGAAACGCCCAGCAGTCGCGCCGAAAATCCGTCGAAAAAGTCGAACACAGCCGACAACAGCACGAAAAGCACCGTAAGATCGAAACGCCCGTTGTATGCGCAGATGACGGCCACTGTGCCCGAGAGCAAATTGCAGCAAGTGATGGTGTTTGGAATGTGTTTTTTTATGTTCATGGTGGTGATTTTCTCAAAAAATACATCTGCAAAGATACAACATTTTATTCAAAATCAACTCAAAATAGCCGTTTCTGCACTTTTTTCGAAAAAATATGCCGAAAAATTTGGTAGAACAAAAAAAAAGTTCTACCTTTGCAGCCGAAATCATCGCGGAGTAGAGCAGTGGTAGCTCGTCGGGCTCATAACCCGGAGGTCGTTGGTTCGAGTCCAGCCTCCGCAACTAATTGAAAACCAGCCGTTTGACGATTATCAAGTGGCTGATTTTTTTTGTAGATGAAAAGATGAAACGCACTGTCTGTTGGGTTCTGCTGCTGCTTGCGCTGTTGGCGTGCAAGCGCAAAGACGAGGTTTCGTACAGCGAACTGGAGGGAACTTGGTATCTGTATGCGGCCTATAAAGTCGATCAAAATACCGATTGGTTGCCATTGGCTGCCGCTTTGGGCTACGATTGCCTGAACGACATGACCATGGAAGTTACTACTGACTCGTTTTTTGTGGCGGCGCAAGGCAAATGCGTGGATATGGCGATGCGTGGCGACTACAGCGTGTTGGGCGATTCCATTCTTGGGCACGACAAAAATGGCAATCCAGTCTATTTCTTCTACCGCGATGGCGTGCTTTCGACCATTACTAATGTGAAAGTTTTGGGCGATATGGATTTGCGTTTTCAGAAAAAAACGGTGACGGAATGAAAATCGTTATCGATAAATTTATCCCTTATATAAATGGTGTGTTTGAGCCGTTTGCCGAGGTGCAATATCTGGCTCCTTCCGACTTTACGCCCGAGGCAGTGCGCTGCGCCGATTTGCTGATTGTGCGCACGCGAACGCATTGCAATGCGGCTTTGCTTGGCGGTTCGCTAGTGCGGTTTGTTGCTACTGCTACCATTGGTTACGACCATATCGATGCCGATTTTTGCCAGAAAAATGGCATAAAATGGACAAACGCGCCAGGTTGTAATGCGCCTGCGGTTGGGCGATATGTCGCGTCGGTGTTGTGTTTTTGGGCGAAAAAAAATGCTGCCGATTTGCGAGAAAAAACGCTAGGTATTGTGGGCGTTGGGCATGTGGGGCGCGAAGTCCTGAAAATGGCTAAACTTTTGGGAATGAGAGTCTTACAAACTGATCCCATTCGCGAAAAAACAGAAAAATCGGACGATTTTGTGTCGCTCGAGCAACTTGCGCACGAGGCCGACGTCATCACTTTTCACACGCCACTGACGCGCGAAGGCGAATTTGCCACTTATCACATGGCTGATGTGGATTTTTTTGAGAAATGCAAGCGCAAACCGCTGATAATCAACGCAGCACGTGGCGGTGTGGTCGATGAAAATGCGTTAAAAAACGCGCTGAAATCGGGACAAATTTCGGATTGCGCTATCGATTGTTGGGAAAATGAGCCGAGGATTGATGCGGATTTGCTGCAAATGGCGATGATTGCCACGCCGCATATTGCGGGCTATTCGGCCGATGGCAAAGCCGCTGCCACCGAGATGTGCGTGCGTGCTGTGAGTCGGTTTTTCGGTCTTGGACTCGACGATTTTTGCGTGAATGATTTGCCAAAGATGAAGCCTTGCCATTGTCGGTCGTACCATGAGTTGACGCAAACCATTTTGTGCTCTTACGACATCGGTCGCGACGATGCTGCACTGCGCTCTGCGCCAAACGATTTTGAAAAATTGCGCAGCGAATACAAATTGCGCAGGGACGCTCAATTTAATTGATAATTGATAATTAGAAGCGTCTATCTTCCATGTTCTCAAAATTAAAAAAAAAGCGGCTCGAGGCCGCTTTTTTTAATCTGCACTGACATTTTAATCTGCACTGACATTCATGCCCTTGCATTCGCTTTCGCTCTTTCCCATCACTTTTTTTGAGTCGACTTTGGCGCCAACTGCTGCTTCTCCGAGTGCGCTGGCGTATTTACCAAGCATCTCGGTGCTTTGGGCGTCAACTTCGGAACTGGTTCCCCAGAAGTATTGTTCGGCGTGAACATTTACCGAAGGTACATCGAGTACCATTTTCCAGCAGCGTGCTTTGTTGCTACACGATGTTGCTGCCAGTGCCACTACAGCGCACACGGCCAGCGAGTAAAAAATGCGTTTCATTGTCTTTTCTCCTTTTTTTGAAAAATTTTGTGGTTGAATTGCGCTGCAAAGTTACGAATTTTAGTTGCTCAATTGTCTCTTCCGCTTGAAAATTTGCATGATTGCGATAATCAGCAGTGTTGCACTATAAGCGTCGAATCGTTGAACGAATGGTTGGTTTCTGAAGGAATGCAGAATTGATTGATTCCTCAAAAACAGAGATTTAGAAACCAGAAAACCATTCTGTGCTTTGTTATTTTTGTTTTTTTTCTCTCTTCGGAAACCAGCCTTTTTCGACGCGTTTGCGCTGTTCGAAAAGTTCGCCAATACCCCAAAATGATGAGAACGAAAAGACGCCGAGCAACACCGAGGCGATGGAGTTGGTGCAAAACAGCGAGCCGACTGCACCCGCCACGCCAACAAGCGCAAACAGCGGCCAGCAGCGCACGCCAAGATAATATTCGGCCTTAATAACAATAGGGTGAAACATGCCAATGGTGAGAAATGTGGCAGCACCAACAATTAGTCCTTCGAAAGAAATCATGTTCAGTTAGGAGTTAGGAGTTAGGAGTTTTTTGAATAAAGAGTAAGGAGTAAAGATAAAAGACTTTTAAATTATTCAATTGTCTAATTTCCAATCATTTAATTAAAATTTTAGCGGCGTTTTTTTGAGTCCGTGGTTTTCCCTATCGTGAGAAACGGAAAAGGGTGTGGCGACAAAGACGGTTTACAAATTTATTCGCTTCACAAATAAACGTTTCAACATTTCAACGCTTCAACAGTTCAACTTTTTTTGGAGTGCAAAGGTACTCATAAAATATGGTGTGTGCAAAGGTTTGAAAGTGTGTGTTGGCGAAATCACTATTTTTGGGTAGAGTGTGACAGACAAAAATACCACATTTTTGGGATTGTGGAGATTTTTGGGTCGCTGTAATTTTGCACCAAACAAATTGCAGTGATTATGCAGAAATCGAAAATTTTACTTTTTGCCCTATTGATGGTCGTTCCGAGCGTTTTTGCGCAGGACGAAATTACTATATCGAAGTCGCAATACGAAGATCTTTTGCGCCGTATCGAGCGCTTGGAGGCAGCCGAAAAAGTTGACGCTACTACAGGCGCATCGCCGCAAAAGCCCGATACTACATCGACCGAAAAAACGAAAAAGGAGCGCAAACATTTGTCGCGCGAGGCGGGCGGTTTCACCATTGGTGGCTACGGCGAGGCGGTACTTACGCGCAATTTCTACAGCGACAACATCAACCGTTACAGCAAAGCCGATCAGTACAAAGACGCAGTAAGCAATGGTCAGGTCGATTTGCCGCATGTGGTGCTGATGTTGGGCTACGATTTTGGTCGCGGCTGGTCGTTTGGTAGCGAAATTGAGTTTGAACATGGCGGAACGGAGTCGGCTGTGGAGATGGAAGACGAGGAGTTTGGCGAATGGGAAAAAGAGATTGAGCGCGGCGGCGAGGTGGCTTTGGAACAATTCTGGATTCAGAAGTCGTTTGGCGACGCCATCAACATTCGCCTTGGTCACGATGTGGTGCCAGTGGGCTACACCAACGCGCATCACCTGCCAACCGAGTTTTTTACCGTCTATCGTCCCGAAGGCGAAAATCAAATTTTGCCCTGCACATGGCATCAGACGGGCATCAGCATTTGGGGACGCACTAAACACATGCGCTATCAAATTATGGGTCTGCCAGGACTCAATTCGCACTATTTCTCGAAAGATTCGTGGATTAAATACGGCTCGGCATCGTCGTTCGAATTTACGCCAGCCAACAAATATGCCGCTGCGGCGCGTTTCGATTTTTACCCCGTTGACGGCTTGCGCTTGGGCGTGAGTGGTTACTACGGGCATTCGTTCAACAACACGCTGCAGAGCGACGAGTCGGGCAAATACAAAAATGTGAAAGGCGCTGTTGGCATTGGCACTTTCGATTTCGAGTACAAATGTCGCTACGCACGCATTCAGGGCAACGCCGACTATGGTCACCTGAGCGATGCCGAAATTATATCGTCGTACAACCGCATGCAGTCGAGCACTTCGCCCTACAAACGCACGTTGGTGGGCGACCAAGCATGGTGCGCTTCGCTGCAGGCTGGCCTCGATGTGTTCTCGTTTTCCGACAAATTGTTCGAAAAAAATCAACGCCTTTTCGTCTTTGCCGCCTACGAATACTACGACGCCTACAATCCCGCAGGCTCGAATAGCGACTACAAATGGACCGAGCGCCATCGCTTGGCAGTGGGTGTGAACTACTATCCGCTGAAAGATGTGGTGATAAAAGCCGAATTTTCGGAGCGTTTTCTGCACGAACAGTATAACAACGAACCATCAATTTCGCTGGGCGTTTGCTATGCAGGAATGTTCAATTTGAGCAAAAAGAACAAGTAAATAATTGAAAATCAAAATAAAACAATAGAAAAAATGAAAAAATTAAGAAACTACGCTTATGTGTTGGCTGTGGCTGCACTGAGTCTGTCGCTGGCATCGTGCGACAAGGAAGGAGACGATGTAGTTTTGTCGGCTAACGACGAAGAATACGCTGCAATTGCTAATCAAGCTTTGGAGGCAACTATTCTTCCAACTTACAAAAATTTGGCAGTAGAGACATCGGCTTTGGTCGAGAATCTGAAAGCTTTTCAAGCAGATTCTACATCGCAAGAAAAATTGGATAAGGCTTGCGCCTCTTTCCTCGAAGCGCGCGCTTGGTGGGAAAAGAGCGAGGCGTTCCTCTATGGCGCTGCTAGCGATTTCGGAATCGATCCACACATCGATTCGTGGCCGCTCGACCTCGACGGTTTGAAGGGTTATCTGCAATCGGCTACCTATGTAGAAAGCATGAATGCTGAAGATGGTGATCAATGGGCTGGCAACAAACTTGGTGCCGAACTGCTTGGCTTCCACGGCATTGAGTACATTTTGTTCAAAAACGGTGAAAATCGCAAATACAACGATGTAGAAAAAGATCATCTGATCTACGCCATTGCTGTGGCAGGCGACCTGCGCAATAGCTGCTGGCAGCTCTACATTTCGTGGGCTGGCGAAGAGGCTGCTTCGAAAGTTGATTCCACGATGACTGAATATGTTGTCGGAACGCTCGAGAGAAATGTAACCGTTGCGGGTGGCGACTATTCGTATGCCGAAAACATGCGCAACGCTGGCAATGCTGGTTCGCTCTACAGAAGCCAAACTAATGCTGTTCAATCTATTATCGATGGCTGCAAAACCATTGCCGACGAGGTTGGTACTTCAAAAATAGGTAAAGCGCACAATGGTGAAGATAAAAACTACATTGAGTCGCCTTACAGTCACAAATCGATCGTCGACTTCTACGACAACATGGTGAGCATCGAAAATATCTACTACGGTGGAATTGATGCCGACAACCGCGAAATTCATTCGTTCCACAATCTGCTGAAAAGCACCAACGAAGAACTCGACGCTCGCGTGGTAGAAGCCATCGAAGCAGCCAAAAACAACATCAACAACATGAAAGCACCTTTCGTAGAAAACTACACCGATGCTTCGTGCGATGATGCTATCAATGCTTGCAAAGCGCTCGACGATATTCTGTCGGAAGTTAAGGCAGAGTTGGCAAAATAAATCTGAAAATATCCTAAAATCATGAAAACAAATAAATTTGCAATTTTAGCATCGTGTGCTGCTGCGCTGTTGTTTACGGCTTGCGAAAAAGAAGAGCCGAGCAAAACAGAAGAGCAGAAGCCATCGGCCGAACTCAGCGAAGAGTGGTATGCTGGCGGTAAACTCGGCACCACATTCAATGCATCGGCTTCGGCCTACGAGGATCCAACGCCTGCCGTAGAAAATGCAGGTATGGAAGACGCTTTCAAGTATGGCGAATACTTCTTCGAGCGTCCGTTCAACCACAACAACAAGCCTTTCAACGGACTTGGCCCTGTGTATGTGCGCAACTCGTGCATGTCGTGCCACCCTGGCTACGGTCACGGTCGCCGCATGGACAGCTATCACGCCAACGACTGGGGAAATGGCTATCTGCTAGTTGTTTACAACAAAAATACCAACGGTTACGAGACTTCGGTGGCTGGCATGCCGCAAACAGTGGCTTCGGCGCCTTTCAAACCCGCTATCGACGAGGATAAAATCACTATCGATTGGCGCACCTACACCGACGAGTGGGGCAACAAATTTGCCGATGGCGAATCGTACGACCTCATTTATCCCGAAGTGAACATTCCCCAAGATGCCTTCTACGCTCCGTTGAACAACAACTACAGCGATTTGGCATTCCGTTTGGAATCGACCATTGGCGTGTATGGTGTTGGTTTGGTCGATGCCATTCCCGACGACTCGCTCACAGCCGAATGGGCACGCCAAGAGGCTGCTGGCATCTCGTTGAATCCAGCCATGTACAAAGGCGGTTGGGCTAGCATGTACAGCAATTCGAAACAAGGCGATGGCACCAAATATGTGCGTAAATTTACTTACGCTTTGAGTCGTGGTCCTCTGCAAGATGCTGCTGGCGCAAATGCCATTTGGAACATCACCAATGTAACCCGCAGCGACCGTCGCTATCACTACCTCTCGCTCGATGGAAAATCGTACGCCATCACCGCTTCGAAAGATGCCGATGTGCAGAAAGATTTCTACACCTATTTCCCCGAATGGAACAAAACGGGCGATCCCGAAACCGACATCTACAATTACCTGACTTGCGACACGCTGCCAGTGGAGATGACCGACGAGGACTATGTGAACTTTATGATTTGGCATCGCGGTTTGGCCGTTCCTGCCGCTCGTAACCTCGACGATGCCACTGTTCAACTTGGCAAAGAGAAATTCTACGAATGTGGTTGCGCCACTTGCCACCGTCCATCGTGGACCACGGGCGACGACGAGGTTGTCGATCCAAACAACTTCACATGCAGCAATGGCAAGACGCTTGCTAGTCAGATGCCACGCTATCCACATCAGAAAATTTGGCCTTATTCCGACTTTGTTCAACACCGCTTGTTCATGCAGAACGACATTCGCACGGGCTGGTGCCGCACCACGCCGCTGTGGGGTCGCGGATTGTCGGCCATTTGCGCTGGACATAGCGATCGTCTGCACGACTGCCGCGCTCGCACCGTCATCGAAGCCATCATGTGGCACGGTTCACCCGAAAGCGACGCTCGCTGGAGTGTTGAGAAATTCCGTCAGCTGAACAAAGAAGAACGCGATGCCGTTGTCAAGTTCATCGACGCAATTTAATATAGAACTTGAAAATACAACTCGCTAGGGACGCAGTTCGCTGCGTTCCTACGCGTTGTTTTTAATCATTAAACTTTTGCCGCATGAAAAAAGCAAAACTTTTCCCATTTTTCGTCGCAGCCGTGATGATAGTGGTGCTGGCCGTAGCCACCATTTTCGAGAAGATTTACGGCACGCCGTGGGCGCATCAATACATCTACGGCGCGTGGTGGTTTGTGGCGCTGTGGGCGGTGTTGGCAGTGGCGTCGGCTGTGTACATTTGGCGACAAAAATTGATAAAACGACCAGCCACATTTGCGCTGCATGCAGCATTTTTGCTGATTTTGGTAGGCGCATGCACCACGCATTTTTTCGGCGAAAATGGCACAATGCACTTGCGCTACGATGCGTCGGAAAATAAATTTTCTGATAAAAACGGGAAGAGTTTCGAACTGCCTTTTGCCGTCAGTCTTGCCGATTTTCGCATAGAGACTTACCCTGGCACGCAGTCGCCAATGGACTATGTGAGCCAAATTGCTTTTGTGGCCGATGGCGACACGCTTGGTAGCGAGCAGGTTTCGATGAACCATGTGGCGGAATTTGCTGGCTATCGTTTTTGTCAGTCGGGCTTCGATAGCGATCGCCAAGGCATTCGTCTGTCGGTGGCATACGATCCGTGTGGCATTGCCATTTCGTACACTGGCTACGCGCTTTTGGCTCTTGCCATGCTGGCATTTCTCATCTTGCCAAACGAATCGTTTCGTCGCACTTTGCGCCATTTGCGTAGCGAAAAAATGGCAGCCATCTTGCTCATTTTCTTGCTGATTGGTGGTTCGGCATCGGCTGCCGAAAAATCGCCAAAAGCCGTTCCAGCCGATGTGGCGGACGATATGTGCGACCTCTGCGTGCTTTACAATGGGCGCGTCTGTCCGCTGCAAACCATGGCGGCCGATTTCACTACAAAACTCTACGGAAAAACCTCGTACAGCGGACTTTCGGCCAATCAGGTTTTTGTGAGCATGCTTTTCTATCCTTCGGAATGGATCGACGAACCAATTGTGAAACTGAAACGCGGCAACATTCGCACCATGCTTGGCGTAGATGGCAAATATGCGTCAATCTCCGATTTGATGCGCCACGAGCGCGAGTTGAACGATGCGATGCAGCAAATTCACAACTCTGGCTCGCACCCCGACAAAAAAGCCATTGTGGCGGCATACGACAAACTGAACCTTGTGCGCATGCTCTATTCGGGGCAGATGCTCAAAATCTTCCCTTATGCCGATAGCACTGGCGTGGTTTGGTATTCGCAAGCCGACAATCTGCCAATGGCAATGGACAACAACCAGTGGATGTTCATCAAAAAATCCATCTCGTACATGGGCGAACTGCTCATGACGCACCAATACGAGCAACTTGGCGTGGTCTTTGGCAAAATAAAAACCTATCAGCAAAAGACGGCTGGCACGGCTCTGCCTTCCGAGTCGCGACTCGGTGCCGAAAAACTCTACAACGCGCTGAATAGTCCGCTGCTACCCGCCATCGTGTTGCTCGTCATCGGTTTGGTGGCGCTGGCGTTCTACATTCGCTGCTTTGCCGACGAAAAAGCGGTGCCGCGCGCACTCCACATTCCGCTCATTGCCGTTTTGTGTGTGGCGTTGGCCTATTTGCTGCTGATTTTTGTGCTGCGATGGATTGTGGGCGGACACATTCCCGTGGCAAATGGCTACGAAACCATGCAATTCATGGCACTTTGCGCCATTGTGCTGACGCTCTGCGTGCAACACAGATTTGCTCCAATTGTGCCGTTTGGCTATGTGCTGACGGGTCTGATTTTGATGGTCTCGATGATGGGGCAGAGCAATCCGCAAATCACGCCGCTGATGCCTGTGCTGTCGTCGCCGCTGCTTAGCGTGCATGTGGCAGTCATCATGTTTGCCTATGTGCTGCTGGCGTTTACAATGCTCAATGGCCTGACAGTGAGCGCATTGCGTTTGACACACCACCGCCGTGCCGATGTTGTGGCAGCGCGCCTCTACGAGGTGAGTCGTGCCGAACTCTATCCTGCGCTGTTTGCATTGGCGTGCGGCATTTTCATCGGTGCCGTGTGGGCTAATGTGTCGTGGGGAACCTACTGGAGTTGGGATCCAAAAGAGACTTGGGCACTCATTACCATGCTCGTCTATGCTGTGCCGCTGCATCGTGGCTCGCTGCGCCTTTTCGGCCGTCCCATGGCGTTCCACATCTACATGGTGCTGGCATTCTTAGCCGTGCTGATGACCTATTTCGGTGTCAATTTTGTGCTTGGCGGCCTGCACAGCTACGCGTGATAATCATCGAATCATTGAATCATTGAATTATTGAATGAGTTCCGCCCTTCAAACTTGGTTTGAGGGGCGGAGGTTTTGTGTGGGAGTATTATTTTCCGCTTTTTCGGCGATTGCAATCGCGGCAGAGCATTTGGCAATTATCGGCTGTGGTGTGACCGCCAGAGTGCCATGGTGTTATGTGGTCGCCCTCCATTTGGGTGTAGTCGAAATGACCTTGGCAAACGGGACAAATGCCCTGCTGACGCTCGTAGGCCGACATTTTTTGCGATTCAGAAAATGCACGAACATTCAAAAATTTCTCTTTGCGTGTAAGCACATACGCAAAAATTCCCTTTTTGTTCGTCACATCGTCGTCGAGAATGAGACGCTTTGTTTCTTGCTCAATGGCTTGAGTATCAATTACTTTCTCGTGAAATTCATCGTAAAGCGTACCCCAATCCACACCCTTCATTATGCGCTGACGGTCGGGCGTGTGCGCAAAAGTGCCTTCAACCCAAGTGATGATGCTCTGAAAATATTGCCACAGCGCCAAAGCGTTTGCGTCGTGCTGGTGATTTGCCATGTAGACCTCGATGTTTCCTTTCGAAATCCAACTGATGGCGGTTTCGAGATATTCTTGACGATTGGCTGAACCATTCAGATATTTGCTGCCGATTTGATAAGCTACGCAGCCATTTCTGCTGAAATAACGCTTGGCATCGCTCACCCAATTGCCAGAATAGACGGCATTGCGCAACTCTTGCTTGGTCAATTCTTTGCCTGCAATGTTGATAGTTTCGAACCATTTTAGCTTTTCGCTGTCGGTGCCTTGGCAAAGGTAGACTGTGAGTTTATAGTCCAAAATCTGCTTTTGTTCGTCGGGGCGCAGATTGTGAAAATAGCGCATATCGTATGCAAAATCGCCTGCCACATATTGGCAAATGCTGATGGTGCGTTGTTGGCCGTCGATTATCTCGAAAGTGCCATCGCCACGCACAGCCCAATACATTACATTCAGCGGAAAATTTTGCATGACGGTGTCTATTACAGCCATGCGCTCGCTCTCGCCGTATACAAACTCGCGCTGGTATGGCGGACGCACATCGAGACGACCGCTGTATGCCACCACGCCTTCGTCCTGTTTGTCGGCATAGCCAGCCGTAAGCTCGCCAATGGTGATTTCTTTCAAAGTGATTTCCATAATCTTAAATTTTATAGGTTTTGCATTACATTGTTCTCACATTGTATATACATTGTATGCACATTGTGCGCACAAATTTTATTTTTCTGCCGCCATGTCTACTGGTTCTTCTATGTCGAGATAGGCTTTCTGCCGGCGGCGGATAAGAATGCGGGTGTAAAGTGCTTTGCCATTCAGTACTGCGGCTCCAAGTCCTCCTCCATACTTTATTTGTGGATTGAATTTTAATTCTTCCAATATCTCTTTGGGCGCATTTGCGTATGTGTTTCCTGTGGCTTGCCACAAAATCTCGAACTGGCTTGGGTTGTATTTGTCCAAAAAAGTAAGTGGAACTCCCATTACGCCATTATAATCCATCGGAATATCAGATACTTTATCAACATTTATAGCATCATAATTGTCGTATTTTGGAAACTCTTTTGGAGTATAATGTTTGTATAAAATCAAATTTTCGTGGCGTTTGTTTATGTCCAGATTTGTGTACCATGCAATGGCAGGTGTTTTTACATAATTTTGGTCTGGGTCGTAGCCTTTCGAGCGCACATATTTGCGGTTGGCTTCTAACTTATTTGGGTATGTTGTTTTGAACACCATCGAAAGATTAAAACCATAACCAATCCAAACATTGTTGTTTCTGATAAGTGGAAAGAAATCTTTGTTTGTTACGGCATTCATGTTACCAAGAATGATAAATTTCTTCTGATATTGAACAAGTTGTGCTACATATTCTCGGAAAAGCGAGAATGGCGGATTTGTTACTACAATGTCGGCCTCTTTCAATAGTTCCACGCACTCGGCACTTCGGAAATCGCCATTGCCATTTAGTTTTGTGAGTACATTGTGTTTGTTGCGAATTAGCCATTCTACATCTGACAGATCTATTGCACCATCGCTGTTTGCGTCGGTTACCTCGGTTATCACAATTTTGTAGGCTATGCGCTGTTTTTCGGGAGTGGAGGAGAGTGCTGCGTCGCAGCTGTCGCCGAACAATTGTAGTTGTGTGTTTGCTATGGGAGAACCATCGTAGCAGGTGGCAATCAGTTTTTTTAATCCCAATTGATTGAAATTTAGTGCAAAATATTTGAAGAAATTGCTTTCGTAGGGATCATCGCAGTTGCAAAACACAATTTTTCCACAAAAATGTTCGCGGTAGTGCTTTAATTCATTTGCAATGTCGGGAAATTGTGTGTAGAATTCGTCATTTTTTGCCTTATTGGCAGCGTGTAAATTTTCATTTCGTGCCATAGATTGATAGTTTTTGCATGCTATCAATCCGCAGAACGCAAAAAAGAGTGTGAGTCTTTATTGCGTTTAGCTGAGAGGCGGCCTCGGATGGAAACCTCTACCGAACAATAAAATACCCACACTCAAAGAGTGCAAGCATTGCTAAAATTTGTTCGATAAAGGATTACAAACGAATCCTCTGAATTATTTCGTTTTTATTTCCAAAAAGTTTCCGAGGCTCTTGGCTAAACGCGAAATAATAGTCAATGCTAAGTTAAAGATATGTGTTGCAGTTGCCGTCGCAACCGTTTATGGCGCAAAGATAGTGATTTTTATTGTTTTGGCAAAAAAAATAAGGACGCACCGCAGTGCGCCCTTTTCATAACTTGGGTTTGTTCATGATGATTTTGCTCAAAATGTATAAACCCTCAAGTCTATTCTCTATTTTCTATCTTCTCAAGATCTTGCTCTAATACCTAAAGCTGCTGCCGCCCACGAATTCGCGCAGGAGCGAGGTTGGCGGTATTTCGCGGTCGTGAATGGTTACGAAATATTGCAAAAACTTGAGCAGACGGTGCGCCTCGGTGTACTCTTCGCACGATTTTGGCACTTCGGCCAATATTGGTTCGGCATGGCGTTTCAGCACGGCCAACTCGAACACAAGTGCCGAATTGAACATGACATCGGCCTGTTCTTCGAATGGGAAAATCCAGCGTTCTTCGCCACGGCGCACACTTGGAGCGCGGGCAATGGTTTCGCGTGCCGAATAGCTGCGGAAGCGATAGTCGCGCACAATGCGGCGCAGCAGTCGCGTGTCGGTGGTCGGAATCCAGTTGTGGTCGTCGAGCGAGATGGTGGTAAGCGTCGAGACATACACTTTGAAAATGGCTTCGCGCGGAATGGAGGTGGTGAGGCACGGATTGAGTGCGTGAATGCCTTCGAGCACTAGCACATTGTCGGGCTGCAGACGCATTTTTTCGCCACGATAGTAGCGTTTGCCATCTTCGAAATTGAAGAAAGGCAGTTCTATCTCTTCGCCATTGAGCAGTTTGCTCAGGTGCTCGTTCAAGAGTTTCAGATCCAAGGCGTTGATGTCCTCAAAATCCCAATCGCCATTTTCGTCGCGCGGTGTGTCTTCGCGGTTCACAAAATAGTTGTCGAGCGATAGCACCAGTGGTTTTATGCCCGACACCATCAGTTGCACCGACAGACGTTTGCTCAACGTGGTTTTGCCCGACGATGAAGGACCTGCTATCAGCACAAAACGTGCGTGGCGTTCTACAATCATGTCGGCTATTTGCACAATTTTGCGTTCGTGCAGTGCCTCGGCCACTTTTATCATGTTGTAGATGTTTTGCGACTGCGCATGACGGTTGAAATCGCCCACTGTGGCAATGCCCATCAGGCGGTTCCAGCGCACAAATTCGTTGAACACCTCGAACATTTTCGACTGATCTTCGTACTCGGCCAAGCGGTCGGGCTGGCGACGATCGGGAACGCGCAGCAGAATGCCGTTGTCGTAGCTTTCGAGTTCGAACAGGCGAATGTAGCCCGTCGACGGCACAAGCACACCATTATAGTAGTCGATGAAATCGCCAATATGCACAAACCGTGCGTAAGGCACGCCGAGCGTTTCGAGCAGAATCACCTTGTCCATTTGCCCGCGTTGGCGGAACAGTTCGATTACCGTAGGCGTCTGTTTTTCTTCCGAAACGATGGGCAGATCCTCTTCTATAATCTCTTGCATGCGTTTTTTGAGTCGCGCAATGGTCTCGTTGCTCACTTTGTTGTCGCGCCCATTGATGCAGCAGTAGTAGCCGCGGCAAATTGGGTGTTCGATGCAGAGCGTGGCGGTAGGGTCGATGTCGTTCAGCGCTTTGGCCATGATGCAGCTGAGCGAGCGCATATACACGCGGTAGCCCGATGGCGTGCTGGCATCGATAAACTCGATGTCTTTCGGCTTGTAGACTACAAAATTAAGATCTTCGGCCTTGTAGTTAACCCGCGCTGCCATCACGGGATAGTCGAGGTGAATTTTCAGATCGTTGTACACTTCGAGCAACGATGTGCCGCAACGATAGGTGTGAAATTGGTGGTCGTTTTTGCAAAAAATTTGAACGCTATGTTCCATTTTGGTCGCTATTTGTTCGAGAAAACGATTTTTGTGCAACATTCTATCACTCATTTTCAGCGAGTTGCGCGCCGATGTGGTGTTTTACTGTTGCTGTTGCAAAAATAGGTTTTTTTCATCGATTTTCTATCACCAGCCTCAAATATTTTAAGTAAATTTGCAGCGGAAAAAAATCACTCAATTTTCTGATTTTTGCTTTGCAAGATTTTTGCTTCGTTCGTCGCGAATTTTCAAATCTTCAAATTTGTGAATAGAAACAGCGCAAAGCGCAATCAGAAATCTAGAAATTAGAAATAATTCTCACAGACTCTGACTAAACCATTCAACTCATCAACTAAAACTTATGGAATTCGGAATTCTTGAAATTCTAACCATCATCGGATCGGTAGGACTTTTCCTCTACGGCATGAAGATGATGAGCGAAGGCTTGCAAAAGGCTGCTGGCGACAAACTTCGCAACATCTTGACTATGATGACCAACAACCGCTTCGTTGGCGCGCTCATGGGCATCATCATCACAGCGTTGGTGCAGAGCTCGTCGGCCACCACGGTGATGATAGTCAGTTTCGTAAATGCTGGCTTGTTATCGCTAGGGCAGAGCATGGCGGTGATAATGGGCGCGAATGTGGGCACAACGCTCACGGCGTGGATTATCTCGCTATTCGGTTTCAAAATGGACATTGCGACATTTGCAATTCCGCTAGTCGGATTTGGAGTGCCGCTTCTTTTTTGTAAGAAAAACAGTCTGAAAAGTTGGGGCGAGTTCCTCATCGGCTTTGCGTTGCTGTTTCTTGGTCTCGATTTTCTGAACAAATCGGTGCCAGATTTGCAGGCGCACCCCGAAGTGTTTGCCGTGCTGAAAGACTACACCGACATGGGCTACCTTTCGGTGCTGCTGTTCGCATTCATCGGCATGCTGATGACTATGATAGTGCAAGCCTCGAGTGCCACATTCGCCATTGCGCTGATAATGTGCAGCAAAGGCTGGATTTCGTTCGACATTGCGGCGGCGCTTGTGCTTGGCGGTAACATAGGCACTTGCATCACGCCACTTTTGGCATCAATATCGGGAAATATCTGGGCAAAACGCGCTGCCGCAGGACATCTGCTGTTCAATGTGCTTGGCTCTATTTGGGCATTGGCGCTCTATTATCCTTTCATGAAATTGATTGCCGCCATATCAATACCTCTCGCTGGCGATCCGAACGCGCTGCAAGTCTTTGCCGATAGTCAAGATCCCGCGCTGATAAACCAGCTGAACAATGGTACGCTCGACCTTAGCAACCCCGAAAATGCTGCGTTGGCAAAGCAATTTGCCGCCATGCAATATTGGGTTTCGTTTGGTTTGTCGATGTTCCACACCGTGTTCAATGTCATTAACATCTGCATAATGATTTGGTTCACAAAACTTTATGTGGTGATTGTTACAAAATTGCTGCCCAGCAAACCAAATCAGGAAGACGAGGACGAATCGCATCTCACATTCATCTCGTCGGGCATGCTCTCCACGGCCGAACTCTCCATTTTGCAAGCGCACAAAGAGATTGTGGTCTACAGCCAGCGCACGCAGCGCATGCTTGGACTTGTGCGCAAACTCTACCACGAAACCAACGAGGCTGAATTTGTAAAACAATTCTCGCGCATTCAGAAATATGAGAATATCAGCGATCGCATGGAGGTGGAGATTGCTACCTACCTGACAAAAGTGTCGGACGGCCGCCTGAGCGACGAGTCGAAACACCAAGTGCAAGTGAGTCTGCGCGTGATAAGCGAGATAGAAAGCGTGGCCGACAGTTGCTATAACCTGTCGCGCACCATTCAGCGCCGCAACGATGGGCATATCACTTTCACCGAAGAGCTGAATGGCAATGTGGAATTGATGCTGAATCTGCTCGAAAGTGCTACGGCGCAGATGATTGTGGCGTTGGAGTCGAATCCGCTGCAGATAGCCGATGTGAACCGCACACAAAATCTTGAAAATGAGATAAATAACTATCGCAATCAGCTGAAAACGCAAAACATCTTAGATGTGAACGACGGCAAATATCCGTACGAAACCAGCGTTGTCTACATGGATATGATAGTGGAGTGCGAAAAGATGGGCGATTACGTTGTGAATGTGGTCGAAGCCCTAGCCGACGCAAAACTCTACGCCATCGCGCAAAAGTGAGAATATAATTGTCTAATTGTTTAATTGAAAGAAAAGGGCGCGCTCGATGCGTCCCTACGAATGGTGAACAGAAATTGCGTGAGCGATAGAAACTTAAAAACCTTTTCAACTAGAAATAAGAAATCTAGAAATTATTTTCATGAGTACCGAAGAGCAATTTGATAAAATCACGGCTGAGTGCCGCAAAATCTACATTTTGAAGATGAAGGACTACGGCCCTTCGTGGCGCATCATGCGTCCGCAGACGGTGAACGACCAACTGTTTATCAAAGCCAAGCGCATTCGCACCATCGAGACCACGGGCGAAAACCGCGTGGGCGACAGCATCGAGGGCGAACTGATGGCCATTGTGAACTATGCAATCATTGGTTTGATTCAGTTGGAGTGCCATTTTGCCGATGCGGTTGACATGAGCCGCGAGCGCGCACTCGAACTCTACGACAAATATCTGCTGCGGGCGCGCACACTCATGCTCGATAAAAATCACGACTACGGCGAGGCATGGCGCGACATGGCTTCGACATCGCTCACCGACATTATTCTCACAAAAATAAATCGAAACAAATCCATTGCCTCGCACGATGAAAAAACACTTGTGTCCGAAGGTAGCGATGGCAACTATTTCGACATGATAAACTACGCTGTGTTTGCGCTCATTCAGTTGCGCGAAAAACAAAATTCGTGATATGACTAACGAGACGAAAAATAGCATTTGGCGTTGGATGGGCTTTGCGTGTCGCATCATTTTTGGTGCGTTGTTCATCTTTTCGGGCTTCGTCAAGGCCATCGACCCGCTTGGCTTTTCGTACAAAATGCACGACTATCTGGAGGCGTGGAATCTGACGCAGTTCGATCCGCTCACGCTCGTTGGCGCCATTGGCATGTCGGCACTCGAATTTGCCATTGGCTGCTGCATCTTGTTCGGTATTCGTTTGCGCGAGGCGGCTTGGGTTGGACTGGCGTTCATGCTTTTCTACACACCGCTCACACTGTGGATTGCCATTGAAAATCCCGTGTCGGACTGCGGCTGCTTTGGCGATGCCATTGTCATCACCAACTGGCAAACATTCTGGAAAAACGCCATTCTGCTCACGCTCGCCATTATCATTCTGAAGACTGAAAAACTGCAACGTTCACGCCTTTCGCCGCTGCCAAGTTGGTTGCTGGTGGGCGCGTTCTTTGCCGTGTCGGTGGCGCTGTCGCTCTACTGTCTGCGCTATCTGCCAATAATCGATTTTCGTCCGTACAAAATTGGTGCGAACATTAGCGAAGGCATGACCATTCCCGAAGGGGCGGAACAAGATGTGTACGAAACCACTTACACCTATTCGCACGATGGTGTGGAGCAGCAATTTTCGCAAGCAGAGTTCATCAAATCGCCCTATCTGTGGGAGGATAGCACTTGGCATTTTGTTATGCAAGAGAGCAAACTTGTGCGCAAAGGCTACACGCCGCCAATTCACGATTTTGTGCTTACCACGCGCGATGGCGACGACATTACTGCCGATGTATTGGTCGACGAAGGTCCTGTATACCTTATTATAATGTACGATTTGGAGAAGACCGACACCGCGCACCTCGATGCGCTGCGTCAACTCTATGCTGCACGCACTGCCGAAGGCGCAAAATTCTATGCACTCACTGCCTCGTACGACGAATTGATCGATCATTTTGTGGAACAAACGCACTTGCCGTTCGATTTTTGCACTGCCGATCCAATAATGCTCAAAACTGTGGTTCGCGCCAATCCCGGAATTGTGGTTTTGAAGAATGGCACGGTAATTGATAAATATAGTCATAATAGGATACCGGAATAGTAGCAAGATATGAGTAGCAAGTAGCAAGAAGAATTAGGAATTAGGAGTGAGGAGTGAGGAATTTTTTTAGTGAGAAGTGAGCAGTGATTTTAATTACCCAATTTCTTAATTTCCAATTATTTAATTATTTGAAGATTTGAAAATCGTTAAAACTTGAAACCAGAAATAAACCGCACAGACCAACACTAATGCGTTAAACTCATCAACCAATCAACCCAATCAACCCAATCTGAAATTTGAAATTTGAAATCTGAAATTATCTAACAATATGAGAAAAAACATTGTCGCAGGTAACTGGAAAATGAACAAGACCCTGCAAGAAGGTGTAGCTTTGGCTACGGAACTGAAAAACATTTTGGCTGATGCCCGCCCCAACTGCGAGGTGATTATTGGCACGCCATTCATTCACTTGGCCACGGTGGCCGAACTTGTGAAAGGTTCGTGCATTAAAGTGGCTGCCGAAAACTGCGCCGACAAAGAGTCGGGCGCCTACACGGGCGAAGTTTCGGCTGCTATGGTGGCATCTACTGGCGCTGAGTACTGCATCATCGGTCACAGCGAGCGCCGCGCCTACTATCACGAGACTTACGACATTCTGCGCGAGAAAGTGCAACTTGCCTTGGCTCATGGTTTGAAACCAATCTTCTGCATTGGCGAGGTGAAAGAGGAGCGCGAAGCTGGCAAACAAAACGAAGTGGTGAAAGCACAGTTGGAAGGTTCGCTCTTTAACCTTTCGGCCGAAGATTTTGGCAAAATCGTGCTGGCTTACGAACCCGTTTGGGCCATCGGCACTGGCTTGACTGCTACGCCAGAACAGGCACAAGAAATTCACGCTTACATTCGTTCGCTTGTCGCCGCCAAATACGGCAAACAGGTGGCCGACGACTGCACCATTCTTTACGGTGGTAGTTGCAAAGGCAGCAATGCGCGCGGTCTTTTCGCCAATCCCGACATCGATGGCGGCCTGATTGGTGGCGCCTCGCTCAAAGCTCCCGATTTCAAAGAGATTATCGATGCTTTTTGATTTTTAAGAGCGTAGAAAAAAATG
Organism: Paludibacteraceae bacterium; assembly: GCA_963621145.1. Classification (GTDB taxonomy): domain Bacteria; phylum Bacteroidota; class Bacteroidia; order Bacteroidales; family Paludibacteraceae; genus W0P28-013. The sequence continues at coordinate 25,546 of CAVFDI010000003.1, read as the reverse complement.
CGAGCGGCTTTCAAATTGGTTTGAGAGCCGCTCTTTTTTTGGTTGTTGCACATTGCACTGCAACTAAAAACGAAAAAGTTTGCCCATCTCAAAATAAAGTGTTACTTTTGCTGATGGAGTTAGGAAAAACAATTGGATGGAGCAGAACCAAATAGAAATCTATCGTTCGGCAGATGGCAACATTGAGCTGAATGTAAAACTTGAGAACGATACCGTCTGGCTCACGCAGAGTCAGATGGCGAAGTTGTTTGGCCGTGACCGTACCGTTATTACACGTCACATCAACAACTGCTTTAAAGAGGGTGAGTTAGATAAATCGTTGGTATGTGCAAAATTTGCACATACCGAGAAATATGGCCGACGAGAAGGATTTGAACAAGTAATAGAAACGGTGTATTACAATCTTGACGTGATAATCTCCGTGGGTTATCGTATTAAATCCGTTAATGGTACTCGTTTTCGCCAGTGGGCAACAACTATTCTCAAACAATACCTCATCAAGGGTTATGCTATCAATCAGAAAAGGCTCGATCATTATGATGACTTGAAAAGCGTGGTAAGCCTTATGTCGCGTGCCATCACTTTACAACAAAATGTGTCCACAGGAGAATATGAGGGATTATTCAGTGTGATCAGTGATTACGTTTACGCCCTCGATACGCTTGATCGTTATGATTATCAGTCGCTAAGCATCAGCAAGACTACGCAAGAAGAACCATTCCACGCTACCTACGAGAATGCAATGGAAGCCATCAATGCACTGAAGCAGAAGTTTGGCGAAAGTCGTTGGTTTGCCAACGAAAAAGACGATTCGTTCAAAAGTAGCATCGGGCAGATCTATCAGACATTTGGAGGCAACGATCTTTATCCTTCGGCGGAGGAAAAAGCTGCCATGTTGCTCTACCTTGTGGTAAAAAATCACTCTTTCAGCGATGGCAACAAACGCATTGCCGCCATGCTTTTTTTGTGGTTTATGGAGAAGAACGGTATTCTCTATGGCGAGGATGGTCACAAACGCATTGCCGACAATACCCTTGTGGCACTCACGTTGATGATAGCCGAGAGCCGCACGGAGGAAAAAGATGTGATGGTGAAGGTAGTTGTCAATCTGATCAATAAGGAGAACAGATAGGGTAGGCTCTGAAAGAATTGTCATGTAGAAATAAATGCAACATGGGGACACCCGACCATTATAATAGACACTAAATCTGCCCAACAACTTATGCTGCTGGGCAGATTTACTTTGTTATGTTTCGTTGATTTCTACAAAACGATATTTACAATTTTGCCGGGAACGACTATCACCTTTTTCGGTGTGCGACCTTCGGTGAAACGCGGCGTTTGCTCGTGTGCTAAGGCTGCGCGTTCAACCTCTTCGCGGCTGGCGTTGGCTGGCATCTCCATAGTGAAACGCACTTTCCCGTTGAACGAAATGGGATATTTCACGCTCGATTCGGTAAGATATTTCTCGTCGAATGTCGGCCACTTCGCATCGCAAACGGAGGTCTCGTGACCCAAACGATGCCAAAGTTCTTCGGCAATGTGCGGCGCAAATGGCGCAATCAGCACTACAAGCGGCTCGAGCACAGTGCGTTTGTTGCAATGTAGCGTGGCTAGCTCGTTTTGGCAAATCATGAACGCTGGAATAGATGTGTTGAACGAGAAATGCTCGATGTCGTAAGTGATTTTTTTGATGGTTTTGTGAAGCGTTTTCTGTTCGTCGGCAGTGGGTGCATCGTCGCTGATATTTTCGAACAATGCCCAGAAACGGCGCAAGAAACGATGCACGCCATCGATGCCGTTGGTGTCCCACGGCTTCGACTGTTCGAGCGGTCCGAGGAACATTTCGTAGAGGCGCAGCGTGTCGGCTCCATATTTCGCCACAATGTCGTCGGGATTCACCACATTGAACATCGATTTCGACATCTTCTCGACTGCCCAACCGCAGATGTATTTTCCATCTTCCAAAATGAATTCAGCGTCCTTGTATTCGGGCATCCACGCGCGAAAAGCGTCGAGGTCGAGCACATCGTTCGACACGCGATTCACATCTACATGAATTGGCTGCGTTTCGTACTGATCCTTCAGCCCTGCCGACACAAATTTGTTGGTTCCAACCACACGATAGACAAAATTGGAACGCCCTTGAATCATGCCTTGGTTCACCAGTTTGCGGAATGGCTCATCGCTGCTGATTACGCCAAGATCGAACAAGAATTTATCCCAAAAACGGCTGTAGATGAGGTGTCCTGTGGCGTGTTCGGTGCCGCCAATGTAGAGGTCGACGTTCTGCCAATACTGCTCGGCAGCGTGTCCGACTAGCGCAGTGTCGTTGGTCGGATCCATGTAGCGCAGATAGTAGGCCGATGAGCCCGCAAAACCTGGCATGGTGCAGAGTTCTATCGGGAAAATTGTCTTGTTGTCGATGTCGGTTGTGTCGGCAAGACAGCGCTCTTTTTCGTTCCAAGCCCAGCGTTGCGCATGTCCGAGTGGCGGATTGCCGTCGGCTGTTGGCTTGAAGTCCGAAATTTCGGGCAATTCGAGCGGCAGGCAATCTTCTGGAATCAGATACGGCATGCCATTTTTGTAGTAGATTGGGAATGGCTCGCCCCAGTAGCGTTGGCGACTGAAAATGGCGTCGCGCAGGCGATAGTTCACTTTCACGCGACCAATGCCAGTTTTGGTTATGTGCTCTTTCATCTTGGCAATGGCCTCTTTCACCTGCAGACCATTCAAAAATCCAGAATTTATCATCACGCCCTCTTTGGCATCGAAACTCTGTTCGCTCACGTCTGCGCCTTCGATGAGCGGAACGATTGGCAGCGAGAAATGTTTTGCAAAAGCATAGTCGCGACTGTCGTGCGCTGGCACTGCCATGATTGCGCCTGTGCCGTAACCAGCCAACACATAATCCGAAATCCAAATTGGTATCTCTTTGTTAGTCAATGGATTAACTGCATAAGAGCCAGAGAAAACGCCTGTAACTCGGCGGTCGGCAATGCGTTCGCGTTCGGTGCGGCGCTTCACTTGGTCGAGATAGGCGTCCACCTCGGTGCGTTGGGCGTTGGTAACCACACGGCTCACATATTCGCTTTCGGGCGCAAGCACCATGAAGGTAACGCCAAAAACCGTGTCGGCACGCGTGGTGAAAATGAGCAGTTCATCGTTGCTACCAGCAATGCGGAAGCGCATTTCGGCACCTTCGCTGCGACCAATCCAGTTGCGCTGCGTCTCTTTCAGGGCATCACTCCAGTCGATGTGGTCGAGCCCATCGAGCAGGCGTTGTGCGTAGGCCGACACGCGCAGACTCCATTGGCGCATCACACGCTGTTCCACGGGGTGACCGCCGCGCACCGAGAGACCTTCGCTCACCTCGTCGTTGGCCAAAACGCAGCCCAAGGCGGGACAGAAATTCACTTTTGTATCGGCCAAATAGGCAATGCGATAGTTCATCAGCACCTCTTGTTGGCGATGTTCGTCCCATGCGTTCCAATCGGCAGCGGTAAAGTGCATTTCTGCGCTACATGCCACATCGAGGTCGTCAGTTCCTTTTTCTGAAAAATGTTTCACTAATTCTGCGATAGGCACAGCGCGCTGGCATTTGTTGCAATAGAAATGTTCGAACATTTTGCGGAAAGCCCACTGAGTCCAGTGGTAATAGCGTGGATCGCAGGTGCGCACTTCGCGACTCCAATCGTAGCAAAAGCCAATTTTATCGAGTTGTTCGCAGTAGCGTGCGATGTTTTTTTCGGTGGTAACGGCAGGGTGTTGTCCCGTTTGAATGGCATATTGTTCGGCTGGCAATCCGTAGGCGTCGAAACCCATTGGGTGCAGCACATTGAAACCTTGCAGACGTTTGTAACGGCTGTAGATGTCGCTTGCAATGTAGCCTAGCGGGTGACCGACATGCAGTCCAGCGCCGCTCGGGTAGGGGAACATGTCGAGCACATAAAATTTTGGTCGATTGCCGCCATTTGTAACTTTGTATACGGCGTTATCTTTCCAATACTGTCGCCATTTCGGCTCAATTTCTTTGAAGTTGTATTCCATTGTGGTAATATATTTTTTGCTATGTGGTAGTTTATTTGCCGCAGATTATGATTGAGATTTATCCTTCTCTAATTCATGCAGCAATTCTAACCCCTTTGTTGTAAGATAATAGGCTTGGTCGGTGCGGCGCAATGCGTTTGGGTAAAGACGTGCAACGAAACCGTTTTCTATTGCAGGCTTCATGTAATTTTCTCGGAAATATCTACGGCTTTTAATGCTCATGAGTTCCATTATCTCTTCTCGCGTCTTTGTGTCACCCTTAATGATTTTGATGAGAATTTTTACATGGTCACTCACATGGTCACCTCTATTCTCTAATTCTTGCTTGGTTTCTTCTTTTTCTTCCCTAGTATGTTTTACAAAGGCAATGCGGTAGGTGTGATTCGCAGTAGCGGTGTTGTACTCATGTTCGGTTGGAGATATACCTTCCGCATCTTGATAACCATATTTTTGTCCAATCGGCAAAAGATAAATTTCGGAATTCTCGACTTGTGAAAGAAATGCATTTTGTGCGGAAATGTCTTGAGCGGGTAGTTCTTCGAATAGAAATGGCTCAAAATACAGCGACAGCAAAGTGTCCTTCCTGATGTAGTCGGCAATCTGGCTACGCTCTTGCGGGAATTCGCTTTGTGCGCTACTTATGAATATTTTTTGTCTTGCCATCTTGATTTGTACTACACCTATCTCCCAAACTGCAAAGTTACAATTTTTTGAGCAGAAGGCAAAATCACTGTTTCGTTTGCGTAATCGTAAATAAGTTTGTAACTTTGCGGTAAATTTTTTCGCGTATGAAACGAATGCTTTTCCTTTCAGTTGGGCTAATGGCAGTAATGTTTGCAAAAGCCGATGGACAGACGCTTTTCGAGTCGCTTGCTACGCCCGATTCGCTCACCGAAGCGGTGGCGGTGGTCTATCAGGATTCGCTGATGCAGCAAGCCATCGAACGGCAGCACGAGGGCAACAACACCGAGGTGAGTCGCCGCGGTTTCAGGGTGCAACTCTTCTCGAGCAACAATGTGCGCACCGCCCGCAATGCAGCATTTCAGGTAGAGAAAACAGTGCGCGAAAAACTACCGCATTTGGCCGTGTATGTTACCTACACATCGCCATTTTGGAAGGTGCGTGTGGGCAACTGCGCCACCAACGACGATGCGCAGCGCTTGCGCCAATACATCATCGAACAACTACCACAATTCCAAGCCGAAACATACGTCGTTCCCGACCAAATTCAGCCGAATCAGTAGTTGAAAATATCGATTTAGAGAAGATTGAGCATAGATTTTTAGAATAGATTCTGATGACGGAAGAGATTGCCGAACACTATCGCCAGATAATCACGCTGCTTGGCGAAGACGCTGAGCGTGAGGGACTTGTGAAAACGCCAATGCGCGCTGCAAAAGCCATGCAGTTCATCACGCAGGGCTATGCCGAAGACCCCGAAGAGGTGCTGCGTAGTGCCATGTTTCACGAGGAATATCAACAGATGGTGGTGGTGAAAGATATCGAATTTTTCTCGCTTTGTGAACACCATTTGCTGCCGTTTTTTGGCAAGGCGCACGTGGCATACATTCCAAATAAAACCATCACTGGATTGAGCAAAATTGCCCGTGTGGTCGATATTTACGCACGGCGACTGCAACTGCAAGAGCGACTCACCACTCAGATAAAAGAGTGTATTCAGAATACGCTTCAGCCCATGGGTGTGATGGTGGTGATAGAGGCGCAACACATGTGCATGCAGATGCGCGGCGTGCAAAAGCAGCACTCAATGACCACCACATCTGACTTCACAGGCGCTTTTCGTAATGCCAAAACTCGCGAAGAATTTTTCCAACTTATCAGGAGTGGAAGATAAATTTCCGCCGCAACATCATTTCCCGCTCGACATACGCGAATCCTCGTCGATGGTGCCGACTTTGCGCTGTTTCACGTATTGTTGCTGACCGAACATCCACGTAACAGACAATTGCACGCGCTGATAACGCCCAACCCAATTGCTCTGCGACGCATAACCTTCGGGCAGGTTCAATGCTGTGTTCTCGTCGTTCATCGAGCGGAGCAAATCCTGCGCATCGAGCGTAAAAATCAAACCTTTCTCTTTCCACATTTTGCGGATTGACGCGCCAAGATAGTACGAGTCGCTACCGCGATAGTAACCTGTCACCGTAGGCGTGCTGTACATGCCATCGACGGCAATGATCCAATCTTTCGGCAACGAAGCGGTGAGCGTAGCACTGCCGTAGCCATAGTGCTGGCGCATGTCCACGGTCTTGTCGTACGATTTGTTGATGACATACTGATAGCCCGCATATAAGGTAAGCGAAAGCCACGAACCATCAAGCGTGCGCGTGCCATCGGCTGATGTTTTGAATTTCGGCACAATGGGCAATTCGGTGAGCGAAAGATTTACGCCATGTTGCGTGTAGGTGCCAAAATTGACGAACGTAACGCGTTTATCGCCATTTGGCATGATTTCGGGCTGCTGCGCATAGTCGTCGACGGTGTGCGAAAAGTCGAATCCCAGCGAGACATACTGCGAATAGCCAAAATTTACATTCACTTGGTGCGTGTACGATGGTTTCAAATTGGGATTGCCTTCGGAGTAGTTGTGAGCATCGCTGTAGGTGCGAAAAGGATTCAATCGTCCGTAGTGTGGGCGATCGATGCGGCGCGTGTACGATAGGTTCATGCTCCAATCTTGCGTGGGATTGTAGCCTACGAATGCCGTCGGAAAAAGATCGAAATAGTCGCGCTTGGTGGTGCTGTCGCTCGAAATCCATCGACCGAGCGAATGCGTATATTCGCCGCGCAATCCGAGTTTTGCGTTGAAATGTTCGCCAAACTGCTTTGCCATCGAAATGTAGAGTGCAGCCACATGCTCGTTGTAGCGGAAATCGGAATTTTGCGTTGGACTGACGATGTCGTTCATTTCGCTGTCGGTGGTCATGCGGTTGTCGGTGCTCGACAATGCCCATTTTGCGCCTGCCTCAATCATGCCAGTGCGCCAAAAATTGGTCTGAAAATCAACTTTCGCCGAATAGATATTCACTTTTTGGTTCATGTTGATGTCGTACATGGTGCTGGTAATGGAGTCGGCGCGTTCTGTAAAACGGTTGCGAGCTGTTTGCCGATTTTCGCCGATCGAGCGGTTGCGCTTGTAGTCGAGGTTGGCGGTGAGTTCGCGTTCCAGCGAGTCGTTGAACACATGCGTGTAGTTCAGGTTGATGCTGTGTTGCGGCATGCGGAGCGAGTAAAAGCCTGAATTTTCGGAGGTCTCGGTTTCGATGTCGTTTATTTTTGTGTAGCCGTAGCCGAGATTTGGTAGAGTTTCTTGGTTGAATATTGCCAAAGGTGCTTGAAAAATGAAACCAAGCGTGTTTTTTTCATCTAGAAACCAATCGTTGCCCACTTTCAGCATATAATATTGAAAAGAGTTTCCGTTGTCGGCACGATCGTAGCGTTCTATGCTGTTGCCAAGCGAATCGCGACTGATGTTGCGCGAGTCGGAGTGGTCGCTCTCGCTGTCGTAGAGTTGCACAATGGAGCCGAAAGTGTAGGTTTTTTCGGTGCGATAATTCAGATTCAGGCTGAACATCTCCTGATTTTGCCAACGGCTGACATCTTTCCAATACATGCCGCCATACGCAGCCGATAGGCTTCCGTTCAGGCCTTTCATCATGTTGCGGCGCGTTTTTATGTTGATTATGCCGCCCTGTCCCGCTGCGTCGTATTTGGCCGATGGATTGGTTATCACCTCAATTTTCTCGATGGTGCTGCCGTCGGTGCCTTCGAGCATGGCTTTCAGTTGGTCGCCGCTCAAGTCCGATGGTCGCCCGTCGATGTAGATGGCGACGGATTTGCCATTCACCGTAACGTTGCCGTCTTTGTCCACATTCACACCTGGCGCTTTTTTCAGCAACTCTTTGCTGCTGAAACCAGTCGAGAATGGCGAACTTGCCACATTCAGCACTATCTTGTCGAATTGCCGTTCGATGAGCGGGCGTTTGCCACTCACCTCCACTTCGGCCAATGCGGTGGCTTCTTCGGTGAGAATGATTTTTAGATTTTTCTCGCTGATATTTAGTGTGTTAGAGTGTGTTTCGTAGCCTACGAACGACACTTGCACAATGCGTGCCGAGGCGGGCGCGACTATCGAAAAATCGCCATTTTCGTTGGTTATTGTGCCTGTAATCAGTGCGCTATCGCTGGCGAGTAGACTCACTGTGGCGTAGGCAATGGGCTGTTGCTCGCTATCGAGCACTTGCCCCGATATTTTATTTTCTGCCGCCATTGTCAGTGTGGAAAATCCTAAAATGACGAGCAGAATGCCAATTTTTTTCATTTTGCCAAATTTGAAAATTTGAAATGTAAACCATCAACGCAGTCGGCAGAATTTGCTGAAAGCCATAGTCAATGGTCTTTGTTGATAAGGCGGGCGTTTGTGATGCCATTTTTCCTTCCAGCCACATACGAGGTTGGTTCGGCGTCGCCGCGCTTCAGATTGTCGAGATACATGGGCTGACCCACCAAAAAACAGGCGGCATCGAAGCTATCGCCCGTGCGCAGTTTGCTGTTTTGCTGGTCAATCACGGTGTAATGCATGTCGCCATCGTAGCGAAAAACGCAATGGCGGTTGGGCAGCCAACTCACCTCAACCATGTTGCCAATGGCAAGTTGTTCGCTGCGAATGCCTTTTCCGCTGAAGGTGGCACTATCCTCTTCGCAGCGTTTTTTCAGCGATTCGCAATAGGCGTCCCAATCGGCGTAGCCAACGAATCGTGCCAACAGCGTGAGTGTTGCAAGGCGCGGACCTTGTGTGCCATCGATATAGTGCCAAAGACGTTTGAGCGTGCTTGTCGAGATGTTTTGATGCAGTCGATTCCAGATTTCGAGCGCAAGAAAATCGAAATCGTGCGGTGTGCGAATGCGGCGGTTCACATCGCGCTCAATATCGCGCATTAGCAGAATTATTTCGGGTGCTTTCTTCACTCTAATCTCTAACCTTTCACCTCTCATCTCTAACCTCACTTCACTTTCATCACATCAAATCCCTGTCCATACACGCCAATGGCCGACGATTGCGACACGAATGCGTTGGGGTCGATGGTTTTGACAATTTTGAAAATCTGTGCCGACTCGTTTTTGCGTGCTAGCACGGTGATCACTTTCACGGGTTTTTTCGAGTACCAGCCTGTGCCGTCGAGTATGGTCACACCGCGGTGCACCTCAATGTTGATGGCATTGGCAATCTCCTCATATTTTGCCGAGAAAATGAAAAATTGAACCGATTGGCGCACACCGTTCACCACCATATCGAGCGTGAAGGTGGTTACTGCCATTGTGGTGAGACCGTATACCACTTTTTCGATGCTGCCGTTGGGCAAGAAATAGGACGAGCTGATGATGAAAACATCGCAGTAGAGCAGGGCGCGCCCCAATGTGATGTTGCGATATTTGTTCACAAGTTTGGCTATGATGTCGGTGCCGCCCGAGCTGCCGTTGCTCAAAAACATGATGCCCATGCCTACGCCAGCCAAAATGCCGCCCAAAACGCACGCCATGAATGGTTCGTTGGCCGACACAAATGTGCCGATAGGTGCTTGCGGCAGCACAGCCAAAAACAGTGTGAGGCAGCCCACGCCGTAGGTGGTGCGCAGACTGAATTCCAGACCGAGTTTCCACAACGAAAGTGCCAGTAACACAATGTTTATGATGCCGTAAGTGGCGGCAATGGGGAAACCTGTGCCGTATTGCACTATGGCACTGACGCCCGTAGCGCCGCCGCCTGTAATCTCGTGCGGCAGCAGAAAACCTTTCCATGCCGACGAATACATCAGCAGTCCGAGTGCAATCATCATGTATTCGCGCACTGCTTTCCAAGTAATTCGCTCTTTGATGTTCGAGAAATTATGTTTCATGTTTTGTGTGGAAACGAAAATTTCAAATAAATTTATTGCGCAACTAGTTCGCGTACCAAACTTTCAATTGTGGTGCATTCAATTATGGGAATTGAGGATGTTGGTCTTTGGCGCGGAAGAAAACGACCCATGGTAACCGCATCAATCATTTTTTGGACAAAAGGTTCGGCATGAATGAGCGCAATTTTTTTGTCACTATGTAGCATGTTGTACAATTCGTCTGCTGCCGATCGAGATATAAAATTCACGCCCTCTAAATCGAACAAATATTCATTATCCGACTGCAATGTGGCACTCAAATTTTCCATGTTTTTGCGTGTGCGAATTTGATCACCGTAAAGCTCTTGTAGTTTAATTATCTTCTTCATAATCAGGCGATATAGTTGTAAAAATTGTAAGTCTGCGGAATTTCAATAGGGATGCGTGCAATAACTGCAGTTCCATTCCATTCAATTTGATTGGGAAGTGAGAGCAATTTTTTCTTTTCAGAAGTAAAAAGCGACATGGCGTTACCCGAAATTATCGCAAATTCTCCGCCTAACCCTTCTGTTACCATTTTTATATTCGACGAAAGGCCATAACCACGATTTTCGGCATCAGGTAGATCTTTTGTGGAATATCCTTCCTGTGCTAATCCTAATGCTCGCGCGTCACTTTCGCCAATAATGTTCAGATATTTGTTTGTGTTTACATAACTGCCATATATTGTAATTCCATTATCGGCTAATGCTATGTCGATAGTTTTTGTGTCTGTGTTATACGAAACATAAGCAAGCCCAAACTCCGCTTTTGCGTGTTGTTGCATATTGCAAATTAATTCGTCCAAAAGATAAGAGATGGATTGTGCTAAGTGCTTGATTGATGGGCAATTGTCTGCCAAATTTTTCTCTATGTAATGGACAGTTTCGTCAACAGATTGCTCGGCCAATTTGAAAGATATCGATCGATTTAGTCTTAAAGACTTCGTCTGTTGACATGCATTGTACATTTCGAACAACGCAGACAAGAGTGCATTTTTTGTAGATAGTGGTTGTTTGTTTGCTATAGCGACAAATAAAGCGGGACAAATCGCACCTAAATGCAGCTCTTTATTCGATATATTCAGAATTTCATCACTCATATTTTCTGCTACTCTTTCAGCCGACAAAATTAGTCAAAATAAATGGTGTAACTCGCAAAAAGTTTCCCAAAATTACGCAATTTTCTACTCTCACGAATTTTTCGTAACTTTGTAGGTTGATTATTTCACTTCCGAAAAAATAATTTTCACAACATTATGGCAGATAATAATTTGTTGATTTACAACACCTTGACTCGACAAAAAGAGCTTTTTCGTCCGCTGCATGCACCGCATGTGGGACTGTATGTTTGCGGTCCAACCGTGTATGGCGATGGTCATTTGGGACACGCGCGCCCAGCCATCACCTTCGATGTGCTCTATCGCTACCTCACACACCTTGGCTACAAAGTGCGCTATGTGCGCAACATTACCGATGTGGGACATTTGGAACACGATGCCGACGATGGCGAGGACAAGATAGCCAAAAAAGCGCGTCTCGAAAAATTGGAACCGATGGAGGTGGCCGAAAACTACACACGCCGCTACCACAAAGCCATGGAACGACTGAATGTGTTGCCGCCAAGCATTGAACCGCACGCTTCGGGACACATCATCGAGCAGATAGAATTTACCAAGAAAATTCTGGACAACGGCTATGCCTACATAAGCAATGGCTCGGTCTATTTCGATGTAGAAAAATATAACCAAACGCATCGTTATGGGCGACTTTCGGGGCGCAACATCGACGAACAACTCTCGACCACGCGCGAACTCGATGGTCAGGAAGAGAAACGCCGTAGTGTCGATTTCGCCCTTTGGAAAAAAGCTGCACCCGAGCACATCATGCATTGGCCTAGTCCATGGAGCGAAGGCTTCCCCGGCTGGCACATAGAATGCTCGGCCATGGGAACGAAATATCTTGGCGAAGAGTTCGATATTCACGGCGGCGGCATGGATTTGATGTTCCCGCACCACGAATGCGAAATTGCTCAAAGCGTGGCGGCACTCGGCCACGAAAGCGTGCATTACTGGATGCACAACAACATGATAACTATCAACGGGCAGAAGATGGGCAAGAGCCTTGGCAACTTTATCACGCTCGACGAATTTTTCACTGGTTCGCACGAACTGCTGTCGCAGCCATTTGCGCCAATGACCATCAGATTTTTCATTCTGCAAGCGCACTACCGCAGCACGCTCGACTTTAGCAACGAGGCTCTTGTGGCTTCGGAGCGCGGTTTGGCGCGACTGACCGAGGCCTACGAACGCCTGCAACATATTGCGCCAGCAGCCACTTCGAGTGTCGATGTGGAAGGGTTGCGCCAGCGTTGCGAAGAGGCCATGTGCGACGACTTGAACACGCCAATCGTGATTTCGCACCTATTCGATGCCGCCAAAGCCATAAACAGCGTTCACGATGGCAAAGCCACAATTAGCGCGGAAGATTTGGACGAGCTGAAGAGCGTTTTTCATCTTTTTGTGGAGGAGATTCTCGGTCTGCAAACCGACAGCGAAAGCAGCAACAACGAAGCCTATCGCAAAGCCGTGGATCTGTTGCTCGACCTGCGTCTGCAAGCCAAGCAAAACAAAGATTGGGCTACGGCCGACCGCATTCGCAACGAACTGACCGCCCTCGGTTTCAGTATAAAAGACACCAAAGACGGATACGAGTGGAAGCTGTGATAATTATTTAATTGCCTAATTTTCAATTACTTAACTATTTGTGAAATTAGTAGATGTTGCCACCATTTAATGCAGAAAAGTGACAGAATGTTGAATGATTTTTCGAAAATGGAGATTGATTATTCGTGGTCTTTTTCGGATAAAACGATAAAAGATACGGCTTATATTACGCACGGATACTATACTTACCCAGCTAAATTCATCCCGCAACTTGCTAGCCGACTTATCTGCGAATATAGCCAAGAAGGTGACATTGTAATCGATCCTTTTATGGGGAGCGGAACAACCATTGTCGAGGCTATTGTAAATGGCAGAATTGGCATTGGCACGGACATAAACGAAATTGCAAACCTACTATCGAAAGTAAAGACCACGCCAATTGAAAACCTTGAACTTGGAGAAGAATTTGAGAGAATAAAGGTGGATTTGAAATTTCGTACGGGCGAAAAATTTTACGAGTATCGTGAAAAATCGTTGAAAGATATTGCTCAAAACGAGCGTATCGACTATTGGTTTATACCTGAACAAAAGGAAAAATTGGCAATTCTGCTTGATAGGATTTTAGAGATTGAAAATGCAGATGTGCGCAACTTTTTTTTGGTAGCATTTGCACAAATTCTGAAAACTGCCTCTATTTGGATGCAAAAAAGTGTGAAACCAACTCGTGATTTCAAGAAAAAGACCTATGACCCAGTCGATCTATTCATGACTCAATCGCGCAAAATGATAAAACACCATTACGAATTTGTAAATGTGCTGAAATCTGAAATTAGAGAAAATATCGACCAATTTCGCATAGTTCAGTGTTCTGATTCGCGTCATTTACCATGTGCCAACGAGAAAGCAAACCTCATTGTAACTTCTCCGCCGTATGTTACCTCATACGAATATGCCGACCTGCATCAACTGCCATCGCTCTGGCTTGGTTTTATGAAGGATCTTCCTGATTTTCGGCAAAAATTTATCGGAAGCTCGTATAAAAAACGTGAAAAAATTGACTTGAAAAGCAAAATCGCAGATGAAATTGTTGGACAGTTAAAAAGCAAAAAGCGCGATGAAGTTTGCAATTATTATGCTGACATGCTTGAAACTTTTCAAGAAATGAAGCGTGTTTTGAAACAAGGTGGTAAAGCGTGTGTAGTTATTGGAAATACTGAATTTCAGGGAGTTAAAATAAAAAATGCTGAAGTTTTTCAAGAACAATTTGAAAATATTGGATTCACAACACACAAAATAATTAAGCGCGAAATTCCATCGAAAATGCTGCCATCGACACGCAATCCAGAAACTGGTCGCTTTGGCAAAGCATCGGACGATAACATAAAAATGGCTTATCCAACAGAATATATCATCATAATGGAAAAACTATGACCTACGAAGATTTAGAAAAACTCTATGAGAAAAAGAAAAAATTGTATGGGAAAGACACTTTCAAGCATGTTTCGGAGATTTTGAACGATGCCAAGAAACAGCATAAAAAAGATTTTAAGGGTGCTGATTATGAGCAGTCATGGCGTTCGTTCAAAGGAAAAAATTTAGAAAAACTCATCGAACATATCATTGTCGATGGCATACACGAAATAGGATTAGAGGAGGTGAATGGCAATCTTTTGGAGCGCACTGTAAGTACTAAATTGCCCGATATCCTTTGGACAGTAAAGAAAAATCTGCTGATTGACTATGCAGAATTTGGTTGCCATTTGCCTGATGTCGACATCATTGTTTTCAACCCGAAAAATGGCGATGTAGTTGCGCTACTTTCGGTGAAAGTTACTCTACGCGAACGCATTGCGCAGACGGGTTATTGGAAGTTTAAACTGCAGGAAGACAAGCACAAACGCCACATTAAAGTGTTTTTTGTGACACCTGACGAAGATGGCACACTCGACATTATGAAACCATGCAAAAAAGGTCGAGCAATAGTCGAAACTGATCTTGATGGCAGTTATGTGCTAACCGACCGAAAAATTGAAACTAGCAGCAAAGTAAAACTCTTCGATAAACTAATTGCCGATTTAAAAAAGGCTCAAAGAGAAAAAAAATGACTAATTGCCTAATTCCCAATTACTTAATTATTTGAAATTTGAAATAGAATTATGAAACACCTGAAATTTTTTACGCTTTGCGCACTTTGCGCTGTGACAATGGGCTGCCAGAAAGCCAATAAATATACACTAAATGCCTCTGTACCAGATGAATGGAACGGCGGAACGGCCTATTTGGCACACTTCAACGGGCGCGACCTTGTGATGGACGACAGCACCGCAATCGAAAATGGCGCATTCAAATTCAAAGGCGCGCAGGACACAGTTTTCTATCGCCAACTGCTGATTGAAAAGCCAGGCAACCGCGAAATGATTGTGCCAGTAATACTCGAAAATGGCAAAATTTTCGTCAACTACAACGGGCGCGAAGCCACTGTGGGCGGCACTCCGCAAAACGACGCCGTGCAGCAATATCTCGACCTTGTTCGTGATGCAGAAAATGCGCTCGACTCGCTCTATCAAATCTATGCGATGAGCGACGATAATCTGCCACTTCAACATCAAATTGAGGAGGAATACGACCGCTTGTCCGACGAATTGACCGAAAAAATGGTCGACTACATAAAACTGCACAACAGCGATGCCGCTGGCGCACTCGTTTTTGTGCAAATCTACCGCATGCTCGACGATGAGCAGCAAATCGAGATAATGGAAGCCGCTGGCGAAAATTTCCTTTGTCAGCCTGGCATTGCGCCAATAAGCGAGCGCCTCGAACAAATGAAAAAAGTGGCAGTAGGCAAGCCGTTTGTCGACCTCACAATGCGCAATCTCGATGGCCACGAGGCGCATCTTGCCGATTTTGTTGGTAATGACCGCTATTTGGTAGTCGATTTTTGGGCAAGTTGGTGTCGCCCGTGCCGCCAATCGATGCCCGAACTGAAAGAGATTTACAAACGCTATGCTGGCAAAATTGAGATTGTTGGCGTGTCGTTCGATAGCAACGAGGCAGCATGGAAAAAGTGCGTTGCCGACCTCGAATTGCCGTGGAATCATATTTCCGATTTGAAAGGCTGGCAGTCGGCTGCGAGCGAGGTTTACGGCGTCGATGCCATTCCGCACTTGATGCTGATTGCGCCCGATGGCACCATTGTGGCGAAGAAATTGAACGACGAATCGTTGGCCGAAAAATTGGAAGAATTGGGGCTGTAGATGAAGCGATTTTTGACGATAGCAACGTTCATTTGTGCGGTAGCAGCAGTCTCGGCGCAAGTCGATTTGCAGACCTACTATGCCACCACCAGCGGTCTAAACAAAGGCGCGCTGAAAACTGCGTTGTACGAAATTATCAAAAAACCGAAAGTGGTTGGCTACGACAATCTTTGGCAGTATTTTGCCACCACCGACCGCCGCGCCGACGGCAAAGTGTGGGACATGTACTCGAACAACACCTACGAGTTCAACGACGATGGGTCCACGGTTACGGGCATGGACCGCGAACACGCTTTCCCAAAAAGTTGGTGGGCGTCGGGCGTGAATGCCGATAAATACGGCTGTTACAGCGATCTTTTCAACCTGAATCCAGCCGATGCCACCGCCAATCAGCAGGCCAAAAACAATCTGCCAATGGGCGAAGTGGACGAATCGCAAAAAATCCTGTACGACAATGGCGTGGTGCGCTCGGGCTACAGTGCCGGCGGCTACCGCGTGTGGGAGCCTGCCGATGAGTACAAAGGTGATTTTGCGCGAGCCTACATGTATGTGGTAACTTGCTACGAAGAGATTTGCACCGCAGGCAACGATGGTGGCCCCACTTGGAGCAGCGATGCCATGCGGCAAATTCTTTGGAAAGAGAAAACAACTTACCCTATTTTCACCGATTATTCGATAGAACTTTTGCTCCGTTGGCACGCCGCCGACCCCGTGAGCGACAAAGAATTGAACCGCAACGAAGCCATCTATCGTATTCAGGGCAACCGCAATCCGTTTATCGATTGTCCCGTTTTTGCTGATTATATTTGGGGCGAGAAAATGGCGGAATTGTTTGATTTAGAGGAACTTACTGGCAAATGTTTTTTCATTATGCCGCGCCATGGCGAGCAGTATGCCTTCAAAGGCGACACCATAGAAGCCATGCAATCGCTGCGTATGCAATTCAAGGCGAGCAATGTTACGCAACCCATCAGTTGGCACATCGAAGGCGCAACAAAAGGCACTTTCACGCTACCATCGGAGCAACTTTCGGTTTCTGATCTGACCAAAGGCAAGGCGCAAACCATCACCTACACATCGAGTGTGCCAGCGCACGACACTGCGCAAATTATCCTCGAAAGCAGCGAAATGAGCGCGCCCGTCAGCGTTACGCTCATTGCCGAAGCACGCGACATTTTTCAGCCTCTTGAGCCTGAAATCGACGACGAGGCCGTGACTATTCGTTGGCGACCATCGGCCGATGCCACGAGCTACAGAATCAACCTTTTTCAGATGCGCAATCTTGGCGAAAAAGCGTGGGTCGAAACACTGAACGAAGATTTTGCTTCGTGGCCAACTGAATGGTCGCGCAGCACCAACGGCATGAGTTGGAAATCGCAAAATGGCGGGCTCATCAACCTTGGTTCAGCCTCGAATGGCGGATTTGCAGCCACGCCCACACTCGCACTTGGCGACAGCGTACGAATTACCTTTCACGCCGCCTTTGCCAACGCAAAAGACGCATCGCCGAGGCTCACCATTTCGCTCGATGGCGCGACGGACACAGCGCAAATCGCCGAAATCGGCCTGACGCAAGACACCGCTCTATATACAGCGACAATTGCGAACACTATCGGCAATGGTTCGGTGCGTTGTTGGGTCGAGAAGAGTAACCGCGCGGTGATTACCGACATCAAAATAGAGTCGTTTGAGGCGGTGGAGTCGCGCTACATCATTGCCGACACGCTTGCTACGGGCAATCGTTGCAAAATAGAAAACCTCGTGTGCGGCGAAAAATATCTCTACACCATTCAGCCCGTGGGCAGCGAATTTCCGACCATTCTCGGACCGTACGAGGTAACAACGGGCAAAACCGCCATTCAGAAAACGCATTTGGATAATGTTTTCTGGAAAATTTCGGGTGAAAATCTGGTGGTCGAAAATCTGCCAACCGATGTCACCATCACGATCTACGACGCTGCTGGACGAATGCTCGCAACCGCCATCAGCAGTGGCTCAACGATGAATTTTGTGCTGAAAAATGCTGGCATTTACATTTTGCAGATTGATAATTCTGTTATCAAAATTTTGAGATAAAAATGAAACTATTTTTTCGATATATTCCGCTTGTTATTTTGCTGATAATCAGTCTAATGGCGTGCAAAAAGACCACAAAATTTTCGAATGGCGGCTCGCTGCAGTTCGATGGCACATCGTATGCGCTGCAGAGCGTTCGTCAGCATGTCTACCTCGACTCCGAGAGCAACGAAATGCGCGTAGAATTGGCGTTTTGTTCTGGCAAAATGACCTACACCGACGCCAAAATGAGCGGCACAGGCGCACTGCTCATCGCAACAGTGGCGAGCGATAGCGCACCCATCGCGGCGGGCGAATACGAACTGTTGCCCGAATCGCGCCTCATCACCATCAGCGACGACAAAACCGACACCACTTCCGTGGCACTCGGCAGTGGCACATTGACCATTGAAAATACCGATCACGGACAGCGTTATACGCTGAAAACCAATACGTTAGATGCGTCCTACGAAGGCACGCACACCTATTCGTACGACATCGATGGCGTGCAGATTGGTACATTGCAAATTGGCGACTCCATAGTGCCGTTGCAGCGCGGCGATTTGATGCTCTGGGGACCGATTTTTGCCGACGATTTGAACTATCACGAATTCTATTTCTATTCGTGCAACCTGCGCCACAACGACGCGGGGAAAATTCGTCAGGGCGCTGCTTTCGTGGTGGGATTGCACTCGACAAATGCCGATTCGGTGGCGGCAGGCGACTATCCCATCAGCACAAAAAACGAGGCGAACACCGCGCTCTATGGTCACAAAAGTGGCAAAGGCAACTGGGGAACTTACACAATCAACTACTTGAGTGCCACGGCGCAAACCAAAAACAATCTGCTGTCGGGCAAAATCTCGCTCACGCGCGACGGTGGACTCTATCAGTTCACATTCGATGGCACCGACCAAGACAAAAATAAAATCACAGGAAACTATAACGGCGATTTTAAAATATTTGACATAAAGTAATTACCCAATTATTTAATTTCCAATTTCTTAATTATCTGTAGTTGGCTTTTAATCTGAAATCTGAAATCTGAAATTTGAAATCTGAAATAAGGATTATGGAACATACAAAAGACGAAAAACTGGCGGCATTTGGTCGTCTGCTCGATGTGATGGCCGAACTGCGTCAAAAATGTCCGTGGGATAGGAAACAGACCTTCGATTCGCTGCGTTGCAACACCATCGAAGAGACCTACGAACTGACCGAAGCCATTGCCAATCACGACCTCGACAACATTCGCAAGGAACTTGGCGACGTGCTGCTCCACATTGTTTTCTATGCTCAAATTGCCAGCGAAACGGGCGATTTCGACATTAAAGACGTGTGCGATGCCATCACCGATAAACTCATTTTCCGTCACCCGCACATCTACGGCGATGTGAAGGCCGAGACGCCCGAAGAGATCAAACAACTTTGGGAGCAGGTGAAACTGAAAGAGAAGGACGGCAACCATTCGGTTTTGGGCGGAATTCCAGCCACGCTGCCTGCGCTCATCAAAGCCAATCGCATTCAGGACAAGGCGCGCAACATCGGTTTCGATTGGGAAGAACGCGAGCAGGTTTGGGACAAGGTGAAAGAGGAAACTGCCGAGGTGCAAGCCGAAATAGACCGCAACGATGCCGACAAGATGGAGGCCGAATTTGGCGATCTGTTTTTCAGTCTGGTGAATGCGGCGCGGCTCTACGGTGTCAATCCCGAAAATGCTCTCGAACGCACCAATAAAAAGTTTATTCGCAGGTTCAATTATCTCGAAGAAAAGACCATAAAACAGGGGCGCGACCTGCACCAAATGACCCTCGCCGAAATGGATGAAATATGGAATGAAGCGAAAAACCAAGGGCTTTAATTACCCAATTATCTAATTTCCATTTTCTTAATTATCCGCAGTTGGCAATTAATTTGAAATTTGAAATTTGAAATCTGAAATCTGGAACCTATTCACATGGAAAACGAATTTCTATCGACCGAAGAGAAAATAGTGAGTGTGCTTAAGACCGTTTTCGATCCCGAAATCCCCGTCAACATCTACGATTTGGGGCTGATTTATCGCATCGAAGTGAACGACGATGTGGTGGAAGTCGACATGACATTGACTGCGCCCAACTGTCCCGCCGCCGACTTTATTGCCGAAGATGTGAAGCAAAAAATTGAGGGCATCGAAGGCGTGAAATCGGCCAAAGTGAATGTCGTTTTCGAGCCAGAATGGACCCAAGACCGCATGACCGACGAAGCCAAACTCGAACTCGGACTTTTGTAAAAGTTAGAAGTGAGAAGTGAAGGTTGTGGGATGCGAGTTTTATGAACTTTATAACTTTATAAACTTGATGAACTTCTTATCAACTTATAAACTCATCAACTGATCAACCCCAATAAAGATGTACTATTTTTTGAGTGATGCCCACCTTGGCTCGCATGTGGTGACTGACGATGTGCATGCGCACGAGCAGAAAATTGTCGATTGGCTCAACATGGCCCGTCGCGATGCTACCGCCATTTTTCTTTTGGGCGATATTTTTGATTTTTGGTTCGAATACCCCAGAGTTGTGCCGAAAGGTTTCACGCTATTGCTTGGAACGCTGCGCAGCATTTGTCAGGAAGGCATTCCAGTGCATTTCTTCACGGGCAATCACGATGTGTGGACATTCGGCTATTTGGAGCAGGAAGTTGGGCTGATAGTGCATCGCGAGCCGCAAATTTTTACGCTCGAGGGAAAGCAGTTTTTCCTTGCTCATGGCGATGGTTTGGGCGACAACGACCGCACATTCAAATTGCTTCGATGGATCTTTCACAATCGCGCCTGCCAATGGGCGTTTGGCCACCTTGTGCCGACCAGTTGGGGCATGGCTTTCGGACAGCGATGGAGCGAGGGAAATCGTCGCAAACACACGCTATATTTGCCAGAATATCGGGGCGAAACGCGCGAGCCGCTCGTGATTTTTGCCAAGCAATATGCCCAGCAGCACCCCGAAATTGACTACTTTGTTTTCGGCCATCGCCACATCGAACTCAACTTGATGCTCAACGGCGGCAGTCAGATGCTCATCGTTGGCGAATTTATGCGCTTGTTCACATACGCTACCTTCGACGGCGAGAAAATTTCGCTCAAAAACTTTACCGACGAAGCGCGCGCTGATAATCAATGATTTATGCTAAAAATAGGTGCGTTTTCCTACAAAATTATAGGCAAATTTGGTGCGTTTTCCTATGAAATTATAGGCAAAAAAGGTGCGTTTTCTTACGGCGAAGTTTTAGATACAAAAAATTTATGCAAATGTGTTTTGTAATTTAAAATAAAGTTGTATCTTTGCGGTCGAAATTATGGCAATAACTAGTTTACATATTAATTCAGATTGCATGGCAAACTTGTTTGTTTTCTCACAATGTTTGCGTAACTTGCTGATTATTAGCCATTTAGCCTCCCCCCCCCCTATCGGGTAAATTTATTTTTACAAATTTTCAAAAGAATTTATTTCGGACGGATTTTTATTCGCCCATTGTTGGTGTGTGTAAAAATATAACTGCATTATTCCATAAGAAAAACCTTAACTTTTATAAATGTGAATTATGAAAAAAAAGTATTTTAAAATTGGTGTTTGTACACTAGTGGCTTGCATGTTGATGGCATGTGAAGACAAAAACAAAGAAAATGGTAATGACGGCAACGTTAATGCTGAAACAACCATTATGACTGCTCAAGAGCAGAAGGTGAAATTAGAAAGTGTTGCTACACAGATGGTTAAGACATTCAACTCAGAAGACCAAAAGCATGCTGTGGAATTGGCCGATGAATTGTTTTACAAATACGAGGATTACTCGTGGGACGAAGTGGAAGGTTATGGCAAGGAACATTATGCTATTTTTCGTTCGATAGCACGTTCGACGCGACGAATTGTGAGTGCTAGTGCGCCACAAATGGAGCAATCTGAAGTGTATAGTTTCCCAGAAATCAATGCAACATTTGAAGCAAACGATGCTACTCGCACATGGGAATACAAAGGTAATAACGATGGCGGTATTGTGTTGCGTGGTAGTTCGCTATCAGGAAAAACTATCGAGGTCAAACTTACAGGCGAAGGTAATACTCTTGAGTATTCTAGGGAGTATGATGGGACAATGATTACGGTCAAATTACCATCAAAAATGGTTTATACAGTCTGCGAAAATCAAATGGAAATAATTAGGGCTGACATAAACTTTGACATTGCTCGATCGAGTCATTTCCGTTATACAATGACGATGAAAGTGGTAAATATATTGCTTAATGCAAAAGCAAATATTACAAAAAATAATGCTTCAGCGTCGTGTGAAATGTATTATGGAAATACGGAGCTATTCACCACAAATGTAGAACTTCCAAGTTGTATTTTGCTTGATATTAAACAAAATCCAACTGATGATGATTGGGAAGAATTCGGAGAAAAATATGAAGATCTAGAATATGGAGTGGAATATGGCAAGGTAATAGCCAAGGCAAATTTGCTTAAACAAGTACAGATAGCGATGTCTTGTGAAAATATTAATGCACTCTATCGCAACCTCGAAAAGGTAGATGATAAATATGACAGTAATTATGATTATTGGTGGGAGTATTACCGCAACCAGCAACCATATAACAACGAAATTGTTGATTTGTATAACAAATATCTTGATTGCAAAGTATACTATAGTAGCGATATTGAACAAGCCGAGTTAAAGTTTGAAACGACTTGGCGTAATGCCACACACTACGATTATGATACGCAAGAAAATGTAGATTGGATATGCTATGATTATGAACCCGTAATCTATTTTCCCAAAGATGGTACATCGTATGCTTTCGAGGATTATTTCACTCAAGGTGCATTTAGCAATGTTATTAATCTGACTGAGGATCTGATAAATAGTTATATCAAAATCGCAAAATATAACGAAATAGGCCCTATTGAATTGGATTAAAAATCTACATGTCTAAATCATTAGCTGTATTAATCCTATTTTTTACTATCTGTGGTCTCTGTTCTGCTCAGAACACCGAGATCGCAGATAGTGCTTTTTTATATGGTAATTTAGATGAGGTCGTACTAACTTACAAAGTTAAGCCAGCCGCTATTCGTCAGGTAAAAGGCGATGTTACAATGAGTTTAGACGAGATTGAAAATTTACCTAATTTTTTAGGTACAGCCGACCCCTTGAATTATCTACGAAGTGTTGCTGGTGTGCAAATGAATAACGAAGCAACTGCTGGACTTTACATACAGGGTTGTGCCGATTATCAAAGTGTTCTTACATTGAATGGTGCTCCAGTTTACTATCCGAATCACCTTCTTGGTCTATTTTCAGGTTTCATATCCGATCATTTTGAAACAATTACATTGCAAAAATCTGCACACGATGCCTCTTTTCAGAATCGATTGGGTGGCGGCATTTGGTTGTATACTAAAAAATCTGCGACAGAAAAATTTAAAATTAGTGGTAATGTGGGGTTAATTAGCTCCGATCTTACAATGGAAATACCATGTGGTCAAAAATCTGCTTTTTTAATTTCTGGTCGTGCTACATACATTAATCTGCTTTATAACAAACTTTTAACAATCGATGATATTGCTTTACGATATGGCTTTCAAGATTATAACCTGACATATAGCATTTTTCCTTCCGAAAAAGATACTATATTGTGTACAGCCTATTTTGGTCGTGATAAGTTATCGTCTGAATTTACTAAAAGCGATGTCGAGGCTAAATTGCCATGGTACAACATAGCTGCTTCTGTCGATTGGAATCATCGTTTTCAAGATAAGGGAAACATACATACAACTGCATTTTATTCTGGCTATGAGAATAAATTAAATGTGGCAAGTCAATCTGTCGAAGCAAATGAGTTGGCAAATTTAGCGTCATGGGGATTGAAAAGCCATGTGGAATACAAAGTGTTACCACAATTGGCACTAAAAGGGGGGGCAGAATGGAATATGCATATAACAACCCCCTGCCTTTTTGATATCTCCGAAAATGAAATAAAAAGCACAAGTAGAGATGTGAAACGGCAAAAAAAACACGAAACATCTTTTTTCTTACAAGTTGAGCATAATGTTTCAGCACATTTTTCGTACGATTTAGGCATACATAGTAGTTTTTTTAGTGGTGAGAAGCAGATGTTTTGGGGTGTTGATCCACGTATAAACTTAAATTTCCGCATAAACAAGAGTAATATGATTTATGCCCATTATGGCATGTATCATCAATATTTACACAAAATTGCACTATTAAATGGTGGTTTACCTTGTGATTTCTGGATTTTGGCGAGCAAAAATGCGAAACCTGAGCTGGCTCATGCTGTTAGTCTTGGTTACAATTTAGATATAATTGATGGGAAATACTCGTTTTCGGCAGAAGCTTATTTCAAACAACTATATAATGCGCAAGAATTCTATGGCAATGTATTTGAATTAATAAACACTGACTTCGACTACGAAAGAATGATAATACAGGGCAATGGTCGAAACTATGGTCTAAACATTATGTTTAACAAAAACAAAGGGTTTGTAAAAGGCTATATTTCATACGCACTCGGTTGGTCGATGAGGCAATTCGCAGAACTAGGCGGTGGTTACGATTATTCTGCGTCGTACGACCGTAGGCACGATTTAAAGATTGTGCTAAACTCACAAGTTGCTAGTCGCTGGAGTCTCGGTTTGATGTTTACGCTAATGTCTGGTACTCCATACACTCCACCAAAATACGCGTACATACTGAATGGAAAAATAGCGTGTGAATATGCCGCACTCAATAGCGCAAATTTGCCGTTATACCATCGTTTAGATTTAACTGCAAACTACTGGATAATAAAAGATGACAGAGGTGAACTTGGCCTCAATTTATCGCTGTATAATGTCTATTGTCATAAAAATATTTTGTTTACTGTACTTGATGATAAATTTAAAATGCGACAAATATCGATGCTAAAATACGTTATTCCGTCGTTAAGTCTGTTCTTCAAATTCTAACATGAAAAAAATATTTTTTTTGTTATTGTGTGTGTTAGTTCTTGTTGGTTGTCAGAAACAAAATCCAACGGAACAAATACTAATTGTCGAAGGTTGGATAGAAGAGAACGAACCGCCTATAGTTTTTTTGCATTATCCGTTTACTTTTGACGAAAAAATAACATCTGTCAGTGAACTTTTTGCACAAAAAATGATAACCTGGGGCAAGGTCACGATTGACGATGGAGAGTCTTCTGTAATTTTGACGGGTAAATTAGATACGACTTATCTGCCTCCATATAAATATAGTACAGCGCGATTATTTGGCGAAGCAGGTAAAACATACGAAATAACTGTAGAATACGACGATAAAATTGCAACTGCAAAAAGTACTTTGCTGACAAGTGTTCCTTTTGACTCGATAGTAATCGATATAAACGAAAACGACAGAGCCTACGTCGATCTTTATTTTTCTAATTTATCACATAGCGACAATGATGGTTATGTCATATTCTGCAAATATCAAGGCAATTATCAATATCTAGCGTCCATTCTTGGTGTATTCAATGATTCTAATGGTACTGACGGACACTTTAAAGTGCCAATTTA
>CAVFDI010000002.1:0-66474 GCA_963621145.1 Paludibacteraceae bacterium | reverse complement strand
TGCAAGTAAAATGAAAAGCTTGATTTTAACAAGAAAATCGGCAGTAAAGCACATCGTTCAACCGCAGCCCCCTCCCGTCTTTATTCTTTATTCTTTATTCTTTATTCTTTACTCTTTATTCTTTATTCTTTACTCTTTCTTACTCCTTACTTTCCCACCAAAAATCGCCATTTTTAGGTATTTCGGCATTGGAAAAATGGTTGTAATTTTGCAACATCAGAAAAATGTGAAAACCGATGAACACAAAAACAACATTGGCCGATATGCCAACGCACACACGATGCGTGATTGCGAAAGTTCACGGACACGGTGGCTTCCGTCACCGCATTTTAGAACTCGGATTTGTGAAAGGCGAAACGGTAACGGTGCTGAAAAACGCGCCGCTACTCGACCCTATCGAATACCAAATAATGGGTAGTCACGTGTCGCTGCGCCGTGCCGAAGCCAGCGAAATAGAGGTTGTGTCGCTCGAAGAGGGCGCACACCCCGACAACATCTACCACGGCACACTCGAAGAACATGTGGCACACGAAGCCGAAGAACTCGGCAAACAGATAACCGTGGCGCTGGTGGGCAATCCCAACTGCGGCAAGACCTCGTTTTTCAACCACGCCACTGGCATGCGCGAGAAAGTGGGCAACTACAGCGGCGTCACAGTCGATGCCAAAGTGGGCATTTTTCAACACCGAGGCTACACCATCAATCTTGTAGATCTGCCTGGCACCTACTCGCTCACCGAATACACGCCCGAGGAACTCTATGTGCGCGATTTCATCACAAAACAGCAGCCCGATGTGGTGCTGAACATAGTAGATGCGGGCAATCTGGAGCGCAATCTGTTTCTCACCACACAACTTATCGACCTAAATCCACGCATGGTGATGGCACTGAACATGTACGACGAACTCGAGAAATCGGGCGACACACTCGACCACGAGAGTCTCTCGCGCATGCTCGGTTTCCCAATTGTTCCGCTGGTTGCCAGCACGGGGCGCGGTCTCGACGATGTGCTCGAAAACATCGTTCGTGTGTACGAAGATCAAGCAGGCGCATCGAAACACATTCACATAAATTATGGCGAAGATCTCGAAAAAGCCATCGAGGCAGTGAAGGCATTGGTCGAAAAGAATGGCCCTGTGAGCGGAGCCATCTGCGCACGCTACATCGCCATCAAACTAATTGAAAATGACGGAGTTACAAAACGCGAAGTGGCTTCGTTGCCAAATTTCGACGAGATAGAACAGACCGCTACAAAATATCGCACCGAGATTGAACACGAATACAACGACGACATTTCGAGCATTGTTTCGGGTCTGAAATATGGCTTCATACGCGGTGCGCTAGGCGAAACGCTCACTCACGCCAAGGACGACAAACGCCGTCTATCGTATGCGCTCGACACAGTGCTGACCAACCGTTGGCTCGGTTTTCCTGTGCTGCTGCTTTTTCTTTGGATAATGTTCCAAGCCACATTCACGCTAGGCGCATATCCGCAAGAGTGGCTCGAAATTGGCATCGACGCGCTCGGGCGCTGGGTTTCGACGCTACTGCCCGAGGGCATGCTCAACGATCTGATTGTCGATGGCATCATCGCTGGCGTGGGCGGCGTGCTGGTTTTCTTGCCAAACATCTTGATTTTGTTCCTGTTCATCTCGCTACTCGAGGACACGGGCTACATGGCGCGCGCAGCGTTCATCATGGACAAACTGATGCACCGCATCGGGCTGCACGGCAAATCGTTCATTCCCTACATCATCGGCTTTGGTTGCGGCGTGCCAGCCATCATGGCCACGCGCACACTCGAAAATCCGAAAGATCGCATTTTGACCATTCTCACCGTGCCGTTCATGAGTTGTTCGGCGCGCCTGCCAGTCTATCTGCTGTTGGTTTCGGCATTTTTCGGTCATCACCAAGGGCTTGTGCTGATGAGCATCTACCTGATTGGCATTCTTGTGGCAATAATCACCGCAACAGTACTAAACAAGACCGTTTTCAAAAATGCAAGCGATCAGTTTGTAATGGAATTGCCGCCCTATCGCATTCCAACGCTACGCAACACGCTGGTTCACATGTGGGACAAAAGTGCACAATATCTAAAAAAGATGGGAACGGTTATTTTGCTCGCCTCCATCATCATTTGGGCATTGGGCTATTTTCCGCGTCCAACCGAAGAGATGACGCTAGCGCAACAAACCGAAAATTCGTACATCGGGCGCATTGGTCACGCTGTGGAACCTGTGGTTCGTCCGCTCGGCTTCGATTGGAAAATGGGCGTGAGTCTGGTCACTGGCTTGGCAGCAAAAGAGATTGTGGTGTCGTCGCTCGGCATTCTCTACAACGATGAGCCAACCACCGCTGCCACCGAAGGCGAAAGCGATTCGCGACTTGTGGAGAGCCTGCGCGCCCAAACCGACGAGTTGGGGCAACCGTTCTTCACACCGCTCAAAGCATACACATTCATGCTGTTCATTCTGCTTTATTTTCCGTGCATTGCAGCCATCTCGGCCATTGCGCGCGAGGCTGGTCGCAAATGGGCATGCTTCTCGGTGCTCTACACCACCTGCATTGCATGGATTGTGTCGTTCGCCGTCTGGCAAATCGGGAACCTCTTTTAGCGAACTAAGAATTATGAATTACGAAGGGAATAAACTGGATAATCAAGACCAACTGCAGTGACCAAACACTTTATACACTTTCAGACTTTGTACTTTCATACTCAAAATTGATTTCATAAGTTTTTTAAGTTAATTAGCGTCAAGCGCAGGACTCGGAAATCCTGCGCTTGTTCGTTGTTTGGCTGTCATTTTCTATCAGAGAAAATAGGCAACAAATCTTATTATCGATAATTAGCTATAAATCAATCGCTTAAAATTACTTTTGTCCGTTTTTCCAAGATGATTTTTGTTGATTTTGTCCGTTTTTCCAATGCAAAATTAGTGCTTTTTGTCCGTTTATCCAAGAAACCTTATTTCAAACCATTCAAATCAATTTTGTACTGAACGGGTGCCGATAAATTGCGACGAATAAACATGAGCATATATATTGGCAAATAAGTTATTTTCCCATCAATTTTCACATTGTCATTGCAAAGTACAAAGGCATTTTCGATACCGAAATCGCTGTTTTTCAGCACATTCGATAAAGCACGATGTCGTTCGTAGTCCTTACCCGATTTCACCTCGATAGGCAGCGAACGACCATTCTGTTCTATCACAAAATCGATTTCGCCCAAACGCTTACTGTTGTAATAATAGAGGTCAAATCCGTGTGCATACAACTCCTGCGCCACCACATTCTCGTAAATCGAGCCAAAATTGACATCCGCTGCATTATCTAAAATTTTCTGTTGAATACCATCGGCATAAAGTCCAGCCAAAAGTCCGATATCGCTCAAAAAAAGCTTGAAAAGATTGCGCGAGCTCGACAAAAGTAGCGGCAACACAGGCGATTCCACATTGTAAGTTGGCAAAGCTACGCCAGCATCCTTCAGCCATAGAAAACTATTTTTGTAGCGCGAAAATTTCATATTTTCGTTCAAATTCTTCAAGATAAAACGCTTATTCTTTGCATTCAACTCCGCTGGAATTTGGTCAAAAATCTCCGAAATATACAATTTGTGCGCTGGATCGTACTTCGAAATATCCTGATGATAGAGCCGAACAATCGACCGCTGTTCTGCCATCACCTGCCGCAAATCGTTTGTATCGAGATATTTCTGCACAGCAGCAGGCATGCCGCCAACAACCAAATAGAGTCGAAAAACCTCCATCATTTTAGTGTGAACAAAATCGTCGACAGCAGTTTTACCAGCAAAATTTTTAGCAATTGCATCAATCACATTCGGTTTTACACCAACCGCCAACGCAAACTCCTCAAAATCAATAGGATACATATCCTTAATATCGAGATAGCCAACTGGCGCAGACCGAATATCGTTGATGTAAACACCCAACAACGAACCACTCAAAATATAGCGAAAACGTCCATCTTCGACCAAAAATTTAATCTTCGTGACAATTTCGGGCTGCTCTTGCACCTCGTCGAAAAAAACAAGTGTGCGATGCGGAATAAGTCGACGACGCGTCATGGCAGAGAGACGAAGCAACATATCGTCAACCCCACTTGCATTGCACAAAGCCGCAGCATATTCGGGATTTTTTATGAAATTAATCTCCACAAAACTATCGAAATGCTCCTCGCCAAACTTGCGAATAGAGAAAGTTTTACCAATCTGTCGTGCACCAGTGAGCATCAACGCTTTGCGAGTATTCCTATAGAATTCGACTAAATACCTGTCTATCTTACGATTAACCATAATTTTGTCCGTTTTTCCAAGATGATTTTGGTTGATTTTGACCGTTTTTCCAATGCAAAATTAGTGCTTTTTGTCCGTTTATCCAAGAGAAAAATGAAAGATTTTGCGAAAATGGCAAAAAAATTGCTCGAAAATTTGTTGGTTGAAAAAAAAGTTGTACCTTTGCACCCGCAATTAAGCCCAGATGGCGGAATCGGTAGACGCGCTGGTCTCAAACACCAGTGGAGCGATCCATCCCGGTTCGATCCCGGGTCTGGGTACGCAAAAAGAAAACGACTTTCAAACATTGTTTGAAGGTCGTTTTTGATTTCTAGATGATGAGAAAATCCTATCTCTTCAAATCGAACATATAAGCGACGGAAAAGTTGAGTTCGCCCATCATGACGCGCTTTTTTGTGTTCGATGGCAACGAAAGTGTCCAGTTGTAATCGCTCTTGTCGAGGTTGTTGAAGCCCTGATGATAACCAAGTGAAAAGGAATAGTTGCGGTATTTTGCGCGCAAGCCAACCTCCGCACCAATCTCGAAACGATAGAGCCTACCCTCGTTTTTGCTGCCGTAAATGTCGTCTTCCATCAGCCCAACGGGTTTTTGCCATTCGGTATCTTCCCAAGCAATGTCTTTGCCGTGCAGACCAACATTGAACGATGGACCAAAATAGAGCGCAAGCGTCCATTTTTTGAACGGAAAATTGACATACGCATGCACAGGAATGTTCAGAAAATAGAGTTGGCGTTTGAAGATGTGCGCCGTGTCGAGACCATTTTTTTCGGCCAGACGCAGATTGTACTTTGTGGTGCGCAGGTTGTATGTGGCAGCCGCTTCTATGCCCCAGCGATTGGTGATGTCGTAATCGAACAACACGCCAACCAAGAAACCCGAGCCTGGCGTTGCGCCAAAATCGACCACATCGTTGGTGGTGCTGTTGAAGCCAAACGACAGTTGATAGCCAGCCACACCGCCCAAGCGCTGCGCCTGTGCCGCCACCACGCCCAGAACAAACATTGCTATCAACAGAAATCGTTTCATCACATTATCTTATTGAAATTCAATTAGTTAATAACACCATCGCCCACTATCTCCAAATCGAAAATGAGTGTGGAATAAGGCGGAATAATGAAGTTGCCATCGTCGTCGGTGGTGCCATCGGAACCATAGCCGAGCGAGTAAGGAATGTAGATGCGCCAACGTTCGCCATCTTGCATCATGCAGAGAATTTCCTGCCAACCCGACACCAAATTGCCCACATAGAGCCACTCTTCGCTGCCCGAATCGAACTCGGTGCCATCGACCAACCAACCTTTGTAGTTGACGCACACATACGAGGCAGGTTTTGGCTTATAACCCGTGTGATAAGTCGGCGCCAACACGCGATAGAGTACACCCGACGGCGAAGTCTTGTAGACATCGGCACTATCGGTCTGAATGCGCGTAATAAGGTCGGCATTCACAGATTTCCAAACTTTGAAATCGTTTTTGGAGCAACTGCAAAGCGCCAGCACCGCAAAAAATATGGGAAAAATTTTCTTCAAGAAAGAATATCTTTTTTCGAGCTGCAAAGATAATAATTTTCTCGCAAAAAAAGTGCAATTTCGCTAAATTGCAGCATTTGGCACGAGCAAACGCAATAAGTGGTCGACCAACGGCGGCAAAACAACGAGCCAGATTGTAAGCGAAACAATCAAACGACCGCGCAATTTTTTATCGACTGTGAGCAGATGATCGACTCCGCTAAGCACGATGAAATAGTTGCAAACAGCCAAGAGATAGAGAAATTCAGCCGAGGTAAATGCCAGCACCCAATAAACCAAAAATACGGGCAACGAACCGAACGCCACAAGCATTGCAATGGTCTGTTTGTCGGTATCGACGCGAAAAAAACGCTGGGCGAGCCATGGCAAAAATCGCAACGAAATCCACCAAGTGATCATCAGACTGAAAAATCGAAAAAACGCCGCCAAAAGCGCTAATGCCAACGACGTTTCGATCCAAGAGCCAACAAATTTCAAGAAAACCGTGATGCCAACGAAAAGGTAGAAAAATTGCGCTACTTGCCGCCCATCGAGCGACGCCACAACCGTCCACGCATCAGCAGGCTTGCGCAACATACGAAAAGCAAGCCGAAAATTGCGCAGCAAAAAATTCCAAATATCTACAAAAAATTGTTTCATATCAAAGATTGGCTTTGTTTTTGAGCCATGCTATTTCGTCGGCCCAGCGCGATTCGTCGGGCGTTTCGAGTATTAGTGGAATGTCATCGAAGCGAGCATCGGCAGCAATCATCTCGAAAAGCGTGTTGCCAATCAGCCCCATGCCGAGCAATTCGTGCCTATCGACGCGCGATGCGAGTGCCTTTTTGGAATCGTTGATGTGCATTCCGCGCAGATATTTGAAGCCGATCACCTCGTCAAATTCGTCGAAAACAAGGCGGAAACCTTCGGGTGTGCTGATGTCGTAGCCCGCAGCGAAAGTGTGTGCCGTATCGATGCAAACGCCCACGCGGCTTTTGTCGTCGACGCGATCGATGATGGCGCGCAGATGTTCGAACCGAAAGCCAACATTTGTGCCCTGCCCCGCTGTATTTTCGAGCACCGCTGTTACGCCTTCGGTCTTACTGAGCGCCAGATTGATGGATTCGGCAATGCGCGCCAAACAATCATCTTCCGAAATTTTGCCAAGATGGCTTCCTGGATGAAAATTGAGCCGATCGAGGCCGAGTTGTTGGCAGCGTTTCAGTTCGTGAACGAACGAGCGGCGCGACTTTTCGAGGCCTTCGTCGTCGGGCGAACCGAGGTTGATGAGGTAACTATCGTGCGGAAGAATCTGCTGCGGTGTGTAGCCAAATTCGGCACAACGCTCCTTGAACAGCGCAATGCTATCGTCGGTGAGCGGCGCAGAAAACCACTGCCGCTGATTTTTGGTGAACAGCGCAAAAGCCGTTGCACCGATGGCGTGAGCATTGAGCGGCGCATTCTCCACTCCACCCGACGCACTTACATGGGCTCCGAAGTACTTCATATCTAGTTTCAAGTTGAAAGTTTCAGGTAAAAAGTTCAAAGTTCGCTAAAAAAGACATTGTCGATTTTCGACGAGCGGCTGAGTTGGCCGTGGTCGAGTGCTACACAATCGACGCGCGCTATGTTGCAAAGTTTGCGTTCGGGCAAAAGGTAGATTTTTTGCCGAAAAACATATTTTATGCCGTCGCGTTCGAGCGTGAGTTGGCTCAAAAAATGGTCGCCCGAATGCAGTGGTGCTTTGAACGACATTTCGATGCGAGCCACCACGAAATCGAGACCTTCGTCGTGCAACCGCGCAAAACTGATGCCATTGGCCGTGAGAAATTCGTGGCGTGTATGCTCGTAGTAGTGCTGATAGTTGGCATTGTTCACAATTCCTTGCAAATCGCACTCATAATCGCGCACTTTCATTTCAAGTTCAAAAGTATTCATTTCTGATTTCTGTTTTCTAATTCACAGTGGGCTGCAATCACTCCTATTTTTTCCGAATAAGCGTAAGTCCATCGCGAAGCGGAAGAATCACTTTTTCGATGCGCTGATCGTTGGCGATGAAATCGTTGAACTGCTTCACAGCAATGGTTTGATGGTCGCCCGATGGCGGATTTTCGATAAGCACTTTGCCGTCCCACAGCGTGTTATCGGCCAAGATGAAACCGCCTTTTCGCACGCGCGGCAACACCAGTTCGTAATAGTCGAGATATTCACGCTTGTCGGCATCGATAAAGACAAAATCGAGCTCGCCAGTGAGCGTTGGAATGACAGTTCTGGCATCGCCAACGTGCAGCGTAATTTGCTCATTATAAGGAGATTGCGCAAAATTCTGACGAATAAAATCTTCCAATTCGTCATCAATCTCGATGGTATCGATGTGGGCAGAGGCAGCGGTCAGACCCTCGGCCATGCAGAGCGCAGAATAGCCCGTGAAAGTGCCAATTTCGAGAATGCGCTGCGGCTGCGCCATGCGCACTAGCATTTTTAGGATTCGCCCCTGAAAATGTCCCGACATCATGCGCGGATTGATGGTGCGCAAGTGCGTTTCGCGATTGACGGCAGCCAAAAATTCTGGCTCAGCATCGCTGTGGCGCGCCATGTAATCGTCTATCAACGCATTATAATCGTCAAATTGTGTGGCTTGTTTCAGTTGCATATTCTAAATTTCAGTTTGCAGTTAGCGTTGGTCTTAGTCATAGTCTAACTATCTGTATATCAGTGTCGTACAACGTTCAGCGGGAAACAAATCGGCTGCGAGTTGTTGCAGTTTCTCGGCAGTTACGGCAGCAATGCGATCGTGCATCTGCTCGTTCGACAGAAAGGCGCCCGTTTTCAATATCGTATTTGCCATTGCGAGAATAAGGTTTTCGCGATTTTCGTTCTCGATGAGCATCTGTCCATCATATTGGCACTTGGCGCGCTGCAACTGGCGCGGTGTGAGCGGCGTGTCGATAAGTTTCCGTAACTCATTGTTAATCAGCCTAATACAGCGTTTTTCATTTTCGTGATCGCAACCGAAATAGACGCACCACGAACCTGTATCGGGATAGAGGCTGAGCGTGGAATCGATGGTATAGGCCAAACCGCAACGCTCGCGCACAGCCATGTTGAGCCGACTGCTCATGTTTGGTCCACCAAGAATATTGTTGAGCAACCGTAGCGCAAAATTGTCGTCGTGAAGCAGGCTGCAAGTGCGATTTCCAATCACGAAATGCGTTTGACAAGTGTCGCGCGACTGCACTTTTGTTTCGGGCAGATAGGCCGACGGAGCAATGCGCTCGAAGGTGCGATGTGTTGCCGCCACGTCAAAATAACGCTCGGCCCAGTGCAGGATTTTTTTCTCATCGACAGAGCCAAGCATGAAGAACAGCAGATTATCGGTTGTGTAACAGCGTTTTACGAATGCTCGCATGCGCTCCGAATTGATATCGGCAAGCGATTGTTCGTTGCCAAGAATGTTGTGTCCCAACGACGAGCCGCTGAAAAGCATATTATCGAAATCGTCGAAAATCTGTTCCGAAGGTGTGTCGTTGTAGAGTTGAATTTCTTCCCAAACCACGCCGCGTTCGTGTTCCAATTCCGCCTCAGGAAAGGTGGAATGCAGCACAATGTCACCCAGCAGTTCGGTGGCGCACTCGGCTTTTTGAAGCGGCACAGTGGCATAAACAAAGGTGGCATCCTTGGTGGTGTAGGCATCGAGTTGACCGCCAAACGCCTCGAGCCGCCCGATTACCTGCGTGCTGCGTCGGTGCGCCGTGCCTTTGAACAGCATGTGTTCCACAAAATGCGCCATGCCCTGCTCGTCGGGCTGTTCGTCGCGCGAGCCAGCATTCACCACAAAACCGCAATAGACCACAGGTCCTGCCGCTGGCACATGCAGCAGCCGAATGCCGTTCGAAAGAGTATGAAGAGAGTAAAACATTTTGTCGGCGCCGTTTAATTATTTTTTTGAACGCAAATGAATCAACCAGCAAAAAAGTCGCGGCGAGAGGTTTATTAGAAGGATTTTACGGCGAACGCGAGGCGTGGAATGAAAGGTAGAAAGCGGACGAATGTGCAACTCGTCATATTCTTTCAGAAAATGATTGCGTTCAGTCCAAAAATCGCTAGCAATCATACCAAGCAGCGAAACGGAAGTAGCCGCCATCATGCCAAAATACCAGCGTTTGTCGCTTTTGTCCAACATCTGTTTTTGCAGTGAACGAAGCAGCAACAACTTATCAGTCAGCACTTTACGTTGTTTTTCGCGATTGATGCTCTGCGTAATGCTGCCGCGGCGCATCAAGTAGTTGTAGACCACGGTATCGACCGAAGTTACACGCTGCGCCAGAGTGAGCATGCGTGGCGTCCAGTCGGTATCTTCGAAATAGATTCCTTCGGTGAAAAGCGATTTTTTTACCAATTCGGTGCGCATCACAAACTGCCACGCATAGCATTTGTAGCCCAGCCGTTCGGTCAGAAAAGTGAGTCCATCGCACACTTCGTCGCGGTAATCGGTAAATGGTTTTCGATCTTTGTACGGCTGAAAAATGCGGTAATTTTCGTCAACATTTTGATAGTTGAACCGCAGCACATCGAGCCTATCGGCAGCCATTTTTTCAGCCAAAGAACCAAGCACATTGGGTTCGAGAAAATCGTCGGAATCGACAAACAGCACAAATTCGCCACGCACCATGCCAATGCCCGTATTGCGCGCAGCACTGAGTCCGCCATTTGGCTGATGCACCACCACAACGTTCGCATTTTGCGCAGCATATTCGTCGGCAATGGCAGCACAACCATCGGTAGAGCCATCATCTACAAGAATAATCTCGAAATCGAACGATGCCAAATCTTGTTTCAGCAAACTATCGATGCAACGGCGAAGATACGGCGCCACATTGTATATCGGAACGACTACACTGAGTTTCATCGCAAAATTCCCCATTTTTCGAGTTTGAAAAGCACGCGTTCGACAAACCACGCCGCGCCCCAAAGGTGATGCCGCTGCAATCTGCGATATTGCTCCATGGGAAAAGCGTAGTGATCGTAGTCCCAAAGAACCGCCGCGGGAACTATTTTTTCGAGATATTCACGCCGTTCGCGCTGTATTATCTCACGATTTTTGTTGCCGCTCTCGCTTATGCCGTTCATGTCGAAATGCGTAACATCGATATTGACATAAACCGCCTGCACGCCGCCAAGCACAATGGCGCGAATGTACCATTCCCAATCGGAACAGATGCGCATCTGCTCGTTGTAGAGCCCGAACCGCTCGAACAGCGAACGACGAATGTAGGCGCAATCGTGATTGAGCGTGCCGCAATAGAAATAGAGAAACGACTGCGGTGTGTACCAACTGCTGTCGCCACAGCGGTCGCGATGAAAATGCTGCCAATCGCTGGTTTTCAGCATGTTGCCGTACATTATTTCGGGATAATTTCGGGCAGCGAGGGCGGCAAACATGCGTTCGACCACATCGGCAGAGGCCAACGCATCGCCCGAATTCAGAATTTCGATGTAATCGCCCGTAGCCATGCCGATGCCTTTGTTCATAGCGTTGTAGATGCCACTGTCTGGCTCGCTCAACCACTTTACAGCATACGGAGCATGCGCGGCATAGTCGGCCACCAACTGCGCCGAGCCATCGGTACTGGCGCCATC
This sequence comes from Paludibacteraceae bacterium, assembly GCA_963621145.1. GTDB lineage: Bacteria > Bacteroidota > Bacteroidia > Bacteroidales > Paludibacteraceae > W0P28-013. The sequence continues at coordinate 55,010 of CAVFDI010000002.1, read as the reverse complement.
AATCACCACGTGTTCAAAATCGGTGCAAGTCTGCGCCTGAACCGACTGCAACGTGCGTTGCAAACCTGCAAGATTATTACGATTGATGGTAACGATTGTGAGTTTCATTGAAATGCAGATTACATAATCTTGCAAAGGTAGCAATTTTTTTGCAATGCAAAAAATTGCTAGTTGAAAGTGACAAATTGAAAGCAAAAAAATGTGGACACTGCAATTGTAAGGTTGTAGGGACGAATGATTATTCGCCCTACATTTGGATTACAAAATTCCACACAACACAAAGCACCATTTTTAATTCTAAATTCTTAATTCGCCTCACTTGTTAATATCTTTTCGCGAAAAAAATTTTGTAATCAGGCAAAAGTTGCTATCTTTGAAAATTGCGTCGAGCAGTGCAAAAACCGCATTGCTACGATGTTTTCGCCATCTTTTCTGACAAAAAAATTAAGCCAACATGAACTTCACACACCTTCACGTTCACTCGCACTACTCTGCCCTCGATGGCATGTCGAAAGTTCCCGACCTCATCGACAAATGCATGAAAACAGGCATGCGCGCCATGGCTCTGACCGACCACGGCAACATGTTCGGCATAAAAGAACTGCTCGACTACAGCAAGAAAGTGAACTCTGCGCCCAAGAAAAAAGTGAAGGAGTGCACCGAAAATATTCAGAAGGCAAAAGATCTGATCGCAAAAATTCCCGAACTGGAAGAACAGCTGAAGAGCGTTACCGACGAGTTTGAGCGCAATCGCCTGACACAAACCCTCGAAGATGCGCACAAAGCCGAGACCACGCTGCCAGAACTGGAGCAAAAATTGCCCGAATTGGAGAAAAAAATGGCAGAATTTGTGCCATTCAAGCCGATAGTGGGCGTCGAGGCCTACTGCGCACGCCGCAGCCGCCTGCAAAAAGATGCCACAGTGAAAGAGATAGACGAGCGCGGCAAAGAACGCATTGTGGACTACAGCGGTTGGCACCTTATTCTATTGGCGAAAAACAAAACGGGCTACCACAGTCTGTGCAAAATGGTGAGCAAATCGTTCATCGATGGCAAATACGGCAAACCGCGCATCGACCGCGAACTGCTAGAGCAATACCACGAAGGCATCATCGTGTCGTCGGCTTGCTTGGGCGGCGAACTGCCACAACTCATCATGCAGGGAAAAATTGATGAGGCCGAACGCACAGTGCAATGGTTCAAAAGCATTTTTGGCGACGACTACTACATAGAGCTGCAGCGCCACAAAACCGACAAACCTGGCGGCGATCAAGAGGTGTATCAGCGGCAAATGCAGGTAAATCCCGTGCTGATAGATTTAGCACGAAAATACAATGTGAAACTGATTTGCACCAACGACTCGCACTTTGTGAACGAAGAAAATGCCGAGGCGCACGATCACCTTATCTGCGTATCGACGGGCGTGACGCTCGACGACCGCAACCGCATGCACTACACCAAGCAAGAGTGGCTGAAAACGCCCGAAGAGATGGCCGCCATTTTCAGCGATCTGCCCGAAGCACTCGAAAACACGCAGGAGATTGTCGACAAAGTGGAAGTCTACAGCATCGATGCCGACCCAATAATGCCAAAATTCGACATTCCAGCCGAGTTCGGTAGCGAAGAGGAATATCGCAAAAAATTCACCGAAGAAGACCTTTTCAACGAGTTCACGCGCAACGAAAAAGGCGAAGTGGTGCTGTCGCAAGAGAAAGCCGAGGAAAAAATTCACAAACTTGGCGGCTACGACAAACTCTATCGCATAAAATTTGAGGCCGATTATCTGTCAAAACTCACTTGGGAAGGCGCTCACATGCGCTATGGCGAGACGCTCACACCCGAGCAGACCGACCGCATCACTTTCGAACTGCATGTAATGAAAACGATGGGCTTCCCAGGTTATTTCCTGATAGTGCACGACTACATTCGCGCCGCCCGCGAAGAGTTAGGCATGTCAGTTGGTCCAGGTCGTGGCTCGGCGGCAGGTTCGGTGGTAGCATATTGCCTGCGAATTACCGATGTCGATCCGCTGAAGTACGATCTTCTGTTCGAGCGTTTCCTGAACCCCGACCGCATCTCGCTGCCCGATATCGATGTCGATTTCGAAGACACCAGCAAAATAATCGATTGGGTTACGAAAAAATATGGCATCGAACGCGTGGCACGCATCGTAACCTACGGCGTGATGGCGACAAAATCGGCCATTGCCGATGTGAGCCGCGTGCGCAACATTCCACTCCCCAAGGTGGCTGAAATCAAGAGTTTCTTCCCAGAAAAAAACATGGACGATGTGCGCGACCCCAAAACTGGCAAGATGTTCAAGCAGCTAGAGGCCGAAAAAGCCATCGACAAAGTGCCAAAACTGAACTTGGCGAACTGCGTGAAATACATTCCCGAACTGCAGGAATTTGCCAACAACGAGGAATACGCACCAATGTTCAAAATTGCGCAAGAACTGGAGGACACGGTGCGACAAATTGGCGTGCATGCTTGCGGCGTAATCATCGGTGCCGACGACCTTACGAACTTTGCGCCACTCGCCACAGTGCTCGATAAAAACCTGAAAAAAGATATCGTCATTACCGAATACGACGGTCATGTAGTGGAATCGGTTGGTCTCATCAAAATGGACTTCCTTGGGCTACAAACGCTCACCATCATCAAAGAGGCGCTACGCAACATTCGCATTTCGCAAGACAAAGAGGTCGACATCAATCACATTCCGATAGACGACGAGTCGACTTACCGCCTTTTCCAAGAAGGGCGCACAGTGGCTGTGTTCCAATTTGAGTCGGTTGGCATGCAAAAATACATGAAGGAGCTGAAACCGACCGTCTTCACCGATCTGATAGCCATGAATGCGCTCTATCGACCAGGACCAATGGACTACATTCCGCAGTTCATCGCACGCAAACAGGGCAAAGAGCCAATCACCTACACGCTGCCCTGCATGGAGGAATATCTGAAAGATACCTACGGCGTAACGGTCTATCAAGAGCAGGTGATGTTGCTGTCGCGCGCCATTGCTGGCTTCACACGCGGCCAGAGCGACCAACTGCGCAAAGCCATGGGTAAAAAAATGATTGCCCTGCTGGACGATCTCTACCCAAAATTTATCGAAGGCGGCAAAAAAAACGGCTACCCCGCCGCTACGCTCGATGGCATTTGGGAAACTTGGCTGAGTTTTGCAAAATATGCGTTCAACAAATCGCACGCCACCTGCTACGCTTGGCTGGCATATCAAACCGCCTACCTCAAAGCCAACTACCCTGCCGAATTCATGGCTGCCAACCTCACAGTGAGCAAGGACGACATCAAAGAGGTTACCAAGTTGATGGACGAGTGCAAAGCCATGCGCCTGACGGTGAAAGGTCCCGATGTGAACGAATCGTCGCTGCATTTCACAGTGAACAAAAAGGGCGTGATTCGTTTCGGACTTGGCGGCATAAAAGGCGTGGGCGAAGGCGCTGTCGAAGCCATTGTGAAAGAGCGTGAAGCCAACGGTCCGTACAAAAGCACTTTCGATTTTGTGGAGCGTGTCAATCTGTCGGCATGCAACAAGAAAGCCATCGAAAGCATGGCGCTGGCAGGATGTTTCGATGCGCTGGGCGACATTAGCCGCGAGCAATTTTCGGCGCAGAATGCCAAGGGCGAAACTTTCCTCGACACGCTAATGAACTACGGCAACCGCTATCAACAGGACAAAGCCGCAAACCAAAACTCGCTCTTTGGCGGATTCGACGATGTAGAAATTCCAAAACCTGCCATTCCGCACGCCGAACCGTGGTCGGCACTCAACCGCCTGAGCAAAGAAAAAGAACTTGTAGGCATCTATCTTTCGGCACACCCGCTCGACCGCTACAAGACTGCGCTGCTCTACGGATGCACACACCAATTAACCGAACTCCAGCCAAAACTAGACAACAAGCAAGCCACCAATTTTGTGGTTGGCGGCATTGTGGTGGCAGCGCGCGAAGGCATCACGCGCAACAACAAACCCTTCGGCATCTTGACAGTCGAGGACTATTCTGGCACATGCGAATTTGCGCTGTTTGGCGAAGATTATGTCAATTTCGGAAAATATCTGAAAAAAGATCTGTTTGTGCTGCTGCGTGGCGCTGTGCAAGAACGTCCCAACCGCTGGGCAAAACCAGGCGACACCACACCAGCCACTTGGGAGATAAAAGTGAGCAACATCAGCCTGCTTGAGGACGAACACGACAAACTCATTCGCCGACTGACCATAACGCTGCCGCTCAATAAACTCGATGCTGCCACAGCCAACGAACTCGCCACGCTATTTCAAAGCAATGCGGGAAATGTGGAGTTGTGCTTCTGCATTCACGATGGCGAACAGCACCACGATGCGCACCTCACCGCCCGACGCTGTCACATTTCGGTAACCGACAAAATGATTGCCACGCTCGAACAGATGCAAGAAGAGGAAAAAATTACGAGATTCAAAGCAAACTAAGCGAAAAGTGATTCACTTCTCACTACTCACTTCTAACTAAAAAAAGTTCGCTTGCAATGCCATCGCTCACAAAAATGCCAGCACGCGTAAGGCGCAAATGGTTGTCTGAAAGCATCAATTTTCCGCTATCGATAAATGGCTTTGCGAGGCGCAGACAATAATTGCGATAAAATTCGTCAAGTTGCTGTAAATCAATGCCTTCGCGCGTTCTGAGATGCGTAAAAACGGTTTCATTGTAACGATCATCGCTTGACAAAACTTCAGAACCAAAATCTGGAGTTTCGCTTTCTATTCCGGCAATGTAGCGCATGGTGTCCGCCACATTCCAACGCCGCTCAGTCCCGTTGTACGAATGCGCCGCTGCACCCACGCCAAGGTAAGGCACGCCCGACCAATAACTCGAATTGTGCCGCGAACGAAATCCCTGCCGACTGAAATTTGAAATCTCGTACTGCTCAAAACCTGCCTGCTGCAACGTGTCGATAGTCTGGTTGAACAACGCAAGGCAGAGTTCCTCGTCGGCTTCGGCAATTTTGTGCTGATTGCGCAACCTTACAAGCGGCGTATCGCCCTCGTAAGTCAGGCTATAAGCCGAAATATGCTGCACACCAAGTGCCGTGGCTTGCTGCAAAGTGCGCTGCCAAACAGCCTCAGTCTGCATGGGCAAACCAAACATCAAATCAATGCTAATATTCTGAAAACCAGCCGATTGCAATCGTTCCACGGCTTCGATGGCTTGTTGGGCAGTGTGTCGGCGGCGAAGAAAACGCAGTTCTTCATCGTCGAAACTCTGAATGCCCATGCTCACGCGATTGAACGGCAGCGATGCCAAATCGGCAACATATTCGCCCGAAAGGTCGTCGGGATTGCACTCCACAGTAATTTCTGCATCATCATCTACCGAAAAATTGGCGACGATTTCATCAAAAATCTGCCGAAAATCGGCTTTCGTGAGCAACGATGGCGTGCCACCACCAAAATAAATTGTGGAGATTTTTTCGCCGTTGAGATAATTTTTTCGCTGACGCAATTCGTGGCACAAAGCACCGACATAGCGTTGGCGCAAATCGAGTTCTGTGCCGCTATGAAAGGCGCAATAGATGCACCGCGAGCGACAAAATGGAATGTGCAGATAGAGTCCAGCCACAATCAGCGCAAGGCAAGTTTCACCACATTTTCAACATGGTGCGTGTGCGGAAACATATCGACTGGCTGCACCGCCTCGATACGATACTTAGCATCGAGCAACTGCAGATCGCGCGCTTGCGTGGCCGGATTGCAACTTACATAGACAATGCGCTTGGGCGCAGCATTCAGTATCACATTCACCACGCTCTCGTGCATGCCAGCGCGCGGCGGATCGGTTATCAGCACATCGGGGCGACCGTGTTCGGCAATGAATTGGTCGGTGAGAATGTCCTTCATATCGCCCGCAAAAAAGAGCGTATTTTCAATGCCATTGAGTGCAGAATTCACCTTGGCGTCGTCTATTGCCTCAGGCACATACTCAATACCGATGACCTTGCGCGCCCGCCTGCTCACAAAGTTGGCGATGGTTCCAGTACCAGTGTAGAGGTCGTAAACCAACTCATTTCCAGCAAGTTCGGCGAAATTTCGCACCACTTTGTATAGTTCGTAAGCCTGCTCGCTGTTGGTTTGGTAAAACGATTTTGCGCCAATCTTGAACCGCAAGCCCTCCATCTCTTCGTAGATGGCGTCGCGCCCTTTGAACACGCAAATTTCTTGGTCGGTGATGGTGTCGTTACCCTTGCCGTTTATCACATAAAGCAGCGATGTGATTTGCGGAAATTTTTCGGCCAAATGCGCGAGCAATGCCGTGCGTTCAGCCTCATCTTCACGGAAAAATACCACCACAACCATCAGTTCGCCAGTCGATGTGGTGCGAATCATCAGCGTGCGCAAAAAACCTGTCTGTGCGCGCAAATCGAAAAATTCGAGATGATGCTCGAGTGCATAACTGCGAATTTCGTTGCGAATTTGGTTCGAGATGTCGGCTTGCAAGTGGCAACGATCGATGTCTAAAACTTTGTCGAACATGCCAGGAATGTGAAATCCCACGCCATTCATCTGCAGTTCGTTGCCCGCCGCAATCTGCTCTTTGGTGAGCCAACGACGGTTCGAGAAAGTAAATTCCAATTTATTGCGGTATTCGTAAATCTTTTTCGAGCCTATTATTGGCGAAATCTCTGGCAATTCAAGGTGTCCGAGCCGCGTCAGATTGTCGACCACCTGCTGCTGCTTGTAGCGAATTTGCTCCTCGTAAGGCAGAATTTGCCATTTGCAGCCGCCACAAATACCATAATGTTCGCAACGCGCCTCGCACCGCACATCCGACAGGTGGTGAAACTTCACCACACGCCCTTCGGCATAGTTTTTCTTCTTTTTAAATAGCTGAATATCAACCACATCGCCTGGCACAGCGTACTGTGTAAAGACGACCATATCGTCCACTTTTGCCAAGGCTTTTCCCTCGGCCGCCACATCGGTAATGGTTATTTGCTGCAACAACGGCAGCGGTTTTTGCCTACGCGAAGACATAAGTTTATTTCAGATTTCACTAATTTCAAATTTCAGATTCGAGCGGAAGACCCGAACCGCAAATCTATTTTCCAAAGATCTTTGTTCTGATTCAAAATTTCCACGAAAAACTTGCAATCAGATTGTGCTTGTTCGTTTTGATAGTAGCTGGCGTAATGTCAGAATTGTATGGCAGCCACTCGTCGCGCTGCTGGCGGTAGGTGTAAGCCACATCAACGGCAAAACCTTTGTACCTGTAGCCAATGCCAGCCGCAGCGTAGATCGATCCAAATTTTCCGTTGGATCGCGTGTATTCCAAATCGGTGCGCGTGGTATTGAGCGGCAATAGACGCTCGGCATCGCCCTTGCTCGAAGGTGTGGTGTATGCCACGCCCGCACGCAGCGAAAGCGCGTCCAACACTTTACCCTCAACTCCCAAACGCACTTGGTGCATAGCGCGAGCATAATTCTTAATATCCTCATTATCAGCCTCGTAGGCACTCGTGAAATCGGTCGAGGTGTAGTTGCTGCCAAGACGATAATTTTTGCCCGTGTAGCGATAATCTACACTCACAATGGCCGCTTTTCCAATGACGAAACCTACGCCAGCCTGCAATTTCAGCGGCGTGCGAAAACTGTAGCGATCCGAACCCGTTGGCGTGTAGTTTGTGCCAGTGTACCCAACACTATCGACCGCCACGCCATAATCCATCGTGCCATAATGGCTATTTCGCAGCGTATAGAAAGTGGGCGTGTGCAGTGCAAAACCAATGCGCAAGAACGACACAGGGCGCGCCATCACACCAATTTTGAAATTGTAGCCAACGCCCGAAGCGTGAAAATAGTTTTGCAGCGAAAAACTGCCACTGTTTGCAAAATCTTCGTTGTAGTTCGATTTGCGCGTGTAATCAAGACTTTCCAAGCCCAAACTTACACCCCAATAGACCAGATTGCTGATGTTTGCGCCATAGGTCAGTTGATATTCGTTCAGATAGCCACTCTCCACCGCCTTGTAGCGCGCAGTCGATTTCTCATCACTGCCCAAAATGGAGTGCCAACTGAGCGAATCGGCATCACTGCCTGGGTCAATCAGATAACTTTGATATGCCAATTCCGACATGTAAGGCACATCGGTATTTGTGTAAGCATCGCTGCTCGAAAGAGTCGATGCGCTCAAGCCATCGGTGAAACCAGCCAGATAATCGGTCATGGAGTTGAGACTCGCAGAACCAGCCACTTCGTAGGTGCGATTAAAATTTTTCAGTCGCCGATAACTAAAGGCGATGTTGTTTGCAAGCCAGCCTTTTTCGCCATCGCGGTCGGCAAACGACCACACAAACGAGGCATTGTTGGCATTAAAACTGTAGTTTCCGCCTTTTCGTTCCATGCCTTCCCAGTCGCTTTTGGTCTGATTGTAGGCAAAATCGATCGAAAATTGCGCCTCCGACCAGCGATAGACGCCCAAACCTGCGGGATTGTCCGACACTGCCGAAATATCGCCGCCCAATGCGCTAAATGCGCCAGCCATGCTGCTGTAGCGCGCCGTTCCAAGAATGTCCTGATCGGTATAAGTGAGCGCATCGAAAAGTCCCTGCGCCTGCACCGACGCCGCAGCCAACACAGCCACAGCCGAAAGAGTGATATAGTGTTTCATTGTTTATTCGTTGAATTGTTGAACTGTTGAATTGTAGGGACGCGGCGTACCACGTCCCTGCTGTTTTTCAAAATTGGATTATTTTCCCCTTAATTAAGCAATTAAACAATTGAATTTATCGTCTTCCGCCACCCGATTGGCGTGTGCCGCCCGACGATGCTCCTCCACCGCTACTGCGACCGCCTCCGCTGAACGATCCGCCGCTCGAACGCGTGCTGCTGCTACTCGACGAACTGCGCCCGCCACTGCTGTACGAACCACTCGAGCGATTGCTGCTCGACGAGCTGCTGCGACTTCCGCTAGAATAACTGCTCGAACTGCGACTGCTGCTTGATGAACTACTGCGTGAGGTGGAACTGCTAGAACTGCGAACGCTTGTGCGATCGGACGGAGCAACCGTTTGATGCTGTGTGCGCGAGTTCACATTCGACGAATTTACATTCACACGCGTGGTCGAGCCATTACGAACGCTAGTGCTTGTGCTGCTTCCGCGATTCGATGAACCATTGCTCACACTGCTGCTAGAGTTGCCACGATTGGTGGTGTTGGTGTTGGCACTGCTGCGACTTCCACTTCCTGTGTTCACATTGCCACGAACTGCGCCATTGGTTGTGCGTTGGCTTCCATCGGCCGAAACGCGCACCGTCTGACGACCACCACTTTGCGTTTGATTGATATTCTGGCGCGAGCCTGCATATTGCGTAGACGATTGGCGACCGCTAGTCGATGCGCTAACTCGTGAGCTGCTCTGCCCATCGTTCACCGATTGACGAGTGCCAGCCGAACGCCCTGTTTGGGTATTGGTATTCACATTGGTGCGCGTGCCAGCATATCGACCAGCCGAATTGTGCTGCAAACGATAACTCTCGTTCGATGCTGCAATGTAGTTGTGCCCCACATCGCCACGACCGCCATTGTGCGCGCCGCCAAAGTTGCCACCATGCGGTTGATGGTGCGGACGATTCCAAGCATAATCGTGATGATAATGATGATGATAGTCCCAATGACGATGATAGATCGGATGATAATAACTCCACGGACGATACCAATCCCAATAATAGTAGTCGTAGTACGAATACCAGCCCCAATAGTAGCTGCGATAGTACGGACGATACCAATAGTAATTGCTCCAATCCCAACCGTAATCGTAATTCACATAGACATTTGTGCTAGAATTATCGTTCGATTCGTCGTAGGCCTCTATATCAACGCTTTCGCCATCGAGCGAGACTAGATAAGTGCCATCTTCAATGTCGTAAATCACGGTATCGCCATTTTCGTCGATATGAACCAGCAAATTTTCGCCGTTCGAGCGACGAATGCGGTTGGTGTAGGTGTAATCCTCCTCGGTCAGACTGATTTCGTCGTCCAAAACTAGCGCATCACTCGAACTTGTTGTAGTTGTGGTGGTAGTTTGGGTGGTGGTGGAGGTTACCGTAACCGTTTTACGATCGGTCTTGGGGTTGTAGTAGATGTCGTCGTACTGAGCGAAGCCCTGCAACGACACACAGGCCAAAGCAGCCAAAAGCAATGTTGTTCTGTAGTTTCTCATAGTCGTACCCTCCAATTAAATTTTTCTTATTCGAAGATTTGAAGATTTTGTGCATTCAATCCTTCAATCCCCTACTGATGAAGCGCAAACTGCGTGCAAATGCCATTGAAAATCAACGATTTTGCAATTTGTTAATTATTTTTATGTATTATTTACCCTCGCCTCTTTTATACTCGAATACGTTGATAATGGCGAGTTTATTGCTTCCGCCGAATGGTTCTACCAATCGCGAGGCGCCAAAAGTGAAGCGGCAACTGTCGCTAAGTGCGAGCGAGTCGAGTGCATCGGCCGAGAGCGTTTTGGCATAATCGCGCAATGTTTGCATGCAGAGCGTGTCGCATTCGACGAGCGTCTCGCCATCGAAATTTTGCGTGGTGCTGTAGGGGCAACCATTTTTCGAAAGATAGGCGCGTACTACGGCTGTATCGAGTCCCTCGAAACGGCTGCTAACCACACCAACCGTGTAGTTCACCGTCATCGACACACTGCCTTTGTCGAGGCACGAAACCAAGCCCATTGCAACGCAAGCGAGCAAAATCAGACAGAAAAAACGGCGGTTTTTCATTCCCTTTTCAAACATTATTGTGCAAAAATACAATTTTTTTTCGATATATCCAAATCTACAAGATTTAGCATATTACTCCGCCAATTTTGAACCGTCGGAAAAAGTAAAATCGAAAAATACGGGCAGGTGATCGCTGTAGCCACCGTTAAATTTTAGACCGATGTAGGTTCGGAAGGGCTTTTTGCCAAGCGGTTTATCGTCCTCGAGCAGCCAATCGGGAGCGAACACACGCACCCCATCGCCGGTAATGATGGTTCGTTTTGCGCCCATAAGCAGTGCGCCCGAGACCACTATTTGGTCGAGCATGCCCCACTGTCCATCGTGACGATAACTGCCAATTTCGCCGCGTTCGTGCAGAGCGTATGTGAGGTTGTAGAGCTGATTAGGCACGATGGAATCGACCACAGGAGCGGCACCTAGCACCTGACGCATGCTGCGGTTGTCGGGATAATCGTTGAAATCGCCCATGATGAGTATGAGTGCTGCAGAATCGGCGCGCTGCACGCTGTCGACTGCGGCTCGTAATTGTCTAGCAACGAACAATCGGTTTGGCTCGCTCTCGAGTTCACCGCCCAATCGCGACGGAAAATGATTGACAAAAACATGCAGCGTGTCGCCACTTGGCAACGAGCCGCAAGCGTAGAGAATGTCGCGCGTGGCTTTGCCACTAGGCAGCGCAAAACGAATAGGTTTTGAGGCAATTGGTGTGAAAAATTTTGGTTGATAAAGCAGCGCAACATCAACTCCGCGCGCATCGTTCGACTCGTAGTGAATTATCTGATAATTAAGTTGTTGCAAATGCGAATATCGTACTAAATCTAACAAACAATGCCTATTCTCAATCTCACAAAGTGCTATGAGCGAAGGTGGATTCCACTCGCCCACTGCCGCCACCACTTGTCCGATGTGAGTAATTTTTTGTTGGTATCGTCCGTAGCCCCAACCGCGGACTCCGCCAGGCAGATACTCATCGTCGTGTTTGAGCGTGTCGTGCTGTGTATCGAAAAGATTTTCGACATTATACTCCATCACCCGAAAAGTGTTTTGAGCAAAGAGAAGCGCAGGAAAAAGCGACAGAAGTATGAGAAAATGTTTCATAGCGAAGTTGATGAGTTGATATGTTGGTGAGTTTAGGTAGGTTATAAAAATTCTACGCTTTTATATTTTTGGTCGGTTCAAAAAAGTTTCTGCGATTTTTGTCGCTCTTTACGAATTTTCGTTTCTAATCGGCATCTTTTTCGTCTTTTCTCAGCCACAGGACACTCTGCTCCTTCGATAATCAAAAAAAAATCTGCTCGATTTTAATTCAAAAATTCTTGCAAAGATAATTTTTAGAACCTACCTTCTAAGCTTTTGCGCCTCGCGCGTTTTTTTCTGTTTAATCGTTGAAGTGTTGAAGTGTTGAAGCGTTGAAGCGTTTAAATCTAATTCCCCAATTATCAATCGTCAACTAAAACACTCCTAACTCCTAACTCCTCATTCCTAACTCCTCATTTTTCATTGTTCATTCTTCATTTTTTATTTCTCATAAGCTCCAAGGTCGGGTGCGCCATCGGCAAGGCGATTTTGACCGAGCATGTCGGTGGGATAGAGTCGAGCCACATCGATGTTGGCTTTGCCGCGCGCCTTCGATTGCTGATCGAGGCGGAAATCGTAGCCGCCATCGGTGCGAGTGGTATTGAGGAAAACCGTATCGGCGTGTGCAATGCCGTTGGCATCGGGATTTTGCGAATTTGCCCAAAGATTATCGTTATACCACGAATCGGTTTGGCGACGTTTTTTCAGCAGCGAGCGACTGATGGTTACGTTGAACGCTGCATCGGTGATAGTGTCGCGCAAAAGCGAGAGTTCGCTGCTTTGGTTGCCAAAGATGATGCTATTTTCGACCACCGCCGACTGAATGGGGAAAAGATAGAGCAACGAGCCATCGATGGCATAGTTGGCAATGACCATGGCAGCATCTTCGCGCGAGCCCCAAGTGTAGTAGTTTGCCACCGTGGTGTGCGCCATATTCATCTCGCCTCCAAGCAGATAGCAACACGAAGTGCCGCAGTTCGACAGTTCGCAGTTCGACACCTGAACCTTGGCATTTTGCGCATAGAGTCCGTATTGCGTCATGCTGTGAAGCACACTGTTGGTGAGCGTGAGCGATGGTTGCGCTATCGATGTGCCAATAACCACAAGTCCAATGTCGCAGTTGCGGATTTTAGTGTGATTGATGGTGTGCGCGCCGTGAGCATTTTGCAGATAGATGCCGCCCCACTGCCCTGGCATATCGGCGTATGGCGTGCGGTCCTCGTCGGGCTGACAATCGAACCTATCGGTGCGCATCTCCACAGGATTTTCGAGCGTACCGAGCGATTGCAAATGTCCATCGACCACAAGATTTGCCTTGTTGTGGAAATAGAGCCGCGTGCCAGCCTCGAGCGTGAGCGTAGCATTGGAAGCCACATGCAGATTGCCAAAAATCAAGTATGGACGCTGCGCAGTGAAGGTCTCGTTGCGCGCAATTTCGGCATCTTCAAGAACAATAGCATCTTGCCCGTAGCTCACAAGTTTCACATCTTGCGTAACGCCATTTGTCACGAAAATCATGGAATCGATGTAGAAAACAGGCACATCTATTTGGTTTGAATCGGCTGTTATCTCCACAAAAACGCAAAGACTGTCGCGCCCACCAATTTCGATATTTTCGAGCATTTTATTCGCCGACGACGGAATGCGTCCATCGAAATTGTAACGAAAATAGGAGTCAGCGCCGTTGCCCAAGCGAATGGACGAGATGACCACGGCTTGCTTGTTGCGGTTGTAGACATAGAACGACAGTGTGCGCGACGGCACATTGGTAAAGAGCGTGTCGAACGAGAGCGTATCGCACGAAAACGACAGCGTGGCCGAAGGGTCGGTAGTTATTTTATCGTCGACGCAAGCCGTAAGCGACGCCAACAGAAAGCCCAGAATGAATATTTTCTTGAAATTTTTCATCGAGAAAAGAGATTTTCAACTGCAAAATTACGAAAAAAGTTTGGTGTTTTAGATAAAACGACTATCTTTGCAAAAAATTTTGTTGCACTAAATTTCAAAAGGAGGAAAAAGACCATGGCAAGTAGAAAAAATTTGAAGAAAAGCATTCAGTTGATTGCTAGCGATTTGATTAGCGAAGCGTACATTTCGCACCGTTTGATTGGCAAGATGAGCGATGAGGCTTTTGCCGATGTTTTGTTGCGCATTGCCAAACTAAACAACGGATTTTTGGCGCGCGCCAACCACCCAGAACCTGGCTTGAAAGCGCATGAATACTACAAAACACTGCGTCAAGATTTCGACAAAGAAGCAGAACAAATCATCGAAACACTGAATCAATCATCGAATCATTGAATCATTGAATTAGCGAATGAAAAAGTGGGAACGCAATGTTGCGTTCCCGTTTTTTTACGCACTTTTCTCGCCTACAACCTTTCGCCTCTCAATCCACAAAATTGTTGAAAACTATTCTGAAAATAAATGCAAAATCTACGGCGAAAAATTTGTATTTTTGCAATTCATTCCGTAGGACTTATCGGAGCGCTTAAAGTAAAACTTTAATTATTATTCATAAACAATTTAATTTCAAACAATTATGAAACCAACACACATTGAGCATTTGGGCATTGCAGTAACAAGCCTCGATGCCACGATTCCGTTTTTCGAGTTGTTGACAGGCTCGAAATGCTACTCCATCGAAGAGGTGGCAGACCAAAAAGTGCGCACAGCCTTCTTCAAAGTGGGTCAGACCAAACTTGAGTTGCTGGAGCCAACCTGCCCCGAGTCGACCATTGCCAAATTCATCGAGAAGAATGGCGGTCGCGGTGGTGTGCACCATGTAGCGTTCAATGTTGAGAGCGTGGCCGAGGCGCTGAAAGAGGCCGAAGCCGCTGGTTTGCAACTTATCGACAAAGCGCCACGCAAAGGTGCTGAAAATCTGATGATTGCATTCTTGCACCCAAAATCGACTTGCGGTGTGCTGACCGAACTGTGCGAGCAGCCTAAATGAGTAGAAAATTTTTAAGATTTTACGACAATGGAAAATCAAGAAAAACTGAAAAAACTGATTGACAAGCGCGCCCAAGCATTGGCTGGCGGTGGCGAAAAAGCGGTTGAGAAACATCATGCCAAAGGCAGTCTTACCGCTCGCGAGCGCATCAATTTGCTGCTCGACGAAGGCAGTTTCGAAGAAGTTGATATGTTTCTGACGCACCGTTGCACCGACTTCGGCATGGAAAAGAAAGTGTTCCTTGGCGATGGCGTGGCAGTTGGTAGCGGCACCATCGATGGTCGTTTGGTGTATGTGTTTGCACAAGATGCCACAGTCATTGGCGGTTCGCTGTCGGAGACCATGGCGCAGAAAATATGCAAAGTGATGGACATGGCCATGAAGATGGGCGCACCAATCATCGGCCTGAACGATTCGGGCGGTGCTCGCATTCAAGAGGGTGCTTGCGCACTGGCTGGTTATGCCGAGATTTTCGAGCGTAACATTTTGGCTTCGGGTGTTGTGCCACAAATATCGGTGATTTTTGGCCCATGCGCTGGTGGTGCCGTGTACTCGCCTGCCCTCACCGACTTCATTATGATGACCGAGCAGAACTCGTATATGTTCATCACAGGACCGAAAGTTGTGAAATCGGTTACTGGCGAAGATGTTACCGTAGAGCAACTTGGTGGCGCACGCGTTCACGCTTCGAAATCGGGCGTTACGCACTTTGTTGCCACAAGCGAAGAAGATGCCGTTGCGCAGGTTCGTCGTTTGATTTCGTTCATTCCGCAAAACAACATGGAAGAGGCTCCAGTAGTGCCTTGCACCGATCCAATCGACCGCATTGACGATGTTTTGAACGAGATTGTTCCAGCCAATCCGAATGTGCCATACAACATGAAAGACATTATCGATGTGATTGTCGACAACCACGACTTCATGGAGGTTCAGAAAGATTTTGCAAAGAACATTATTTGCGGATTTGCTCGTTTCAATGGCCAATCGACTGGCATCATTGCCAACCAACCGAACTGGCTTGCAGGCGTGCTCGACTGCGACGCATCGCGCAAAGCGGCTCGTTTCATTCGTTTCTGCGACGCATTCAACATTCCAATTCTGACGCTTGTTGATGTTCCTGGATTCCTTT
Organism: Paludibacteraceae bacterium; assembly: GCA_963621145.1. GTDB lineage: Bacteria > Bacteroidota > Bacteroidia > Bacteroidales > Paludibacteraceae > W0P28-013. The sequence continues at coordinate 39,065 of CAVFDI010000002.1, read as the reverse complement.
GCGGAACAGGTCAAGAATATGCTGGCATTATCGACCATGGTGCAAAACTGATGTTTGCCTACGGCGAAGCCACAGTGCCGAAAGTTACCATCACCATTCGCAAATCGTATGGCGGTGCACACATTGTGATGAGCTGCAAACAGTTGCGCGGCGACTACTGCTACGCTTGGCCAAATGCCGAGATTGCTGTGATGGGCGCATCGGGAGCCATTGGTGTGTTGGAGGCTAAAAACATCAAAGCCATTGAAGATCCAGAAGAAAAGAAACGCTACATTGCCGAGAAAGAGGCTGAATATCAGGAGAAATTCGCAAGTCCTTATCAAGCAGCATCGCGCGGCTACATCGACAATGTGATAGAGCCACGCAACACGCGTTTCCGCATTATTCGCGCATTCCAAGTGCTGCAAACCAAGCGCTTGACCAATCCGCTGAAGAAACATTCGAACATTCCACTGTAAATCTCGAAGCATTATGATTTTATCGATAATAAATTCGGGCGTAGAAGCAAACTGGCCACATGTGTGGATGGTAACGCTCATCGGATTTGGCCTCACATTCGTGTTGCTGATTCTGCTGGTTTACTTGTTGCGGCTTTTTGGCGTGATAATGAAGCCACGCGTAAAAGTGCCTAAAGTCGTGAAAAACGACAACAAAATGGAGATTAAGCATGACGAGAAAGCGGAAGTGACGCTGTCGGCCAACACCACAGCCGCCATTGCCATGGCTCTACACCTTTATTATGACGAGATGCACGACGAAGAGCAGCACGTCATCACCATAAAGAATGTGGAACGCCGCTATTCGCCGTGGAATTCGAAAATTTATGGAATCAACAATCTTGTAAAATAACACCGAAATGAAAAAATTTAAGTTTATCATAGACGGCCACAAATACGAAGTGTCGGTCAATGAAAAAGAGAACAATTTGGCTGAAGTGGAAGTGAACGGCACGCCATTCACCGTTGAGATTGAGAAAGAGACAAAAATTGCTCGTCCTACGGTGGCTCGTCCAGCCGCTGCATCAACAGCTGCCGCTCCTGCCGCCACTGGTGCGTCGGAGATTATCAAATCGCCGCTGCCCGGAAGCATTGTGAAAGTGCTTGTGGCCAATGGTCAAGCCGTGAAACGTGGCGATGTGCTGCTCACCATGGAATCGATGAAAATGGAGAACAACATTGCAGCCGAAAAAGATGGCGTAGTGAAAAATGTGTTCGTTGCTCCAGGTCAGAATGTGATGCAGGACGACAAACTCGTTGAGTTTGCTGCCTCCGCAGCCGCTGCTACTGTGGTTGAAACACCCAAAGCCGAGGCTCCAAAACCAGCCGCTGCTCCCGTAGAGGAGAAACCCAAAGCAACCGTTCCCGCAGGCGGACTGAAGGTAACTTCGCCACTGCCCGGAAGCGTTGTGAAAGTGGCTGTTAGCGTAGGTCAAGATGTGAAACGCGGCGACGTGCTGCTCACGCTCGAATCGATGAAGATGGAGAACAGCATTTTGGCCGAACAGGACGGAAAAGTTACCGCAGTGCTTGTTAGTGCAGGTCAAAGCGTAATGCAGGACGATGTTCTGGTAGTTTTAGGTTAATTCACCAAAAAATTTTCGGAACAATGAAAAAATTCCTGTCAATAGTCGCCGTTCTGCTGACGATGAGTGCGCCAAGCCTTTTTGCACAAGAGGCCGAAGCCGCCGTTGAGGCAACGAACGAAGCGACCGAACAAGTTGCCACCGACACAACAGCCGAAGCCCCAGCCGAGGTTGCCGTTGCCGTTGCCGTTGTGGCCGACGAACCGCAAGAGAGCGAGCACAGCACTTGGGACGACCTTGTAGCATTTTTCAAGTCGATGGGCTTTATGCGCATAACGTGGCAACAAGGTCTGATGCTGCTCATCTCGTTCTTGCTGCTCTATTTGGCCATCAAAAAACAGTACGAGCCACTGCTGCTCTTGCCTATCGCCTTTGGTATGTTGCTCACCAATCTGCCTGGCGCTGGCATGTTCCACAACGAATTGTGGACTGCTTTCCTTGATCAGAATAGCGAATACTATCTGAACTATGGTCAGATTTTGAAGAAAGGCGGTCTGCTCGATGTGCTTTACATTGGTGTGAAAGCGGGCGTTTATCCGTGCTTGATTTTCATTGGCGTGGGTGCCATGACCGATTTTGGTCCGCTCATTGCCAACCCGAAGAGTCTGCTGCTGGGCGCTGCTGCGCAATTGGGCATTTTCATCACATTCTTGTGCGCCAACTGGTTTGGTTTCACCGAGGCTGAAGCAGGTTCGATCGGTATCATTGGTGGTGCCGATGGTCCTACATCAATCTTTTTAACATCGAAATTGGCTCCGCATTTGCTCGGACCTATTGCCATTGCGGCCTACTCGTATATGGCGTTGGTTCCTGTGATTCAACCGCCAATTATGCGTGCCTTGACAACCAAAAAAGAGCGTGCCATAAAGATGCGTCAACTGCGTTCGGTAAGCAAAACCGAGAAGATTGTATTTCCAATTATCATCACTGCCATTGTTGCACTGATGTTGCCCGACGCTGCCCCGCTTATCGGCTGCCTGATGCTTGGTAACCTGATGAAAGAGTGCGGCGTGGTCGATCGTCTGTCGAAAACCGCTCAAAACGAACTGATGAACATTGTGGTCATATTCCTTGGATTGTCGGTTGGTGCCACGGCAACTGCCGAATCGTTCCTGAATGTGAAGACACTGTTGATCCTTGCTATGGGCATTGTGGCATTCGGTTGCGGCACTGCAGGCGGTGTATTGCTGGCCAAATTCATGAACCTCTTCTCGAAAGACAAGATAAACCCGCTGATTGGTTCGGCTGGCGTGAGTGCTGTGCCAATGGCTGCTCGCGTAAGTCAGACCGTAGGACAAGAGGAGAACCCTGGCAACTTCCTGCTGATGCACGCCATGGGACCGAATGTGGCTGGTGTGATTGGTTCGGCTGTGGCTGCAGGCATTCTACTGACCATGCTCGGCTAATTCCACTTAGGAAAATAGAAGAAAGAGAACTCGACATTCGGGTTCTCTTTTTTTTGTGGTAGTCAGCGTTGTTTAGAAGCCAAACTTTTCGGGATATTTTGCACCAATCGTCTTGTAAAAATCTTTGATTTGTGCCATATCGGCATCAACATTTCCCGTAGGGTTGAAAATACGATTAAAACCAATTTCGCGCTTGGAATAATCGATGTAGGCCAGCACTATTGGCACTTGCGCCTTTTGTGCAATGAAATAGAAACCGCGTTTCCAATGGCGTACGAGACTGCGTGTGCCTTCGGGTGTGATGGCAAGGTAGAACCGCTCGTGCCGCGCAAATTCGTCGGCAACGGCATCGGTGAGCGATGTGTGGTGGCTGCGGTCGACTGGAATGCCGCCAAGGCTGCGCATAAAACCACCGAGCGGAAAGGCGAACCACTCTTTTTTCATCAGGAAACGCACGGGCAAACGCAGGGCGCGCTTGGCTAGCACGCCATAGACAAAATCCCAATTGCTAGTGTGTGGTGCAATGCAAGCCACCGCCTTGGCAGGTAGCGGCACATCGCAGCGAACTTTCCAGCCAAGCCGCGCAAGCAGACGATATGCAAGATTTTGTTTCAAGATAGGTTCTAAAAATTCTATGCCTTATATTTTTTCTTTGGCAAGTTCCTAAATACTTTTGCGGTTTAATCGCTCTTTGCGATTCTTCGTTTCTAATCGGCATACTTTTCGTCTGCTCGATTATAATTCAAAATTCTTGCAAAGATAATTTTTAGACCCTACCAAAAAAACATTCGACTTGCAAAGTTACGAAAAATCGGTGGAAGTTGGCATATGCCAAATTCCCAATAAAAAAGAACCGCTCAACTCGAACGAGTTAAGCGGCTTTTTGTGTGGTGCCAACGGGAATCGAACCAGTGACACAAGGATTTTCAGTCCTTTGCTCTACCAACTGAGCTATGGCACCATTGCGGTTTTGCGACTGCAAAGGTACGACTTTTTTTCGCACAAACAAACTTTTTTCCTACTTTTTCGCAAACTTTTTTCTATTCTTCTGAAAATCAAAACATTACATTTCAAAGAAAAGGCGCGAAAATATTATTTACAGCAGACAAACAGCGAAAATTTGCTCGCTACTACCCTACTTCAGTAAACGATAAAAGCACGGTTTTCACTTTTTTCGTTCGTCGATGAATTTGATGGGTTTGCGCGATTGAGCGGGGAAATTGATGGCCTGAATGAGGTCGGGCGGCAAAATCTCGACTATCGGAGCAACACGAATGCGCGCACGGAAACGGTCTTTCAGATCTTTGATGAGCGACGACTCTGCCTCGCCAATGGTAGGTGCGAGTTGTGCGTAGGGAAAATCTTTTTTCAGACCGATGCGCACCACCACCTCGTCGGTTCCAGCGGCACTGTCGCGCACCACCACCACATAGTTTGCCACATATTCGGTATTGTCGAGCACATCGTTTATAGCTGGCGGATAGAGCGTGGTGCCTTTCAGTTTTATCATGTTGTTTTTGCGCCCAACGAGCGGCGTAAGGCGATAAGCAGTGCGTCCGCATTGGCAACGATCGGTGATTTTGGCAGCCATATCGCCCGTGCGGAAACGCAGCAGCGGCATGCCTTCGACGCCAAGCGTGGTTACCACAATTTCGCCAACGCAACCATCGGGAACGGGCTTGTTATCTTCGCCAATAATCTCGACAATGATGAGTTCGGGGTGAACGTGACCGCCGCAGCCGCACGGACATTCTGAAAAAGTAGCCGACATTTCGGTGCTAGAATAGGTGGCAAAAAGTTGCACTTCGGGCCATTTTTCGTGAATGCGATTGCCGAGCAAATTCAGCTTGAATTGCTGATCGCGCAAGCCTTCGCCAATGCCGATGATGCGTTTCACGCTGCTGTTTCGATAGTCGATGCCGTGCGCTTCGGCGTATTCGATAAGGCGCAGAATGAACGACGGCACGCACATTACTGTATCGGGTTTTATGCGACGAATGGTTTCCCACTGCAGTTCTGGAATGCCATTGCCAACGCGGATGATGCCAGCGCCCAATTTTCTCAAACCAAGGAAATAAGCCATTCCTGCCATGAAACGCTTGTCGAGCGTAGTCATCAGTTGCACCACATTGTGACGCGTAACGCCAGCGCAAGCAAACGAAATAGCCTCGTTGTAGGCCAAGCGGTCGAGGTCGTGCTCGTTGCAAGCAAAAGTTACGGGATCGCCAAGTGTGCCAGAAGTGGTGATATAGTCGATGATATCGTCGGGCGTAACGCACAGAAAATCAGCATTATGCGTCTGCAAATCTTTTTTATCGGTAAAGGGAATGCGCTGCAAATCGTCGAGCGTGCGAATGGCGTTGATGTCGATGTTGTTTTCGGCAAACATACGCTTATAGAACGGCGAATGCGCTTGCAAATAGACCAAATGTTCGTGCAAACGCTGCTCTTGATAACGGCGAATTTCGTCGACAGGGCGGAACTCTATTTCGGGGACAAAATCCATGAATGTAGTTTATGAAGTTTGTAAAGTTTGTAAAGTTGGAAAGTTTATAAAGTGGGTTGATTAGTTTAATGGTTTAGGCAGGGATAGTTGGTTATTATTTCTAATTTCTAATTTCTAATTTCTGGTTAAAGGTGTGACTGGTTATTTTCAATTGGTTGTGGATGCCGCAATCTGAAATCTGGCATTATTTTCTTACCTTGTCAGCATAAATTTGATGCTAAATCCGACATTCGAAGTGGAGAGCGGATACGAGGTGGAGATGACAGGTTTGCTCATTTGGTAATCGTAGAACAGGCGGAAATTGAGTTTTGAACTGAACACATAATCGGCCGTTAGTTTGATGGTGAGCGCCTTGCTGCCCGTTGTTGGCTGCACATCGTCCTCGTCAATTTTGCGAATAAGCGTTTTTATGTCCTTGAACGAAAAATCGATGCGCGTAGTCAAGTCGTTCTTTACAGTTTTTGATTTATTTTTAAGTTTTAGAACAATATCAAAATCTTTCACCACATAGCCAAGTCCCACAACTATCTCGTCGTTGGTCGATTCCACTAGTTGCAACGAGGTGAGATTGAGCGTGAGGTTGCGTTGGCGGCGATATTCCACCTTGCCCGTGAACGAATTTTTCATAGCCATATCCACAGCAATGAATGGCGAAAAACTTTCGTTGATCGACACGCTTGAGATGTCGTAACTGCTCGATGGAATTGGGTTTCCGCTGGTTACATCGCGCACAAAACCGAAGCCGTCGTCGTTTTCGGCGTAGTTCGAGAACGACGAGTACGACGACACATTGTAGGTGCATTGGTAAGCATGGCTTAGCGTGAACGAGCGGAAATACTTGTTCATGCCTGGAATGCGCATCAAGCCATCGTACGAGATTTTCCAGTTTGGAATGATGCTCCAGAACGATGGGAAAATGGAGGTTGAGGCGCGCGAAATGTCGCGACCCGTGTAGGCAGCAAGGAACGCAGGAATCAGCACATCGGCCGAGTTGCGACTGTAGGTACCATTGGCGGCATCGTAGGTTTTGCCAGCCAGCGCATTGTCGCTCATAAAGCCCGAAGTTGGATAGCGTGTTCCTTCGTAGCGTTGTTGCAGTTTGTTGGCCAGATAGGCGCGATTTTCTTTGAACTGCTCGAATGCGCGCGAACGGTAGTTGGCATCGGCTTTCTCAACCTTCCAGAACGAGGTGAGAATGGCGGCATGCGTCATTCGGAATGTGCCAGTGAAAGTGGTCGGCATATCGTCGTACATGTACTGAATGGTCGATTGGTCGGTGCTGACGCGCTTCGAATTCAGATCGATTTTCAAACCTGGAATTGGTTCAAGATTTACCTTCACATCGAAATCAGAAGTGTAACTTTGCGTTGCAGGATTGATGATGGAATCGTTCATGTAGAGCCAGCCGCGATCGGAGGCATTGTTCAAGTAGGTGAGACGCGGAATGCCAAATGCGAAATCCAAGCCAGGCGACAGCACGCCGTTGTTCACACTTTGTCCCATGAATTTGGCATCGCCCGAGAAACTTGGCAGCACAAGCGTGTTCGTCTCGCGATACGACACCGAAACGCGTCTGATGAGCATGAGGAAGCGCACCGAGAGTTCGCCCACTTTCTTGGCTGGCGAAACGTTGTTCGGGTCGGTGGTTTGCAGTGTCAGTTTCAGATTTTGCATGTTCACTTTGCCCGCAATGCGCACCGTGTTGGCATCGACTATGGTGTAATGCACTTTCACCGTTTTGCCTGTGCTGTCGGTAACCGCCACGCTTATCAGTTTGGAGTTTAGTTTGTGTTTAATTTCGGTGACTTCGCCTTTGGTGAGCGAAATGGTTTGCGTCTCGTTTTTCGGGCGGAAACGTTTGTTTTGTCCGCCACTCTTGCTCGAATAACGCGAGTTGATATCTTTCAGATATTTCGATTTGTTGTAGAGTTTTTCGAAATTGAGTTGACCATCGACCTGCCAGTTGGCCATGTTCGAAATTTCGTTGCCGAGCGTTACATCATCGCCAACTTCGGCACCACGATTCCAGTTGTAGGTGGCGTTGTACTGTGCACTGGCCGTCATCCAATCGAAAATTGGCATTTTGGCAAAAGGCACGGTGTACGAGGCGTTGAACACCTGCTGATAGTCGTACGGACTGCCCCAATGCGACAAACTGCTCAGCACCGTATCTTTCCAATTTTCATACTCGTCGGGGAAGAATTCGCGGTTCACTGGCGTGTATTTGGTCTCTTCGATACGCGCATTAAACGCGGTGCGCAGTTGGAATTTCAGATTTTTGGTGAAATCGTATTTCAACTCGAACTGACGATCCCAAGTGAAATCTTTGCTCGACGAAAGCAGCGAATTATTCACATCGTAGTAGTCGAGTTGCATTGAGCCTTCGAGATCGCGCAATTGCCGCTCGCTGTAGATGCGATTGATGGTGGTAGAAAATGCCAAAACGCTAGGTTCGTAGTTTATACCGAAATCTTTGATTACACGCCAAGCTGGCTTTTGCAGACCTTTCACATCTTTGAACGGTTCCCACGGACGTGGCGTTGTGGTGAAATTGTAGCTAAGCGTTCCACGGTGCTGCAGCGTAACATCGCGCGCGGTCTCGGGATCGAGTTCGTGCGTTTCGGTGTAGGCATACGACGCCGAGAAGTTGGCTGGATCGTACACGCGCGGACGGTCGCCAACGCGATAATCTACCTTCACATTGGTCAGGTTCACGCTGGTGTTGGTGGTTTTGGTCTCCGACATGCTCTTCAGCGAATCGCGTTCTGTCTTGGTTTCGAGCGCATCGAGCGCATCGTCGAGCAGAATGTCGCCATCGAGCGGATTGTATTGCGGCGTGCTATTTTCGAGCGAATAGGAGACATAGAGCGGAATGCGCACATTGGCTTTTTCGGGGAAGAAGCGTCCGAATTCCATCGAGCCGCTCACATTCAACTGCGTGAGGTCGTCCATGCGGCGCTCGAGCAGGCTCTCCTCTATTCCACCGAAGCCAGCCGTTTCGTGTCGCACCGAAAGGTTCACGCTGCCAATATCCGACAAACCAACCGATGCGTTAGCCATCACAGCCCAGCCGCCATCTTCGTTGTAATCTGTCAGGCGCAACTCATCAACCCATATTTCACCCGATTTCAGATCGCGTCCTTGGTTGCGCACACCAATCATTATGGTCTGAATGTCGCCCAAGTTTGGATTTCCCAGCACAGTGATTTTGTTCTGCGGATGATCGGGATCGTATTCGGAATAGGCTGTGGCGTACGACACCGAGCCGCCATTGTTTTTCTGCGTATTGCGACTGCTTTTTACATCAGTGAAGAGTTCGAAAGCGAAATTGAACATATTTTCTTCGGGCCAAACAGTGGCAGCCTCGGCCGAAGTGTAGACGCCGTGTGGCGTGAGTTTCAGCGGAATTTCGTACTCGTAATAGTTGTTTTGCGCGTCGCTACCCATGCGCAGAAAGATGGAAAGTTCATAGTCGTCGAGCGCAGGCGTGAATTCGTCGAGAATCTGCTCGGCATGGACAAACATCTGCAAACGACGATATTGGCGCATATCCATGCTGATGTTTTTGTACACGCCACGCGCATCGCCAGGAGCCAAGTTGCTCACCGAAAGCACCATCGACTGCTCGTTTTGCTGCGTAAGTTGCGGCTGACTTGGGTCGGTTTCGCGCGACACACCCGGCGGAAGCACATAGTTCACAGGCGTTTTCTTGTTGTTCTCTTCGATGCTCACAGCTGTAACACCGAGCGAACCCGATGTAGTTGGCGGATTGGTTGGATCGTAGAGCGTTTTGGTGTAGGTGCGCCATTCGCCACGAACAAGTTCCAAAGTGCCGAAACGCAAGAACATCGGCTCGTAAAAACCATGCATGAAAATGCGCATGAAACGCACCGATTTGAAGTCGCGAATGGAACCGACTTTCTTCTCATATTCACGAATCGGAATTTTGAACTGATACCAAGTTACACTCTCGCGCTTGCCATTTTCGAGTTCTACGCTAGTTTCTACTTTGTTGGTGATGTAGTTTGTGCCAACCTCCATGGCTGAATGGCGCAGACTGACATGATATTGGTAGTATTTTTCGTACTCGTTGAGCGTGTTGTCTTGGTTAATATCCTCAACATCGGGCACTGTGGTGGCCGAAGTGGAATAACTCTCGCTGCTGGCATCGGTCGATGGCGAGTTGCCCTCTGGACCGCTGTAATGCTTGTATCTATCGAGGATTGTGCGCTCTTCGCTATCGTAATCAGAGCCGCGATAATGATGGAAATTATCGCCTGCTGGGTCGTTGAGTGGCGAGAATGGATCATTTTCCATTTCAGAAATTACGCTCGAAGGCAAAGTAGCGCGTAATTTTGCCACATAGTCGCGATAGGTCGAAAAGGCAAACTCATCTTCGTTGCGCAAGCCATCGAAACCAACATCTTGATAGAGTCGTGCATCGGCATCGTTGTCGAAAGCCAGCACCATCGACTGTTTGCGCGGCACACGTCCCCACACTGTGCTATCACATTGCGTAATGTCGCCATCGGCAGGCATGCCATTTTCGAAGAATTTTTTGCCATCTTTCAAAATATCTTCCGACACATCGCCAAGGTTGAAATAGAGGTCGCCGCCAAGCGAAGTACCGAGCGTATCGTACACAAATGGATCGAGCAGCCAAAATTCGATATATTCGATGTTGGCCGTTTCGAAATCGGTTGTTTCCAGCTTGCGCATGATACCGCCCCAACGCTTTTCAGGATTAGAGAGTTTGCCCGTGAGCGGGTCGATGTTGGTAACATCGAGATTGTACGGACCGCGCTCGTTTGGATAGAAGCTCAGGTTCAGCACAGGCAGATACGACGATTGACCTAGAATACTCTCGCGATTCGGGAATATTTCCTGTTCACGCACAGCGCGCGTCAAGTGGTTCGACTGCAAATCGGGATTTCTTCGGATATGCTCTGGCGTGGTGCTGTTGTTTTGGTTGAAAACGCTATTGTCGACCGAGAACCACGACAGAAGTGCGCGATTTACACCATATTCTATATCGTTCGACAGCGAAGCCTCGGGGAACAGCGCACCAGCCGTGGCATCGTAGGGCGTGCTTGCCAAGTGCCAATAGTACGGATAGCGCAGATCGATGGTCGTTTCGGTCGATTCAAAATCGTCGAGATAAGCAAAGCCCGGATTGTTGTCGATTTTGCGATGGCGCGGAATCATCTGGGCAAACTCGCCACTCAACGAGATGTTCGATGCGGCAGTAGCATTCAACAACGGCAGTGCATCAATGGCTTTGGTGAGCCACGGAGCCTCGTCGCGATAGGCAGCATTCAAGCCCCAAATGGTGTTCGAAATTGGTTCACTGCCGACTTCGGTTTTGGTCACCAGCGGCATCTCCGAAAGGTGCATCACAGTGCCGCCAAGCGAGAAATTATCGTTGAAAGCATACTCCAAATGCGTGCCAAGCAGGGTTTTGCGCTGCGTGTTGAAGAGCGATTGATTTTCGAGCGACACATCTACCGAAGTGCCCGATGCCAAAATGGATTCGTTCAATATGGTAACCGTTCCCATCACATAATCCACCGTGTAGTCGACATTTTCGGTGAGCGTTGCACCGCCAGCCGTCACCACCACCGAGCCGCGCGGAATATTCATGGCATTCAACTGAATTTCGCTGCCCGAAGTGGATTGATATTTTCCAGAAAGGACAAATTTATTTTTCTCGGTATATTCGGCCGCCACCACAAGCGTGCTGTCGTACAACTCCTGGAACACATATTTGTCGGCAATGGCATCATTTCCAATCATCTTGCGCAAGTGCGAACCAAATGGTTCCACCACTGGGAAGATTACTCGACCCGTCGACGAGATGACCGTGTAACCCTCCACATAGTCGAATTTGCCATCGGGACGCGTCTGCTGCTTGGAATCCAAGCGATCAAGATTCATCACCTTCAGCAAAATCTGATTTTTGCAGTTTCCTTCGGTCAGATAGTTGAGATATGCACCCGTGGTGTCGTTGTGGTACTGAACATTCAGCTCGAAATTCTCCGACTGAACGCCCATTGCGCCAAGCGAATAGACATTTTTCATCATCAACTTCCACATGGCATTGGTTGGCGATGGTGCCGAACTCTTCAACATCTTCACTATCAATGCGTTAGGCGTTTCAATACCATCGGTCGAAAATTCACCAACCTGATAAGTTTTGCCGCCATAAGTGTATTCGTATGCCACCGCCAAAACCTCGTCGGCATTCAGCGCAGTTTTCAGCGAAATGAAGCCCAATGTGCTATTCAGCGTATATTCCGACGATTCCAAACGGCGTGCGCTCTCAATCTTTTCGTAATCCTCGCCGCCTTCAATGTCCATGCCCGAATAGGTTGCCTCCATCAGACTATTGAATTGCTGAATGTCGCGAATGTCGGTCATCGATTTTATCTCGTCGTAGAGCGAGTTCGACGAGTTGTCGGGCAGCCGATTCCCTGTTGGCGTCCAATGCGAATTGTCCACCGTCTGCCCTTCCGCCAAATCCATAAAACCGATGATGTTGCGCGCTTGGTCGAAACTGCCGCGCTTGTTCGTCACCCAAACTTCGATACGGTTGATGGTTACGCCCGAACTGATGTAGGGCAGTTTGCTCATGTTTTGATCGTAGGTGTCGCGGAAATATTGCGACAGGAAGAAGTGGCGATTTTCGTCGTATTTATCGATGGCGACCTCGAATTCACGCTTTTGCGAGCCACCTTTGGAGCTGACTTTTTGGCTCGACGATTTCTGCTGCGAAACCACCGCCGAAACGCTCAATTTGCCAAATTGCAATTCAGTTTTGAAGCCAAACAGTGCCGAACTTCCGCGAATGAGCGAGCTGTTGAGCGGCATGCTCACATTGCCCACCTCGAGTTTGCGCACAATCTCATCTTCCTGACCTTCGTAGCCCAATTTCAGCATCTGCTGGTCGAAGTCGAATGTGGCTTCGGTATTGTAGTTCATGGCAAAGTTTATCTTGTTACCCACCTTGCCGTTCACATTCAGCTGAATTTTTGTGTCGAAATCGAAACTTGTGGTTTTGCGCAACCGCTCCGAAAGCGAAGGATTGTCGATTCGGTTCGTTACAATGCCAAACACCAATTCGGCCGAACCTTGCGTCTTCAGTTGCACGCCGCCCGGGCCAAACACCTTTTCGGCAGGGCCAAGGCTGAATTTCATATCAGCCAGATTGAATTTATCTTCGAAATTCGATTGCGCCTCGGCATTTTTCTGATGAAAATAGTCGCTCATGCCGCTGCGCAGCGTGTAGTTTTTGTACTCGCTGTCCGACATCACAAAGGGCGTTGCTACGTCCATTTCGCCCACCTTGGTGTGGAAAATGTAGTTGCCCGTGTTCGGATCGTATTCCACCGAGCTCGTCACGTTGCTCGGCTGCAAATCCATCGGATATTTCTGCGTCAAATCATCGTATGTCTGCTGTTGCGCAGGTTTCACGGCATACGACGGCAGTGTGTCGGCTGGCACATCGTAGTCAGGCTCGTCGTCGGCATCGTTCGAGCGATTGTGACGCTGCGCCAACAGCGTGCCCAACGGCAACGCCATCAGCCCAACCACAACCGTAGTCAATGCTATTTTCCAAAAACGAGACAAAACTAAATTTATTTGCTAATTACTTGATTTCCAGTCAATTCCTAATTCCTCACTCCTAATTCCTAATTTTTCTAGAGCATTCTCAGCGCCTTCTTAATCAACTGAGCCACAGGCAGTTGCGGTTCGTCTTTCAGCAGTTTGTCTACTGCTTTTTGCGATGCCGATTGTTGGAAACCGAGCATTACAAGTGCTGCCACGGCTTCGCTCTTCACACCGTTGTCAACCACTGAAGCCACAGTGCCATCGCCCTGAGCCAACGCCACTTTGCCCATCTTGTCGTGCAAATCGACCACAATGCGCTGCGCCGTCTTCAAGCCAATGCCCTTCACATTTTTCAATGCCGAAACATTCTCGTTCACAATGGCTTCCTGCAGTTCCGCCGCCGAGAGCGACGACATGATCATGCGCGCCGTGTTTGCTCCCACGCCCGAAACCGAAATCAGCAAAAGAAAAAGTTCGCGCTCGCTCTGCGTCGAAAAACCATAGAGCAAATGCGCATCCTCGCGAATGGCCTCGTAAATGTAGAGTTTGCAAGCAGTTTTGCCCGTCAGTTCGCTGTAAGTTACTAGCGTAATGTTCACCGCATAGCCTACGCCATTCACATCGACCACCGCCAAAGTTGGGGTGAGTTCAGCCAAATTTCCGTTCAGATACTCAATCATAGAAAAAAAGATTTTCTTGCGCCACTTTTTCGCACGCGCGTACACTATTAAACGACAAAATTACCGCTTTTATTGCATTGCCCACTGCACTATTTTTCCACAAATGACGGGAAAACACGCATTTTTTTGAGATATTCTCCTGAAAATCAACAGCATAACAACATTTTTCAGGGAAACGCAAAAATTACAATTATGTCGAAAAACATATTTTTTCTGCATAATTTCGAAAAACTGAACATTGTATCGAAAAAAGCAGTAATTTTGCAATTCTGATCGACAACCTGCGAAAAAGCGACTTTTTTGTCAAGATTTTTGCAAAAATATCGATTCTAAAATCTAAATTAAAGCAAAATTTATTATTCATTATTCACACTCTATTGTTAATTACTCCGAATGAATAGTAACGAAAAAACAGCCGTACCAATAGACCAACTGAACCCAATGTGGACAGTGATTACGCCCGAGGAACGCATGTACTTGCGCGAAAACACGCGTACACGCCGCTATCGCAAAGGCGACATCATCTACCGCGAGGGCGACATTCCACACTACATGATTTGCATCATCAGCGGCTGCGTCAAGATTTACCGCGACGGCATTGGCGGACGAAGCCAAATAATCCGTTTCATAAAGCCAACCGAAAATTTCGGCTACTGCGCCGCTTTTGCACAAGATGCCTACAGCACGTCGGCCGCCGCCATCGAAGCCACCGAAGCCTATCTGGTGCCAGTTTCGGTGATAAAACAGATTGTGCAAGCCAACAACAAATTAGCAATCCACTTTGTACACGCGCTCGCCAAAGACCTCTGCACCGACGACATGCGCATTGTAAGTCTCACACAAAAACACATTCGCGGACGACTGGCCGAATCGCTCCTAGTGCTGCGCAACAACTATGGTTTCGATACCGACGGACGCACCATCAACTGCCGACTTTCGCGCGAAGATTTAGCGAACTTTTCGAACATGACCACCGCCAACGCCATTCGCACGCTGTCGAGTTTTGCTAGCGAAGGCCTCATCAATATAAAAGGTCGCTACATCACCCTGATTGACGAGGAGGCACTACAAAAGATCAGCAAGATGGGATAAAAAATATAAACATATTTTCACACAAGAAATCAAAACAAATATCATAAGATGATAAAAGAAAAAATTGCACAAATTGCCGAATCGATAAACACGCTATCGGCCAAATCGCAAGAAGAATTGGAGGCTCTGCGCATTCAATACCTCAGCAAAAAGGGTCAAATTCCCGCACTTTTCAACGAATTTCGCGATGTGCCAAACGACGAAAAACGCGAAATCGGTCAGCTCTTGAACCAACTGCGCGACCGCGCCCAAGACAAGCTGAACGAGCTAAGAGAAACGCTAGCCGAAAAGAGTGCCAAAGCCGAACAGACCGACCTTACGCGCACAGCCGAACCTATTGCACTTGGCACACGCCACCCGCTGTCGCTCGTTCGCGAAGAGATTATCGACATCTTCTCGCGCATCGGCTTCACTGTGGCCGAAGGTCCTGAAATTGAGGACGATAAACATGTGTACGGCATGCTGAATTTTGCCCCCGAACACCCAGCGCGCGACATGCAAGATACCTTCTTTATAGAGAAAACAATCGGCATTCAAAAACCAACCGATGTGCTGCTGCGTTCGCACACTTCGAGCGTCCAGACACGCGTGATGACCTCTCAAAAACCACCAATTCGCGTGCTTTGCCCTGGTCGCGTCTATCGCAACGAGGCCATTTCGTACCGTGCACACTGCTTTTTCCACCAAATAGAGGGGCTCTACATCGACAAAAACGTATCGTTTGCCGACTTGAAACAGGCGCTACTCTACTTCGCTAAAGAGATGTTCGGCGAAGAGACGCAAATTCGTCTGCGCCCATCGTATTTCCCATTCACCGAGCCGAGCGCCGAGATGGACATTTCGTGCGATTTGTGCGGCGGCAAAGGTTGCAACTTCTGCAAACACACGGGTTGGGTCGAAATTCTGGGCTGCGGCATGGTCGACCCCAACGTGCTAGAGGCTTGCGGCATCGACTCGAAAGAATACACAGGCTACGCATTTGGCATGGGCGTGGAGCGCATCGCCAACCTGAAATATCGCGTAAAAGACCTGCGCATGTTCTCCGAAAACGACGTAAGATTTTTGCAACAATTCCAATAAAAAGTAAAAAAAATTGGAACATTCATACAAAATTCTTAATTCTAAATTCAAAATTCACAATTAGGAAAAATGTTGGTGAACATTTTAAAATCGAAAATTCATCGTGTGCGCGTCACGGAGTCGTGCCTCGAATATATCGGCAGCATCACCATCGACGAGGATTTGATGGACGCTGCGGGAATTATGGCCAACGAGAAGGTGCAGATTGTTGACAACAACAACGGCAATCGTTTCGAGACATACGTCATTCGTGGCGAGCGCGGTTCGGGCGTGATTTGCCTGAATGGCGCAGCAGCGCACCTCGTTAGCGTGGGCGATGTGGTCATCATCATGGCCTACACATGGATGGAGCAAGCCGAAGCCCTCACCTTCAAGCCCAAAGTCGTCTTCCCCGACGAGAATAATCGGCTGGTGAAATAAAAATGCGCCTAAAGCGCGCTAAACAACTCATAATCAACGAATTAAATTTGGGAGAAATGAAAGATATCAAACGCACAGTGATAGTCGACGCACTGAAACGCACCGACTACGGAACGGAAATAAACATCAGAGGCTGGGTGCGCACACGCCGCGGCAACAAAAATGTGGGCTTCATCGCACTGAACGACGGCTCAACCATCAACAACATGCAAGTGGTGGTCGACATGAGCAAGTTCGACGACGAGCAACTGAAACCCATCACCACAGGCGCTGCCATCAGCGTGAACGGCACACTCGCAGCATCGGTTGGTAGCGGACAAAGCGTCGAAATTCAAGCTACCGAAATACTGATCTACGGCACTGCCGACCCCGACAAATATCCGCTGCAGAAAAAAGGTCACACCATGGAGTATCTGCGCGAAATAGCCCACCTGCGCCCACGAACCAACACCTTCGGCGCCGTGTTCCGCATTCGCCACCACATGGCCATGGCCATTCACACTTTCTTCCACGAACGCGGATTTTTCTACTTCCACACGCCGCTCATCACTGCGTCCGACTGCGAAGGCGCTGGACAAATGTTCCAAGTGACGACAAAAAATCTCTACAATCTGAAAAAAACCGACGACGGAAAAATAGACTACAGCGACGACTTTTTTGGCAAACAAGCTAGCCTGACCGTTTCGGGACAACTCGAAGGCGAATTGGCAGCAACCGCGCTTGGCAAAATCTACACTTTCGGACCGACATTCCGCGCCGAAAATTCAAACACACCACGCCACTTGGCCGAATTCTGGATGATCGAACCCGAAATCTCGTTCATCGGACTCGACGAACTGATGGATCTCGAAGAGGAATTCATAAAATACTGCGTGCAATGGGCACTCGACCACTGCCAAGACGACCTCGAATTCCTAAACAAAATGATCGACAAGGGGCTGATCGAACGCCTGAAAGCCGTTGTCAATACGGAATTTGTGCGCCTGCCCTACACCGAAGGCATTAAAATTTTGGAAGATGCCGTTGCCAATGGTCACAAATTCGAATATCCTGTGTTCTGGGGCTGCGATTTGGCAAGCGAACACGAGCGTTATCTGGTCGAAGAACACTTCAAACGCCCCGTCATCATGACCGATTATCCGAAGGAAATCAAGGCATTCTACATGAAACAAAACGCCGACGGCAAAACCATTCAAGGCACCGACGTACTGTTCCCGCAGATTGGAGAAATAATCGGCGGCAGCGTGCGCGAGGAGGACTACGACAAACTGATGGCGCGCATCGAAGAGTTGCACATTCCAATGAAAGACATGTGGTGGTATCTCGACACACGCCGCTTCGGAAGCGTGCCTCACGCTGGTTTCGGACTCGGATTCGAGCGTCTGATGCTGTTCGTAACGGGCATGCAAAACATTCGCGATGTGATTCCGTTCCCACGCACGCCGAACAACTGCGAATTCTAACTTCTCGCTGATAATCAATGCTTTATCCGCACGACATCGAAGAAAAACTTGGTTTCGACAAGGTGCGTGCGTTGCTCAAAGCCAACTGCATCAGCGCTTTGGCTGGCGAAGAGATTGATGGTCTCGCTTTCAACAGCGATTTCAACACCATCGTGGCACTGCTCACGCCCATCGACGAGATGGCGCGCCTGATGAACGACGGACAATCGTTGCCGCTAGGCGAGACTGCCGACCTGCGCCAAGCCTTTGCCGACACGCGCGTGCAAGGCACTCTGCTCGATGTGGCAACCATCGAGCGCATCAGACGCAACTGCCTGCAACTGCAGCAAGTGAGCGAATTTCTGCGCAAAGCTGATGCACAGCGATTTCCAACGCTTTCGCGCTATGCCGATTCGCTGACACTTTTTCCTGATATTCTGCGCGAAATCGACAAAATTCTCGACAAATTTGGTGAGATAAAAGACAGCGCCTCGCCCGAATTGGCACAGATTCGACACGACATGCAACGCGCACAAACCAGTGTGCAGCGCACCTTACATGCCATTTTGCGCCAAGCACAAACCGACGGATTAGTAGAAAAAGACGCAGCACCAACCATGCGCGACGGACGACTAGTCATTCCCGTTCTCGCCATGAACAAACGCAAACTCGGCGGCATCATCCACGACGAATCGGCCACGGGCAAAACAGCCTTCATCGAGCCAAGCGCGGTGGTCGAAGCCAACAACCGCCTGCGCGAACTCGAAAGCGACGAGCGACGCGAAATTCTACGCATTTTGATGCTTTTCACCGATTTTGTGCGCCCATTTTATGCCGATCTGCTCGACGCAACCGACCGACTAGCGCACCTCGACGCACTGCAAGCCAAAGCAAAATTTGCCAATCAAACACGCGCCATCAAGCCACATCTGAAAAACGAAAGTTGCGCCGATTGGTACGATGCACGCCACCCGCTACTCGAACTTTCGCTCGCAAAACAGGGCAAAACCATCGTTCCGCTCAACATCAGACTGAATCAGCGACAGAGAATTTTGCTGATTTCGGGGCCAAATGCTGGCGGAAAATCAGTCTGCCTAAAAACCGCTGGGCTACTGCAATACATGCTGCAATGCGGTCTGCCAATTCCCATTGGCGAACGCAGCGAAGCAGGCATTTTCGAAAGCATTTTTATCGATATCGGCGACGAGCAGAGCATCGAAAACGACCTATCGACTTACAGTTCGCACCTGCTGAACATGAAATTTTGCCTGCGCCACTGCAATGGTCGCTCGCTGCTTTTGGTCGACGAATTTGGCACTGGCACCGAACCGCAAATTGGCGGCGCACTAGCCGAAGCCATGCTCGAACGCTTCAATGCCAGCGGCACTTTCGGACTCATCACCACGCACTACACCAACCTGAAACATTTCGCCTCGAGCGCCAACGGCATCGAAAACGCTGCCATGCTCTACGATCGAAACCAAATGCAGCCGCTTTTCTGCCTACAAATTGGTCAGCCAGGTAGCTCGTTTGCCGTCGAAATAGCACGAAAAATCGGTCTTCCCGAAGAAATTGTGCAATCGGCCACACAAAAAGTTGGTGTGGAACACGTCGACTACGACAAAAATCTGCAAGATGCCGCGCGCGACAAACGTTATTGGGAGAACAAACGCCGCCAAATTCACGACAAAGAGAAGCAAATTGATGCGCTGAAACGCCAATACGACGAGGCGATGGAGACTGTCGGGAAACAGCAAAAAGAGATTTTGCGCCAAGCAAAAGCCGATGCAGCCGAAATTCTTGCCAATGCCAACGCCAAAATTGAGCAGACCATTCGCACCATCAAAGAGTCGCAGGCCGAAAAGGCACAAACCAAGCAAGTGCGCCACGATTTGACAAAATTTGCCGAGACGCTACAAGAAAAACAGCCGAAAAAATCAGTACAAAAGCCGTTCAAGATTGGCGATAATGTGCGAATTGCAGGACAATCGGTTGTCGGGCAATTGCTCGAAATGAATGCACGCAACGCTGTGGTGGCTTTTGGTCAGATAAAAACCAGCATTGCGCTCGAAAAATTGGAGCATGCGCCACAAAATGCTACCAATGCGCCACGCCACGCCTCGAACACCGCCAACACCATGCACGCGCACCAACTGCAGTTCAACCCCGAAATCGATGTACGTGGAATGCGCGTCGACGAGGCACTCACGGCAGTGATGCACTTCATCGACGATGCCGAAATGCTCTCGGCCAACCACCTGCGCATTCTGCACGGCACAGGCACAGGCGCGCTCCGACAAGCCATTCGCGACTATCTGCACAATGCGCCAGCCGTAGCCCGCTACCACGACGAACACGTGCAACTCGGCGGTGCTGGAATCACCGTAGTAGAGCTAAAAATATAAAGCAGAAAATCCTCATTCTGAAAAAATTTCTAGATTTTTTTCTGAACATTTGCTCCATCAATCATTTATTTGTAAATTTGCAGCGCAATTCGAAAAGAAAAACATACACCCTATTATATAGGAGGAATTTTCAATGAAAAAATTACTTTTAGAAAACATCGGCGTACTGATTTTGTTGATTGGCGTGATTGTTTTGGCACTTCATTTCTTTGCCGAAATGCCAACAAATGCCTATCTAGCAGTAGGTTTAGGGCTGATTATCGTAGGAATAATCGTCTATCTTGTCATCAATAAACGTCTGAAATAGAGCAACTTACATCTCAAATTGCATTTTTTTGCAAAAAAGTTTGCTTTTTATTTGGTAGATAAATTGAAAAGCACTACCTTTGCAGTCGCAATTCAGAGAGATGATTGTTGGTTCCGTAGCTCAACTGAATAGAGTACCACACTACGGATGTGGGGGTTGCGGGTTTGAATCCCGCCGGGATCACTCCAAAAGAGTCCGAAGACAAAAAGTCTTCGGATTTTTTTTGCACTGCAAGTCCGGTGAAATGTGCCAAACACAAAAAAAGACCCTCTGAAAATTCAAAGAGTCTTTTTGGTCGGGGTGACACGACTCGAACGTGCGACCACCTGGTCCCAAACCAGGTACACTACCAACTGTGCTACGCCCCGATTTTTTTTGACGCTGCAAAGGTACACTTTTTTTCTTACACACAAAAATTTTTCGCACTTTTTTTGCAAAAAAATTCGATTTTGCCATTTAGCAAGAATTTCGTAACTTTGTGGTTTGGAATAAAACGCAAAAAAACGATGATTTTACCCATGTATCTATACGGTCAGCCTGTGCTACGCAAGGTGGCCGCACCCATCGAAAAAGACTATCCCGAACTGGGGACACTCACGCAAAACATGTTCGAAACCATGTATCGCGCCGACGGCATCGGGCTGGCAGCACCGCAAATCGGACTATCCATTCGCGTGATTGTGATTGACGTAACCGTGCTTGCCGACGAAAATCCCGAACTTGCCGACTCGAAAAAAGTGCTGATAAATCCCGAAATTCTCGAGGTTTCAGGAAAAGATGTCAGCATGGAAGAGGGCTGCCTCAGTCTGCCTGGAATTCACGAAAATGTAACGCGCAAAGACACCATTCACATCCACTATTTCGACGAAAATTGGGCGGAACACGACGAGGTTGTGACGGGTTATTTGG
Source organism: Paludibacteraceae bacterium (assembly GCA_963621145.1). Classification (GTDB taxonomy): domain Bacteria; phylum Bacteroidota; class Bacteroidia; order Bacteroidales; family Paludibacteraceae; genus W0P28-013. The sequence goes on along the minus strand of CAVFDI010000002.1, from coordinate 17,628 downwards.
CGCGCGTGATGCAGCACGAATACGACCATTTGGAGGGACATGTGTTCACCGACAAAATATCGCCACTGCGCCGCCAACTCATAAAAAATAAGCTGATGAACCTGCTGAAAGGCAAAGTGAATTGTTCGTACAAAACCAAGTAACAATGCCTGCGAAGGAGCGGCACAACGCATTCACTTTCAAGCAATTCGCAGTTGCGCAAGACCGCTGCGCCATGAAAGTTGGCACCGATGGCGTGCTACTCGGAGCGTGGGCGCAAGTTCCAGAAAATGCGCGCATTCTCGACATTGGCACAGGCACAGGACTTGTGTCGCTGATGATGGCACAACGCTACCCTGCAGCAACTGTTTTGGCAGTAGAAATTGAGCCAGAAGCCGCCACGCAAGCCGCCGAAAATGTAAAAAAATCGCCATTTTCGGAGAGAATAAAGGTGATTTGTGCCGATGCTCGCACGCTATCCGACAACGAAAAGTTCGATGCTATTGTGTGCAACCCGCCCTATTTCGACGAGACTTTGAAAAGCCCAGACAGCGCACGCGCCACCGCACGCCACAACGATACGCTCACAATTGCCGATCTGCTCGAGACAGCGCACAAACTGCTGAAAATCAATGGCTCACTACAGGTAATTTTACCAATCGCGCCTGCGAAGAGGCTCGAACAACAAGCAAAAGACATGGCATTCGCAGTTACACGAACAACGCACATCTACCCCACTCCGCAAAGCGACGAAAAACGCACGCTTTTGCACTTGGTGAATGGCAAAATCGAAGAAACAGCAGAAAACAGCCTAACCATCGAACTCGAACGGCACATCTACACCGACGAATATCGGCAACTGACACGCGAATTTTATCTGAAATTCTGAAAAATTTTGTTTATTCAAAAAAAATGCCGAACTTTGCTTTGTGATAGTCGCAAGTAGCAAGATACAAGTAGCAAGAATAGTTAGGAGTGAGGAGTGATGCGGCAAAGCCACAAATTGGAACTTTGACTAAGACGAAGACGAAAACAATTTACAAATTGATGGATTGACAGATTGACAAATTTATTCAATTCAACGCTTCAACAATAACCAAACAACAACGAAACATAGAAACAGCGCGCAGCGCAATTTGAAATTTGAATTTTTGCGATAAGCGAGTGCAAAGCCAAACTCGTTTGAGTTATGCCGAGCGGAGCAAAAATCAGTGAAATCTGAAATTTGAAATTTTACTAACCAATAAATCTTTTACAACCATGAGAGTAATTCCACCATCAGAACTGATTATCAACGGCGACGGCAGCATTTTTCACCTGCATGTTAAGCCCGAACAGATTGCCACAACCATCATTCTCTGCGGCGATCCAAACCGTGTAACCATGATTGCGAGCTATTTCGACAGCATCGAATGCGAGGTGTCGAGCCGCGAATTTCACACCATCACGGGCATGTTCAAAGGCAAACGCATTTCGTGTGTGTCGCACGGCATCGGCCCCGACAACATCGACATTGTGCTTACCGAGTTGGACGCGCTGGTAAACATCGATTTTGCCACGCGCACCGTGAAACCCGAACACACCACACTCACGCTGGTGCGCATTGGCACATCGGGCGGACTGCAAGAGATTTCGCCAGTTGGCACCTATGTCGTATCGAAATACTCGATGGGCTTCGATGGCGTGCTGAACTACTACAAACTGCCCGAAGGCCTGCTCGAAATGGAAATGGAAGAGAAATTCAAAAAACATGTGGGCTGGAACGAACGCTTGGCTGCGCCCTATTGCGTGAAAGCCGATGAAGAGCTGGTTGAGCGCATCGGGCACGACATGGTGAAAGGCATAACCATTGCTGCACCAGGTTTCTACGGTCCGCAAGGTCGTTATGTGCGCGCCGAATTGGCCTTCCCCGACCTGAACTCAAAAGTTCAATCGTTCGAATACAAAGGCGATGTCATCACCAACTTCGAGATGGAAGGTTCGATGGTGGCTGGTCTCGGTAAACTGCTGGGACACAAGGCCATGACCGTGTGCGCCATCATCGCAGGACGCGTTGCCAAAAACATGAACACCGACTACAAAGGCTCCGTCGAGGGCTTGGTAGAAAAGGTGCTGGAACGCATTTGAGCATAACTAACTCAAGTTTCGCAAGTATTTTTTCTGTCCTTTTTTTCGTTCATTTCTTTTGACGACCAAAAGAAACGAACCAAAGAAAAGTCGCGGCAGGGGCGCGAGCGTTGCCAAAAATTGGCGGTTTTGGTTTCGGCGTCATCAAACTCGCTTCACTCAAACAGTGATGACGCTTTTTCGAAACACAAAACCTGATTTTTGACACTCGCCGCCCAATGCCGTATTGGAATCAGAAACACCTGTAAATCAAAAAAAATGTTCATAAAATCACTTGCAAAAGTTGAGAAAATAAAATGAGGCAACCAACAACACTAACTTTTATCACAACAGACCGTTGTACGGCAGCATGTAAAAATTGTTGTTTTCAATGCAATCCTCAACATTCTAAACAATTAGCACTACCCATTATAAAAAAACATATAGAAACAGCCATAAAATTATATCCAACAATTCGACTTATAGTTTTTTTCAGGGGGCGAGCCATTTCTTTTGGGAAAGGATTTAAGAACAGCGGTAAAAGTAGCAAAAGAGCACCAACTACTTTGCAGAATTGTAACGAATGCCTTTTGGAGCAAGACAGAACAGATTGCTTATAAGATAATACAAGATTTAAAGTTTTGTGGGTTAACGGAACTAAATATTAGTACGGGTAATGAACACCAACAATGGGTTCCATTAGAAAATATTTTTAACGCAATTGATGCAGCCATAAAATCTGATATTAGTATCGCTGTTAATGTAGAGACACACAATGATGTCAACAATTCTTTAGGGGCGGATTCTTTTCGAGAACATCCTAGAGTACAAGCACATATAAAAAATCCACGACTTACGATAATTAATGGTGCATGGGTTGATTTTACATCAAACAAATTAGTAAAGCCGTCAAATGAAGTGTTTGTGCATAAGAGATGTGAAAATTTATTTAATACAATAACTATCTCGCCTAGTAATCAAATGTTAGCATGTTGTGGTCTATCAGTAGATAAAATATCATTTTTTACAGATAGGACATCTTGACAAAGAATCGATAAATGATATCTATGAAAACCAATTTAATGATTTTCTTAAAATTTGGCTATATACAGAAGGACCTTCAAAAATTTTGGAAATAATTAATACGCACAAAGGAGTTAAAACTATAAACTGTGTCGCAAATACTCACATTTGTCAATATTGTATAAATATATTTACACAAGAAAACTTAAATATATTACGAGCAATATACAAAGAACATATTTTTCGTGTGTGGTTAAAATTCAAGTTTATCAATAAAGATTAATCATGAAAAATAAACCTATAAAGAGCATTATAACTAGTACAATATCAACCAGTCTGCTTGCAACTTCTTGTACACAAAAGGACAGTACCATAAATGTGAATGGTACAATTCATGCACATGAGCAAATGAAAGAACAGCAAGCTATCCCATTCACTCAAGAAGACAGAGATTTAATAGCACTTGTAGAACAAGCTTCTATTGACATTCTTAATGAGCCAAAGATGGCAAAATTATTATTAGAAGACAAAACAGAATTCATCAATAAATACAATTACCCTAACAGCATTGAATTAGACCCTGGTTTATGTCGATTACTATTTGCTCTTTCCGATGAAAGTATCATTGCTACCATTAATAATAACGACATTATTGGTTTTTATGAATTGTGTAAACAAAAAACAACTTATTCCACAAATAGACACTGATTCTATCAAGTCGGTTGCACACCTTACAAAAGGGAATGATAACTTTACTTCTCCTCAAAGACCCGCCGTTGTTTTAGCGGCACTTCTAGTTGGTGTTGTTGTTGGAGTAACGGCTGTCGCTGCGATTGCCGCAGTTGTTTATGTTGCTACACACACAGATGTTCTTGTAACAGAAAATGTTTCTGTTGATACAGGAACAAGTACATCTGGGACAAAAACAAAATCAACAATTAGTACTCCAATTATGGATGTAATGAAAGAAAAATGTAGTGTTTGTGACATTTAGCAGTTAAAAGGCAAATATGCACAAACAAAAATTGTCGTTGATCTTTATGTAGAGGAACAAATTCAACAAATCATTCGGATTGCTGAAGAAATAAATCCTTCTCTTTTTGAATCATATTCAGAAGAAGAAATAAAAAATTTCATTAAATTATGCTACCTCAACAGCCTATAAAATTTAGAGCAAAATGGTCGCCACGCATGATTGGTGTGACAATCATAACTCTTTCGGTTATTATTGTTGCCGAGTACATTTTACTAGAACAAGTTTTCTTAAATTTTGACATAGTGCTCTTATTTGTAGCGTTTTTTTTATTGATTCTTTCAATAGGATTTGCGCTGTATATACCAATATACATCACACTAACGCCCCAAAATTTTACATGTAGAATTGTGTACAAAAAAATAAATATTCCCCATTGTAGATATTGCAACCATTGAGCCTTTTGATTTTAACAATAGTTGGCGTGTTTTTGGTTCGGGGGGATATATGGGCTATTTAGGTATCTTTGCCAATAAAAAAGTGGGGCGTTATAGCGCGTATGTAACAAATCCACACCTTGCATTCATTATTTTTCTGAAAAATGGAGAAAAGTTTGTGTTTTCGGATAATCATAGAGATTCCATTATTTCCTACATAAAAAACTCGCCATTTTTTGCTCCAAATTAACTAAAAACAACGACATATTACATGACTATTTGCGCAATATCGACTGCACCGGGCGTTGGCGGCATTGCCGTGGTGCGGGTGTCGGGCGAACAGGCTTTCGGCATTTGCGACCGCGTGTTTCGTCCGCTGGCACAAGGCGTTTCTGTGGCTACAATGCCTGCCAATAGCGTCCGTTTTGGACACATCGTAAACGCCGACGGCACGCTGCTCGACGAGGTTTTGCTCACGAAATTTTGTGCGCCACACTCGTTCACAGGCGAAAATGTGGTCGAAATTGCTTGCCACGGCTCGATTTTCGTGCAACAAGAATTGGTTAAACTGCTGATACAGAGCGGCTGCGCAATGGCACGACCTGGCGAATTTACGCGACGCGCCTTTGCCAATGGCAAGATGGATTTGAGTCAAGCCGAAGCCGTGGCCGACCTGATAGCAGCACAGAGCCGTGCGGCACACGACCTTGCTCTGCGGCAGATGCGCGGTGGTTTTTCTGACGAGTTGGCGCAACTGCGCGAACGCCTGCTGACATTCACATCGTTGGTGGAACTGGAACTCGACTTTGCCGACCACGAAGAGTTGGAGTTTGCCGACCGCACACAACTGCACGAATTAGCCGACGAGATAGAGCAGAAATTACGCCGCCTAACCGACTCATTTTCAACAGGAAACGCCATCAAAAACGGCATTCCAGTCGCCATTGTTGGCGAGACAAACGCTGGCAAATCGACACTGCTCAATGCGCTTGTTGGCGAGGAGAAGGCCATCGTTTCGGACATTCACGGCACCACACGCGATGCCATCGAGGACACCGTAACGCTGCAGGGCGTGCTGTTCCGTTTTATCGATACGGCAGGACTGCGCCAAACCAGCGACACCATCGAAAATGTGGGCATAGAGCGGTCGCTGCGTGCCATAAGTAACGCACGCATTGTGCTGTGGCTCATCGACTATTCGCAAGAAAAAGAGAACCTGCCATGGCTAACCAAACAGATTGAGCAACGCTGCGAAGACAAAAGTCTGCTAATTATTTTAAATAAAATCGACCTGCTAAGCAGAGAAAATTTGGCTGATTTGCAGAAAAAATTTGCCAATATCGGCAAGAATATACTTTGCATTTCGGCAAAAAATGGCACAAACCTCGATGCACTACATTCAGCATTGTACGATGCAGCACAACTGCCTGAGACAGCCGCCGGCGATGTGGTAGTAACCAATTTGCGCCACTACGAGGCGTTGCAGGCGGCTCACGCAGCCATTTTGCGTGTGCAAGAGGGTATGCAGTGCGGACTTTCGGGCGATTTATTGGCTGAAGATCTGCACGAATGCCTCGATCATTTAGGAGAGATCACGGGGCAAATTACCTCCGACGAAGTGCTCGGAAATATATTCGCACATTTTTGCATCGGAAAATAATCGTTAACTAGCTATGATCAACAACTTCAAAGTAATAACCCTCTGCGGCAGCACGCGATTTAAGGACGAATTTCTGGCGGCGCAAAAACAGCTCACATTGGAAGGGAACATTGTGATTTCGGTGGGACTGTTCGGACACAGTGGCGACGACGAAGTTTGGAACGATGGCGTGAAAGAGATGCTCGACCGCATGCATTTGGCAAAAATTGACATGGCCGACGAGATTTTCGTTATCAATCCTAGCGGCTACATTGGCACAAGCACAAAGCGCGAAATTGCCTACGCCCGTTCGAAAGGCAAAGTGGTGTGCGGAATTTGCGAGATAGAGTGAAAAAGTGTATTTTTGCATTGAAAACTCCGCAACAATGGCAATAATATCGAACACAATAACGAAAAGATTGTCGAACAACACGCAAGCGGCAGACCAATTTCCGCAAAAATTGTCGCCCGTGCTGTTTTGGGACATGGACAAAGCGCAAATCGATGTCGACAAACACGCCGCAAGCATTATTCAGCGCGTTTTAGAATTCGGCACATTGGACGATTGGCGTTTGACGCGAGATTTCTACGGATTAGACTTTGTGGTGGAATGTTGCCAACAGTTACGCACACTCGATCCTGTAGCATTGTCGTTTGTTTGCGCCATTTCCGACACAAAAAAAAGAAAACTACAGATGCTATCATTTCAGACAATCACATCAAACACTCTGGAACTCCTAAAAAAGTTAGCAGCAATGCCTGAGCTTTCCAACATGCGTTTGGTTGGTGACACTGCGTTAGCACTTCAATATGGGCATCAGACAAGGAAATTGCCGCAACGAAAATTAACGCCATTATCAATAGGAGAACAAAGAAAGATTTCATCGATTTGTATGTGTTGCTAAAGCACTTTTCTCTTGCACAGATTCTCGACTTCTATCACCAAAAATATCCCAATTTTTCGGGCTACAGAGCACTAATGAACCTAACATATTTCGACGATGCCGAAACACAAAGCATGCCCAAAATGTTTATCCCCGACAAATGGGAAGATATGAAAAGCACCATCATCGAAAATGTAAAAAATTATCAGGCATAAAATCAACTTTCGCCCTTTTAGAAAAGCCTCATCACACGAGAATTTTCATTCTCATGTTTTTTTGTACGATTTATTCAGAAAAAATTGTAACTTTGCAGATTGATGAATTATAAATTTTCGCAAATTATGAAAACGAAAATGATTGCCATGGCGGGAATCGCGGCATTAGCGCTAAACGCCTGCACCACCGACATCGAGATGAGCAAAATCTCGACCGAAGTGAACTACAAAACCGCATTGGTTGTGCCTATCGGAACGGCACGCACCACCGTGGGACAACTGGTCGATTTCCTGAACAATCCCAATGTATTCAACGATTCGGCCATGAACACCTGCTACCTGTGGTGGAGCGACACGCTGCAACTGAACACCTCCGACATCAAGATGGGCGATTTCACCAAAGGCACACTCTACAACACGCCCTACACCATAGTTAAAGGCGACAATCCTGCCGTAGTTTCGGGCACAACACTGCCCGCTGGCACATACCAGTTTCACGACACACTGCGCTACGACTTCGACTACGACCACTACACCGATGGCGAGATGGATCAACGCGTTGATAGTGTGATAGTTAACAGCGCCGAACTCTATTTCAAAGTGAACAGTGAAGCTCTCGAAATATCAGAAGACATGCCGCTCTACATCTACCTGCATTTCAAAGAGATTGAAGGCATAACCGACCGCAGTTACAAAATTACCCAGCAAGGCGAAACACACCAAGATCAACTAAATGGTTTCAAAGTGCGCTTCGACCGCAAAGCAAGCACCACACCAATCTGCGTAACCTACACCTACAAACCGACAAAATCGTTCACCGTCACCGACCAATCGAAAATCGACCCACAAGTGCGTTTCCAGATTATCGATTGCCGCCGTGCGTGGGGCTTTTTCAACCGCAAAGGCAACATCACTGCCGACAGCATCACATCGCACATGCCAAGCGATTTTTTTGAGTCGGAAACATTCGCCAAAAACAAATTGCATTTCACCAATCCGCTAGTTAAGTTCAAGATAATCAACGGCATAGGCATTCCAATGGATTTCACAGTGGAATACATCAAAGCCATTTCGAAAGATGGCACCGAAGAACGCAGCGCCGACTTCAGCGGCTCGCCAAGCACCACCATTCGTCTGCGCAAACCCAACATCGAAGGCGACACATCGCTCAACATTCAACTTTTCACCAACGAATATGGCCACACCGAGCGGCTGTTCGAGATTACTCCGCACCGTTTTGAATACGCATTCAATGTAAAAATCAGCGAGTTCAAAAACGAATGGGAGCGCAAACATTGGATCTATTTCGAGCCTGAACTTGGCTACAAACCGCTGGTTGGCATGATAGTCGAAGCCAAAATGCCGTTCCAATACAATCCTGGTTCCACCTACATACGCCTCGATACCATCGATTGCGACTTGGCCGACATCACAGGCATGGACAAACTTGGTGCTGAATACAACATCGAACAGCTGAACATCGCTTTTCAGTACGAAAATCGCCTGCCAGTGCGGGCAAGAGCGCACGCAATTATGCTCGATTCGCTCGACCAAACACTCTACGAAGGTCCTGAATTTGAGATAGATGCCGCCAAAGTAGATGCCGAAGGTCGCACCACCGAAACAACCAAAGGCGAAACACGCCTCGAAATTGCGGGCGACGACATCGCAACCATTTGGGACACGAAAAAGGTAGTAATCGCCACCATTGTCGATGGGCAAACGGAAGACGATATGATCTACTTCAGCCTCGACGACAAACTCGAAATTCGCGCATCGCTATTCATCAAAGGCGGCATCAAAGCCGACCTCGACAGCATTTTCTAACCCACACACCGACCAAACATGAAGACTAAGAAAATACTTTCAGCACTTGCATTGAGCCTCGGCTTTTGTTTGCCAATGGCGGCCGAGACCAACACCTTCTATTTTATGGACGAGGTGCCGATGCGCAGTTCCATGAACCCAGCATTCATGCCAAACACCAAGTTCTACCTCGATTTCATAGTACTACCAAGTTTCTCGCTCGAGGCGGGCAACAACTCGTTTGCCTTCAAAGATGGACTATACCTGCAAGATGGCAAATTTGTGACGCCATTCTATGGTCCAGAGGGCATCGACAAGCTCTACAACCGAATAAAACGCACCACTTCGGTCGACATGAATTTCAGCACAAATATTCTTGAATTCGGTTTCCGTTTCAAGGAGAAAAACTACCTGACTTTCGGACTCGATGTGAACCTGAGCGCCAATGCCCTGCTGCCGCGCGATCTTTTCAAACTTGCGCTCTACGGCACACCCGACGAATTTGGAGTCAACTCATTCAATTTCAAAAGGTTAGGAATAGACGCTGAGCTCTACAGCGAATTTGGCGTAGGCTACATGCGCCGCATCAACCAGCAATGGACCGTGGGCGGAAAAATCAGTCTGTTGATGGGCTACGCTGGCGCCACAAGCAAGGTGCATAAACTGAAACTCGATGCCTCGCGCGACTCGTGGGACGTAACCGCCGATGCCGATGCCTACTTCTCTGCCCCACTCACATTCGGCACAAAAGACGATGGCACAATCGATTTCGGTTCTGTGGAGACCTACAGCGACGCAAGCGACTATCTGAAACTGCTCTACATGCCCGCCGGACATGGTGCTTCATTCGACATCGGTTTCACCTACGAACCAATAAAAAACCTGGTCGTTTCGGCTGCCGTAACCGACCTCGGTTTCATCTATTGGCACAAAAATGTGGTGACTGGCCATGCCGATGGAGTCTATAGTTTCACAGGCATTGAATACGAACCTGGCGATAGCGTCGATTTCGCGAAAATTGGCGAAGAAGCACTCGACGCGCTCCACTTCAAAACCGAGGAAAATGGCAAATTTGTGCAGATGATTCACGGCAACTTCAACGCCGCCATCGAATACGGTATCTTGAAAAACAAAATCAGTTTCGGACTGCTGTCGCACATGCGTTTCAACGCACAAAATGTTACCGAAGAGGTTACGCTGGCAGCAAATTTCCGTCCGCTCGATTGGCTGAAAGCCTATTTCTCGTACTCGTTTGTAAACAGCCGTTGGAACAACATGGGACTTGGTCTCACCTTGCGTGCAGGGCCGATAAACATGTTCCTCGCCATGGACTACATTCCGCTCTATTGGGCAAAAACACAGTTCGAGGTTGATGGCGAAAAATACCCAATTCCCTACGGCACACAGCGTGTGAATGTGCAGATGGGCATGAACCTGAACATTGGGCGCGACAGCGGCGACAAAGACCGCGATGGCGTGAAAAACATCGATGATATGTGCCCAGCCACACCTGTGAAACAGTTGCGCAAACTCTGTCCCGAAGTCGGACGCAAAAATTTTGTCGACTCCATCGGCTGCCTTCTCGACGAGGACCAAGATGGTGTGCCTGATTGCTACGATCAATGCCCAGGAACGCCCTTTGGCTGGCCAGTCGATTCGGTTGGTTGCCCGTTCGACACCGACCACGACGGCGTGCCCGATTGCTACGACGAATGCCCGAATACGCCATTCGGTGTGATGGTCGATTCGAAAGGCTGCCCGCTCGACGAGGATAAAGATGGTGTGCCCGACCACCTCGACCGCTGCCCTGAAACGCCCGTTGGCGTGCAAGTCGACGAAAATGGTTGCCCAGTCGATTCTGACAGCGATGGCGTGCCAGATTATCTCGACCATTGTCCCGAAACGCCCGCTGGCGTGCAGGTTGACGAAAACGGTTGCCCTGTCGACTCCGACCACGACGGCGTAGCTGACTATCTCGATCTTTGTCCAAATACGCCCGAAGGTGTGCAAGTCAATGAGAAAGGTTGTCCCATAGACAGCGATGCCGATGGCGTAGTCGATTATCTCGATAAATGTCCCGAAACACCCGCTGGCGTGCAAGTTGACGAAAATGGTTGCCCAGTCGACAGCGATGGCGATGGTGTGCCCGACTATCTCGACAAATGTCCAACCGTGGCTGGTCCAGAGAGCAACTACGGCTGCCCAGAGCTGAAACGCGAAGTGCGCAACCTATTCAAACGCGCCATGCAAGGCATTCAGTTCGAAACGGGCAAAGATGTGATTTTGCCAAAATCGTTCCCAATCTTGGACGATATTGCGCAAGTGATGTTCGACAACCCAACGTTCCGCCTCACCATCAACGGTCACACCGACAATGTGGGCAAGGACGAAGCCAACCAACTGCTGTCGGAACGTCGCGCTGCATCGGTGCGCCGCTACCTGATAGGCAAAGGCGTGGCTGAAGATCGCATGACCTCCAACGGCTTTGGCGCTAGCATTCCGATAGCCGACAACAAAACCAAGGCTGGTCGCGCACAAAACCGCCGCGTAGAATTCCTCGTAACTTACGAAGAGATAACCTACGAAAAAGTGGAAAATCCCGAACTGCAAGGCATGCAACAGCCTGCAACTGAGCAACCTGCAGAACAGCAATCCGCAGCGCCCAACGCAGTTCCAGCCGAAAACGAACAATAAGCGTTAAACTCCGATGGGGAAAGGTTTTTCAGACTTTTCCCCATTTTTTTTGTCAAGGTATGTTCTAAAAATTGTCTTTGCAAGGATTTTTGAATTATAATCGAGCAGACGTGAAGGATTTTCGAAGGAGCAGAGTGTCCTGTAACTGAGAAAAGACGAAAAAGATGCCGATTAAAAACAAGAATTCGCAAAGAGCGACAAAAATCGCAGAAACTTTTTTTGAGCCAGCCAAAGAAAACAATAAAAACGTAGAATTTTTAGAACCTACCTCAAGATATTTGCGTATATCGAAAAAAAATGTTATATTTGCCAAGATAATCACAAATCAACCAAAAATGACTCCATTTCTCCAACAAATTGCTAAACGTTACTACACCGAATTTGGCGAAAATCTCTCGAAAGTAGCATTCGTATTTCCCAACCGAAGAGCAGGACTTTTTCTGCGCCAAGCCATTGCGCACGTAACAGATAAACCAATCTTTGCGCCCGACATCTACGCCATCAACGACCTATTTTTCCGCGAATCAGAACTAAAACAAGCCGACAAAATCACGCTACTTTTCACGCTCTACAAAATCTACAAAGAACTGATAGCCAAAAAAAATCAAGAAGCGAGTGGCGAAGATCAGCAACAAGATGAAGAAACATTCGACCGTTTTTGCTATCTTGGCGAAATGATTTTGGCCGATTTCAACGACATCGACAAGTACATGGCCGATGCTAAGCAGGTTTTCACCAACATTTGCGATCTGAAAGAGATTGAAAATCACATTGATTGGATGTCTGACGAACAGAAGGAGATTATCGAGAAATTTTGGAATGTTTTTCTAAAGAAAACAGACGAAAATGCAAATGAAGAATACAAAAAGCGTTTTGCCGAGATTTGGGAAATCTTGCCCGAACTCTACGCCAATTTCAAAAATGCGCTGCGCACCGAGGGCATTGCCTACGATGGCATGATTTTTCGCGATGTAGCAGAATCGGATGCCGACCTGCATCTCGACGACTACGAACGCGTGGTGTTTGTTGGTTTCAACGCACTCACCACCACCGAACGGAAATTGTTCGAAAAATGCCAGAAAAGCAACAAAGGCGACTACTATTTCGACTACCAATCGCCCGAAATCACTGCACACAACAACATCGCAGCGCAATTTATCGAGGAGAACAAAAAATTCAAATCGCGCCACGAACTTGAACCAGCGCAAGAAAACGATCGCAAAATCGAGCTTATCGCCATTCCATCGGACATTGGACAGACCAAGCAGGTTTACAACATTCTCGACTCGCTGCAAAAAGAAAATCCCGAAAATGCCAACCTGCGCACCGTGGTAGTGCTGCCCAACGAACAGTTGCTACTGCCGCAGCTGCACGCCATTCCCGAATCGATAAAAACGGTGAACATCACCATGGGCTACCCACTGTCGCTCACGCCCGTGGCAGCACTCATTCAGCACATTGCCGTGGCACAACGCAACAAACGCGAAGTTACACACAACGACGGAACGACTACCAACGAAACGTTCTTCTACTACAAACACGTACTTGCCATTCTAAATCACCCACTGATAGCCGAATCCGAAAGTTGCGCAAAAGAGGTGAACGAGCTAAACAAAAAAATACACGATGATAATCTCTATTTGATTTCTGAGAAAACAGACGAAATACAAAAAAGCGATCTTCTAAGAACAATTTTCTCAACTTCAAACAACGATGCGCTGTCGTTTGCGCATTATTTCAAAAACGTGATAGAACAACTCGAAAGTCTGCCAAGCCTCAAAAACGAGCAAATAGAGAGCGAATTTTTGCAAAACTACAAAGCCGCACTCACACGCATCTGCCACAATCTCGAGAAATTCAAAATAGAAATAACGTCTGAGACATTTCTGCGCCTGCTCTCGCAACTCACTGCTAGTCAGACGGTTGCATTCCGTGGCGAACCAGTCGAAGGACTGCAGTTGATGGGGACTCTGGAAACGCGCGCCCTCGATTTCGAGAATGTGATAATCACCTCGTTCAACGAAGACATGTTCCCACGCAAAAGCAACACGCCATCGCTCATTCCATACAATCTGCGCCGCGCATTCAACCTGCCAACGCACGAATACCACGACGCCATTTTTGCATACAACTTCTACCGACTAATCTACCGCGCACGCCGAGTTTACCTCATCTACGACTCGCGCACAGGCAGCCAAACGGGCGAAGTGAGCCGCTATGCCGCGCAGCTGGAATATCTCTACGGATTGCCCATCGACAAAAAATCAGTGAGCTACGAAGTAAATATGGATCAAAGCACTTTGGAAATAAAAAAAGAAGGCGAAGTAGCAGAAAAATTGGATAAATTCACAGCCAAAGCGAATAATTCGAAAATGATTTCAGCCTCTGCCATCGACAACTACATCACCTGCCCCGTGAAATTCTATTTTTCGAACGTCGAAGGGCTCAACAACAACAACGAGGTGAGCGAAAGTGTCGAAGCAAACACATTCGGCAGCATTTTCCACGAAACAATGCAAAAACTATACGATTCTGACGATAAAAACCAATCTTTTGTCAACAAAACAGTGACAAAAGAAGCCATCGAAAACATGATTGAAAATGTAGCCAATATCGAAAAATTGATAAAAGATGGATTTCAAAAATATCAGTTCAATAATAGACAGAATTTTGAAATCACAGGTCAGAACCGCCTGATTTTCAATGTAATAAAAAATTATGTAAAAAAGACTTTGGAACACGACCGTGAGCGCACGCCTTTCAAATACTGCGCTTCGGAAAAAGAATATCAAATTAAAATCCAACTCAACAATAAAGAAGTAACACTAAAGGGCATCATCGACCGCGTGGACAAAACAGACGACGGCACTACTCACATCATCGACTACAAAACAGGCCACAATGTTGGTCGCAATTTCGCAGAAGTCGAAGATCTTTTCGACGCAAAACGCAACAAAGACGTGAAAGCCATACGACAAACTTTCCTCTATTGCATTTTGTACAAAAAATACTTAGAAGAAAACAACCTAAAAATCAACAAGTTACAGCCGCTCATCTACGAATTTAAAAATCTAGACAATAACGATATTACTCAAGGTGAACCAAGGAAAACAAAAACACCCGTCGATGACTTTTCTGAATATGAGGAGGGATACACCGAAAAGTTGAAAGAAACGCTCGAAGAGATTTTTGACGAAGGTACGCCATTCAAATGCACCGACGACACCCAAAACTGCGAGCATTGCGACTTCCGCCGCCTCTGCGGGCGATAAAAAAGCATTTATTCAGCCAAAAAATCAGCCGCTCGTTGGCAGAGTTCGTTTTGCGATTTGTGCAAAATTTCGACGGATTTTTTCAGGCATTCGTGTCGTGACGAATCTTCGCCAAGGCGCATCAGTAGCGTAATTACTGCCTCCACCAACGCATGCGTAGCATTGTCGCTAGCCACATGCTGCACCACCTGCAAAATGGTCTGATCGCTCAAACGATCGATGGCATGCGTGGCAGTGAGGCAAGCCAAATTCAGCATTTTCTGCTCCACGAAACACTGCACAAGTTGCTCCACATCGTCCATTTTCGCAAAAAGATGCGCTGCGGCAACCATCTGCAACTCAGCCGTCGACAACTGTCGTGCTAGCCCAAGCGCCTTCTCAACGCTGAGCGACTGTGCGGGCGTGAGCAACAGTGCCACAATACTCATTTCGCGCCCCTGCGCCAACCAAAGCGCCTCGGCCAATGGCGCACTTGGCTCAAATTGCGACGCAATTTGTCGCAAGCGCGGCAACGCTACACCATAATTTTTTACATACTGTGCACCATTTTGGCGCAATTTTTCGGCCGTTACCCCGTCCATCGAGGCTGCGACGAGCCGACGAATTTGACGAACAGAGTCCATAACTAGTTCATTATCTGAAAGTTGCATATTTCGTAAAATTTTTATTCATTTATTTGTCAATTCAATTTTTTGTTGTACCTTTGCAGCGCAAAACACGATGGTGGATGTAGTTCAGTTGGTTAGAGCGTCAGATTGTGGTTCTGAATGTCGTGGGTTCGAGTCCCACCTTCCACCCCTAGCGAGCAGCGAAAGTTGCTCGCTTTTTTTGTGCATTTTCTCTTCGAATACGCTCCCCTATTATCACTGAAAAATGCCATTTTTATCAAAAACCAACAAAATTCAGCTAAATCGCTATCAATCAAGCAATTAGACGAAAATTTTAACATTCTAATCGACAAATTCGATATAAATTTGGGGATTACAATCGCAAAAATCGATATAAAAACAAAGAACATAATCGCAAGAATTATATAAAATTTGGAGAACATAATCGACAAATTTATATCAAAAACGAAGATTATAATCGCAAGATTTGTGCTGAATTTGGCGAATATAATAACCAAAATAACAATGAAAAAGAAGAATATATTCCTTGTTTTTTATTCAAAAGTACAGAATACAACAAAAAAAGAACCGATTAGCGACTAATCGATTCCAATAAAAGCATGGTAGTTGTCGGGCGAAATCACCTGATACGAACTACTTGGATAAGCCTCGCTGAAGGCTTTTGGCATGCGCGGCGACTTGTTCGGATTGTATTTGAATTCGAAAGCCGACAATACACCATCTTCCATTTCCACAAAATCAATCTCCGACTGCGTTTGCGTGCGCCAGAAGAAGAGTTTTGCGTAACTTTGTCGATACGAATTAAACTTTACGCGCTCGCTCAACATCAAATTTTCCCACAGCGCGCCCACATCGTCACGCAGATTTATTGGCGCAAAATGGCCAAGAATGGCGTTGCGAATGCCGTTATCGTAGAAATAGATTTTGCGATTGTGCCGCAACTCGGTGCGCAAATTTTTGCTGAACGATGGCAAACGGAAAATCACGAAACACTTCTCCAACAAATCGACATAATTCTCTACCGTGGCGCGATCGATGCCGATCAAACGGCTAATCTCGTTGTACGAAACCTGTTCGCCTACCTGAAGCGCCAACGCCTGCAGCAGGCGCGAGAGCATTTCGGGCTTGCGAATGCCGTTGAAAGTGAACAAATCCTTGTACAGATAGTTGTTTGTGATGGACGTGAGAATGCGTTTGGCGCGGTCGGGACGAGTTACAACTTCGGGATAAGTGCCGTAGATAAGCCGCTGCGCCAGCAAACGCTGCTCTTCGCGCGCCGAAGTGTACCGACTCAACTCGGCCAACGACAGCGGATAGAGCCGATATTCGAAAATGCGCCCCGTGGCAGGCTCGTTTATCTTGTTCGACAGATCGAGCGACGACGAGCCAGTAACAATCACCTGAACTTTGTCGCGAAAAGTGTCGGCCATCATCTTGAGCGTGAGACCGATATCCTTCACGCGCTGCGCCTCGTCGATAATCAGATAGCGTTTGCCACCAACCAACTGCTGCAAAGCCGTAGTATTCTGATTCTCAAGCAGTTGACAATCGTCTATATTGTCGCAATTGAGCCAAAGCGCATCGGCCTGCGGAATGGACAGTTGCGACAGCAAAGTGGTTTTGCCCACTTGCCGCGGACCAAGAATTGCAATCACCTTTCCACAAAAAAGGTCAGTTGTGATTGATGAGTTGATAAGGCGGTTAATCATAGCGTTACATATTGGAGATTACAGATTGATTATCAGTAAATTATTCACGCTGCAAAAGTACAAAAAAGTTTTTGAATCACCAAAATTTTAACATTCTAATCGACAAATTCGATATAAATTTGGGGATTACAATCGCAAAAATCGATATAAAAACAAAGAACATAATCGCAAGAATTGTATTAAATTTGGAGAACATAATCGACAAATTTATACAGAAAATGTAGATTTGCAATGAGACTCTTCACCACCTCACCAAATTATC
>CAVFDI010000001.1:167402-182906 GCA_963621145.1 Paludibacteraceae bacterium | reverse complement strand
GGCGCGCCACGTCCCTACAATTCACAACCAAACGTGTCAATTATTGTCCTATTTCACTTCGTTTTGCCACATGGCCGAGCTGGCGTCGCTGGGCATGCGCCAATCGCCGCGCGGCGAGAGGTTTACGCTACCTACCTTGGGACCATCGGGCATACACGAGCGCTTGAATTGCTGATTGAAAAAGCGACGAACAAACACACGCAGCCATTTTTGTATTGTGGCATCGTCAAATTTATCGGCGAAAGCCTGTTTCGCCAAAAACAAAATTTTGCTCGGTGCAAAACCGTGGCGCAACATGTTGTAAAGAAAGAAATCGTGCAGTTCGTACGGGCCTACCAAATCTTCGGTTTTTTGTGCAATATCGCCCTGCGCATTGGCTGGCAACAATTCAGGACTCACGGGCGTGTCGATAATATCGAGCAGATTGGCGCGAGCGGCAGCGGCAAAATCGCTATTGGCTGCGTGGCGCACAAGGTAGCGTACGAGTGTTTTGGGAATGCTAGTGTTCACGGCATACATGCTCATGTGGTCGCCGTTGTAGGTGGCCCAGCCTAGCGCCAACTCCGACAAATCGCCCGTGCCAACGACCAATCCGCCACACTGATTCGCCACATCCATCAAAATTTGCGTGCGCTCACGAGCCTGCGTGTTTTCGTAGGTCGTATCGTGCTGTGTGGCATCGTGACCGATATCGGCAAAATGCTGCATACAAGCCTTTTCAATGCTGATTTCGCGCAGCGTAGCACCCAGATTTCGTACCAATTCGGTGGCATTTTTGTAGGTGCGCCCCGTGGTGCCAAAGCCCGGCATGGTGATTGCCACTACATTGGTTCGCGGCATTTTCAGCAGGTCGCAAACGCGCACGCACACAAGCAGCGCAAGTGCCGAATCCAATCCGCCCGAAATGCCCAGCACCATCTGTTTTATGCCCGTGGTGGCGAGGCGCGTGGCTAGTCCGTGCGTCTGAATGTTCAAAATCTCGTCGCAGGTGGCAGCCATATCGTCATTTTTCGGAATGAAAGGCGTGGCATCGACCACACGCGTGAGGCTGAGCGGCACTTGCGGCATCTCAAAATCGATGAATTGATGCTCGGGCAACGCAGCCAAATTGCGCGAAAACGCCGATTTATTCCGACGGTCATGGCGCAGGCTCTCAATATCTATCTCGCTGATAGTCAGTTGCTCCATCAGCGAAAAACGCGAATTTTCGGCAAGAATCGAACCATTTTCGGCCACAATGGCATTGCCAGCAAACACAAGGTCGGTGCTCGACTCGCCAAAGCCCGCCGAGGCGTAGACATAGCCCGCAATGCACCGTGCCGATTGCTGACGAATAAGATTTTTGAGATAGGCATTTTTGCCAGTCAGTTCGTTCGAGGCCGACAGATTTACGATGATATCGGCACCAGCCAAAGCGTGCGCACAACTTGGCGGAATGGGCGCCCAAAGGTCTTCGCACAGTTCGATGGCGAAATTCGCATCGCCTGAGCGGAACAGCAAATTTGCTCCAAATGGCACTGTTTGTTGGCACAGCGTAATGCTATTTTCGGTGCTATCGGCAGCCGAGGCAAACCAGCGATTTTCGTAAAATTCGTTGTAGTTTGGCAGATAAGTTTTCGGCACTACACCAAGAATCTTGCCATTTTTGAACGCCACAGCGCAGTTGAACAGACGATTTTGTGCCTGCACAGGCAGTCCGACCACCGTAACGATGTCGATTTTTTCAGATTCTTTGAGCAACCACGCGAGCCATTCTTCGGCTTTTCCGACGAGCAGCGAATTGTGAAACAAATCGGCGCAAGTGTAGCCCGTAAGTCCAAGTTCGGGGAATACGAGCAACTGCACATCGACATCGTCGGCGCCGTGCATCAAATCGAGCGTATGGCGCGCATTCCATTCGCAATCGGCCACGCGTACCCTTGGCACAGCCGCCGCCGCTTTTATAAATCCGTGGTTGATCATATTTCGTTGATAAGTTGATTATTTTAACGCATCACAGAATGATGGCGCGCCAATCTGAAATCTGAAATCTGAAATCTGAAATTTGAAATCTGAAATTTAAACTATCGCTTTTATGCAAATGACGACGCCAATCAGCACCAGCAGGCTGCCTGTGATACGGTTCAAAATCCACAATCCGCGCACATTGAAACGGCTACGCAGCGTGCTTACAACCAGCGTAAGCGTGAGCCACCAACAAAACGCGCCCACCAAAATGGAGAGCATGCCAATCACATTTTCGTACCACATTTGCCCTGGTTCGAAAAAATTGAATTGCGCAAACAAACCAATGAAAATGAAGATGATGAGCGGATTGCTGAAACAGAGTCCGAACGCCGAAAGATAGTCGCCAAGATAGCCATTTTTGTTCGTTTTCTTGGCCGACGAAAGCTGCGCCGACGGATTATTTCTGAACACATGAATACCAAAACAGATGACGATGAGGCTACCAACTATCTGAATCCAAAATTGATTTTCGTGAATGAAATCGGTGATGAAACTCATGCTAAATCCCACAATGGCGGCATAAATCAGGTCGGACGTGGACGCACCAAGACCCGTCACCACGCCATGCCAACGTCCGCGATTGAGCGTGCGCTGAATGGTGAGAATGCCCAACGGTCCCACCGGCACCGAAGTGAGCAAACCAATGATTATGCCTATTATTATGGTGTGAAACATTAGTTAGTTTATAAAGTCTATAAAGTTTGAAAGTTTATAAAGCACTGGAACACTGCGACTTATCTCGGGCACTGCAATTATCAATTAAATCGATTATTTTTTCTCTCTCGTCGGGGTGAAACCATTTTATCTCTGGGTCGCGACCGAACCACGACAGTTGTTTTTTTGCGTAGCGACGCGTGTTTTGCTGTATCATGCCGATGGCATAGTCGTGCGTCCAAGTGCCATCGAAATAGTTGAATAACTCCTTGTAGCCCACCGTGTTAAGCGCATTCAAATGGCGAAATGGGAACAAACCGTGCGCCTCTTGTTCCAATCCCTGCTCCATCATCTGCAGCGTACGCTGGTTGATGCGCTCGTAGAGTTCGGCGCGCGGACGGTTCAGACCGATTTTCACAATGTCGAACGAGCGCTCTTTTACCCGATTGGTGCGCAGTTCGGAGAATTTTCGCCCCGTCATCTGCATCACTTCTAGTGCGTGCATCATGCGTTTGGCATTTTTCAGATCGACCTCGGCATAATGCTCTGGGTCGAGTTGGCGCAACCGCCGCCGAATGCCTTCGATGCCATGATGTTCGTAAAATTCCGCCACACTTTGGCGCGTCTCATCATCGATGGTTGGCAGGTCGTCAATTCCTCGACAAATGGCATCGGCATAGAGCATGGATCCGCCAGTGAGCAATGCGCTGCCCGTGCGAGCAATCTCAGCTTCGATCACTGGAATGGCGTCGAGTTCGAACTGCCCTGCGCTATACGGTTCGTCGATGGAGCGGCAAGCCACAAAATGATGTTTCACCTCGGCCAACTGCTCGTCGGTGGGAGCGGCTGTACCAATGCGCATTTCGCGAAACATCTGCCGCGAATCGCACGACACAATGTCGCAGCCCAACCTTTTGGCGAGCGTCAGGCTGATATCGGTTTTGCCAACGCCCGTTGGACCAACCAGCACAAAAAGTTTTCCGCGAAGTGACAAAGTTACAAGTTACAAGCTTCAGGTTTCAGGTTGCGCAGCAATGCCTGTCTTTATTCCTTATTCTTTACTCAATCAATAAATCTCATTGCCATTCTCGTCGAACGACATATTGCCAAAGCCCTCTTCGTCAATTTCGTCGGGATCGAAGTCGTCGCCACCATAAAATTCAGGGTCGATGTCGGTCGATATTTTGTTGGCAAAAGCCTCCATATCGACAGTTTGCGCAGGTGCTTTGCCTTTGCTCAGCGTGCAAACTGGCTCGTCGAGGTCGTTGCCCGTGGTTATCTTTTTCAGCTCAACAAAGAACGAGCGTTCGTTCAGATTGTCGAACACATAGAGCAAGCGCTGACCTTTGTCGCTGATGAGGTCGGACAGGCGCGTTTCGGACATCAGATAGGTATCCTCGTCGGAATTTGCGCCCATGTCGAACAGCAGAATTTCCTGTTCTTTTTCCCATGCCTCGTTGCAAATGAAAAACGAAGTTATCTCTTTTTGCGTGTAGCCTGCACACTTCTGAATTGCCTCGTGAAATTGCAGAAAAGTAGCGTCGGCGTCAATCTCAATTTCGCGGCGAAAGTCCTCGACCTCGTCCGATAAAAGTAGGAATTTGTATACCATAAATTCGATTTATTTTTTCAGTTTTATCAAACTACAAAGATACAAATCTTTTACAACATTACAAAATCACTTTTTTTGAAAAAAAAGACCCCGCAACAATGCGGAGACCTTTTTCTAATTTTTTAATTACTCAATTTCCAATTATGCAACATCAGAAAAACAATTAAGTAATTGGAAATTAAATAATTGAATAATTTTTAGAAGCTGTATCCGATACCAAGACCGACGTTGCCTTTGAATTGCACGCGCTCGGTGGCGTTATTACCATCTTTGTCAGCAATCATCACGCCGTTGTAGTATTTCAGCGAGGTGCTGAGCGTTACATTCAGTACTTTCAAGAATTGATACGAGATAGAGAAGTCCCAATCGACATCGAAATTGCCAAAACGACGATGTTCAGTCATGTCTTCAGGCCATTTGTAGGGTGTGAAAATGCCGACGGTCGAGATGATTTTCAGGTTTTCGATGCGCGTGTAGTTTACGCCTGCTTTTGCCGAAAGACCAAGTTCGCACAACACATTTTTGTCGGGATCGATACCATATTTCGGACGGAATTGAAAGTATTGCGTTGCGTTAGTTCCGTCCTCTTTTTCTACGGTGTATGCAAGGCTATCGACCGTGCAAGTGGAGATACGACCAGCCACTGGCGAAATGTAAACAGTGAAGATTTCGTTTGGTTTCCAGTCGATACCGAGCGATATGTCGGTGTACGAAGGCGAGAGCCAGCTCGAAATCGGCTTTTTGCAATTGTCGCTATACTCGTAGCCTTTGGCGTACTGCGATTTGAAGCCTGCCATGGCTGTGAGGTACCATGTTTTGTGGAACTCCCAACCAAATTTGGTGCTGAAGTTGATTTTGTCGTTCGATTTGCGCCAAGGCGAGTAGGAATTTTCGAGGTACGACATACCGAAATCGGTGTCTAAGTTGCTCTCCCACGCCACGGTGTTCTTTTTGTAGAGCAGTGTAACATTGGCGGCCGCCACGGTGGTTACATTGTTGTTGCCGCCCGCAGCCCAGTTCCACATGCCAGTGGCACTTGCGTTGAGCGAGAGAATGCCCGTGCAAGTCCAGTACTTTTCTTTTGCGGGTTCGGCTGCCGCTGCATCGCTTTCGGTGGCAGTTTCGTCGGCAAACATTGGCATGGCACACAACGCAGCCAAAGCCAAGAAGATGATTTTTTTGAATTTCATAGATTGAATGATTTGAAATTAGACCTTAAAACCACAATTTTCATTGCTGAAAAAAGCGCGGCAAAATTACAAAAAAAAAATTTAGCAGCAATTGCCAATCAGCTAACCTATAACCTCTAATCTCGAATCTCTAACCTATTTCACATTGAAACGCAATCCGGCGGTGAGGCTTAGGTTGTAGGGATGCTCCGTGCGCGAGTTGGACGGTTGCTGATAGCGTGTGCTAGGAATGTACCACGCAAAACCTGGCTCGAAATAGAGCGACATGCCTTTGTAGAAGCAGAATGCCACGCCCACATTGGCCAGCAGCGAGCCCTGCACGCCCTGAATGTATTCGTGCCAAGTTTTGTCCTCCAAAAGTGCGCCATCGGCATTGGTGCGCTGCACGCGTTGGTCGGCCACAAGGGCTTTTTCGCACGCGCCGCCAAGCGAAACGTAGAATTTCACCACCTGTTTATCGACTATGCGGTACGAGAGCATCAGCGGAATACCCAAATAGTGCAGTTGCTGTTCGCGCTCGGAGTTGATGCCGCGCATTTTGTCGGAACTATTGAAAACGGAGTGCGCATACGAATAATTCAAGCCCGTCTGCAAGTCGAGCCGTTCGTAGAGCGGAATGCCAACCGACAGTCCGATGGTGAACGGCAAATCGTGGTGCGCCGAGACGTGCGTTGTGCCGCGCAAAGCAACGTGTCGGCCTGGCAACGAAGTGCTAGAATTGTAAAAAATCTTGCTGATATTTGGCGAGAGCGATGCCAACACGCCCAAATCGACACTTGCAGCGCGCTTAGTTTCGGCAATCGTCTTTTCGGTTTCGGCATCTTTTTCGATGTTCGATTGTTCCAAATTTGCCAACAACTGTTGCTGCTTTTCGGCCATCAAACGATCCGCCTCGTCGATTGTAATCGGTTGATTTCCAATTATTTCTGATTGATTTCCGGCAGAAACATCTTCTTCAGGAACCGATTTTTCAGGATTGGAAATTTCTGGCACTTTTTCAGACTGATTTTCAGCGATTGTCGAAGATTTTTCCTGCAATTTTTCTGAATTTCTCACGCTGCGAGTGCGAGGCGTAGTTGCGATTTTTTCTTCTGAAAATGAAGTTTTTTCAGCATCATTTTGTGCCAAAAGAGGCGTTTCGGCGGTCGATTTTTCTGAATCACAGATTTTCTGCTCTTGTGCAAAAGTTGGTGCAGAAATTTCAGTCGGGTTACCAGCATTTTTTGTCATTGGCAAAGCCAAAAGCAGTGCCGCCATGGCCGCCACAGCAGCCACTTCGGCAGTGTTCCAAAGCCAGATTGGCAGCAGCCGACGCGCATTTTTCGGCAGTCGGCGTTCAATCTTTTTCCAATCGTCTTTAGGAACGGACGTTTCGGCAGTCGCCATGGTTTGTTGCAGTGCACCGCGCCACTGTTCGTCGCTAGGCACAGCAGCATCGAGCCGCGAAGCCATCGCTTCCCAGTCGTCGGCAGGCAAATCGACCGAAAAATCGTTCAATTTCTGCTGCAAAAGTTGCTGTAATTCCTTAGATTTCAACTTTTTTTGTACACTACGTACGCACTCGGTGCGTCCCTACTTTACAAACTCATTTCCTCGACGCTATAGAGTTCTCTGATTTTTTCTTGCAAAACTGCTCGAGCGCGCGAAAATTGCGACCGCGAGGTGGTTTCGTTTATTCCAAGCCGCGCAGCAATCTCCTGATGGCTGTAGCCTTCGATGGCGTACATGTTGAACACCGTGCGAAAGCCCACGGGCAGTTCGGAGATGAGTTGCATTATCTCGTCGGCCGACATTTTTTCGACTACCGACACATCGCCGCTATCCATTTGAAACGTTTCGCTGTCGACATCGTCGCTACCACGCAGGGCATCGCATTTGCGCAAGTGTTCGAGCGAGATGTTGACGAAAATCTTGCGCATCCACGCCTCGAAATTGCCGCGACCATCGTACTGCCACATGCTAGTGAAAATTTTCACAAAACCGTCGTGCATCAAGTCGAGCGCCTCGTCGCGATTGACCACATAACGCAGGCAAATGGCAGTCATGCGCCCAGCATAGAGTTCGTAGAGCCGATGCTGCGCCCGTCGGTCGTTGCGCGTGCAACCATCGACTATCTGTTCGAGCGTTTCGTATTTGCGATTCTCTATTTTCATTGATGCATTTGAACGGCAATTCGTTGCAAAAACAATTACCCAATTAGTTGGTTTTTAGACTTTCCACAATTTTTGCGGCGGCACGTTGGGCTGCGCCAGCCGAGCCAAGCGTTTGCGCAATGCCGTCGTAGTCGGCTTGCATCTGGCGGCGATAATCAGCATCACGCAGCAGACGATCGATTTCTGTGGCGACATTCGCAAGCGAAAATTCGTGTGCCACAAGTTCACGCACCACGGCTTTGTCGGCCACCAAATTGACCAACGAAATGTATTTTGTCTTTATCAGAATCTTTTTCAAAAGCGAAGCAAATCGTCCGCCAATTACATGATACACAACCACTTGCGGAACGCGAAAGATGGCCGTTTCGAGCGTAGCAGTGCCAGAATTGACCACTGCGGCAAACGATTGTTGCAACAGCGCATAGGTAGCATTGCGCACCACACGCACATTTTCGGAGAGATAGGGCTGATAGAGCGCGAGATCGGCACTTGGTGCTGCGGCCAGCACAAACTGAAAATCGGGATAGCGCGCCGCCAACGGCAACACGCGAGGCAGCGTAGCGGTGATTTCCTGCTTGCGGCTACCAGCCAAAACCGCCACTATCGGACGCGCATCGAGACCATTTTTCTCGCGAAAATCGGGTGCAACTGGGTGATGCTCTACAAAATGCGCAATGGCATCGACCGTGGGATTGCCAACATATTCCACAGGATATTGAAACTGCGCATAGAATGGCGTTTCGAACGGGAAAATGGTGTACATGCGATCGATGTAACGCTTGATAGAATGGATGCGGAAGGTTTTCCACGCCCAAATTTTTGGCGAAATGTAGTAGTAAACGGGCGTTGTCGTATGTTTTTTCACATATTTGGCAATGCGCAGATTGAAACTCGGATAATCGACCAAAATGACCACATCGGGCTGAAAGCGATTGATAGCGGCTTTGCAATCGCTCAAGTTGTGCAGCACTTTGCGCAGATTGAGCAGCACATTCACCACACCCATAAAAGCCATATCGCGGTAGTGGCGCACCATTTCGCCATCTTGCGCCGCCATCAGGTCGCCACCAAGAAAGCAAAAATGCGCATCGGCGTCGCACCGTTTCAGTGCCGCCATCAAATTCGAGGCATGCAAATCGCCCGAAGCCTCGCCAGCAATGATGAAATATTTCATGTCAGTGTGAAAAGTGTATAAAATCTATAAAGTGGAAAGTAGTTTCTGGTTTCTCGCGCTTCGCGCTGTTTCAAAGTTTCAAGTTGCGATAGCCGAAACACCGCAATTTTCAAGCCTTCAAATAATTAAGTAATTGAAAAGTCTTTTGTCTTTATTCCTTACTCTTTATTCCAAAATTCTTGCGACTTGCTTCTTGCTACTATCTAAATAAAAAGCATCGCTACGGCAAAATAGAGCAATATTGGCACTATAAAGCCGCGGCAAGCCCGCCACCATTGGGCGTGATAGAAGATGAACACACCAAACAGATTTGGCACGCACGCCACAAGCAGCATTTTGCTGATGAGCGTTGGTGCCGAAGTGGCATAGAGTTGCAACGCATCGAACAGCGGCAACTGACCTTTGCCAAAGATTGAAAAAAACAGCAATCCAAACAGCAACGGCAGCACCAAACCGATGGCCAACGAGATCCAAAAATTATCTAATCGCTTCATAATCAGAACACATTGGCAGCAATTCGTTGTGCGCAGTCATGTCGATGCTAGTTGGCACAATGGAGATGTAACCATTGTCGATAGCATAAATGTCGGTGTCGTGCTTTTCAGGTTCACGGTTCACAAAATAGCCCGTCATCCAGCCGTAAGTCTTGCCAGCAGGCGAAGTGCCAAGTTTGAATTCCTCTTCCCAGTAGCCATCGGCTTGGCGGCACACACGCACGCCGAGCGGCTGACCCATTGGCGCATTCACATTGAGGCAGACATTGTGCGGTAGACCATTTTCAATCACCCTTCGGGCAATTTTTTCGAAAAAAGGTCGGCACTGCGAAAAATCGGCTTCGGCACTTTGGTCGCACAGCGAAAAGCCCACCGAAGGAATATCGCGCACGCAACCTTCGAACACTGCGCCCATGGTGCCCGAATAGATCACATTGATGGCGGCATTGGAGCCATGATTGATGCCGGAAAAGAGAAAATCGGGTTGGCGAGAGTTGATGTAGAACGCCAATTTTGCGCAATCGGTAGGCGAACCAGTGCATTTGTAGATGGTCAATCCTTCCTCTTGATGCACAAGACTGTAGATTACAGGCACCGTCATGGTGATGGCATTCGAGAATCCAGAGCGGGCACTGTCGGGAGCAATCACGAGCAAATCGCCCATTGGTCGCAACATCTCGATAAGTTCGGCAATTCCCTTCGACTGAAAACCATCGTCGTTGGTGATGAAAATAAGGGGTTTCATATTTCAGATTTCAGATTAATTTGATATGGTGAGCGAACTATTTTCTCGACAACACCAAGCGTGTCGAAATCAAGAAAATGAGTGTAACAGCAAGCATGTAAAGCACATCGCGACTATCGAGTACGCCGCGCGCCATAGATTGATAGTGAGCGTGTGCACCGAGATTTTTCAGATAGAGCATGAGTGTGCCGTCGGAAAAGAGCGAGCCAATCAGTTCAAATCCATAGAAAATGACGAAACTAAGCAGTGCCGACACCACAAAAGCGGTGATTTGGTTGCTCGCAAGCGATGAGCCAAACAGTCCGACTGCGCAATAGACCGCCGCCAGCATCAACAATCCCGCGAACGAACCCCAAAATGCGCCCGAATCGACATTGCCCATTGGTTCGGCCAGCACATAGACGCAGCCAAACCACAAAATGGCGGGCAAAAGTGCCACGGCTATCACCGCCCAAGCCGCCAAAAATTTGCCAACCACAAGTCGCATTTTCGAGATAGGTTTGGTCAGTAGCAGTTCCAAAGTGCCAATCTGTCGCTCCTCGGCAATGGCGCGCATGGTTACCGCCGGACAGAGAAACAGAAACAGCCACGGAGCCAGCGCAAAAAATCCGTCGATATTGGCATAGCCGCCATCGAGCACATTGTATTCGCCAGGGAAAATCCACAGCAGCAAGCCCGCACCGACGAAGAAAATAGACAAAACAATATAGCCTACAGGCGAACTGAAAAAGCCGCGAAACTCTTTGAGAAACAGATTACAAACAGGACTCACCATAATTCGTAGAAATTGCGTAATTTTGCACAAACTATCAAACTTGCAAAGTTACAAAATTTAAACGACATTTTCGCATGCCACATTTTTCTGTCCGATGAAAAGAAAAATTCTACTCATACTCGCGTTTTTGCTCGGCTGCATTTGGCTGAATGCGCAACAAATTCCTTTTTCGCTGAAGGTTTCGGCCTACGGCGGCTACATAGTGCCGATGAGCGAAAATCTGAAAAAAGTCGCCACAAAACCTGCTTTTGGTGGAGAAATTTCGGCCGAATTTCCTGCCATGGGCAACTACGCATGGCAACGCTATTGGCACATGCCAACGCTGGGCGTCAGTTTTCTGGGAATGGATTTGGGCAACAAAAAAATTCTCGGTCAGGCCTACGCACTCTACCCTTATCTATTGGTGCCGATTATCAAGCGCGAACATTTTGAGTGGCATTGGAAAGCCGCTGTGGGATTGGCATTCATCAGCAAAACATGGTACGACTGCGACACACTCAGCGGAGTGAAAGCCGCCACAGCCAACTCGTCGATAGGCTCGGTGCTGAACGCCTACATCGGCACAGGCATGAATTTTTCGTTTCCAATAAAAAATGGTGCTGCCATCACTGCCGACATTGGCTACACGCACATGAGCAACGGCAGCACGCGCCAACCCAACAGCGGATTCAACATTCTGCAAGCGCAAGTGGGCGCAAAATACACCTTCGAAGCCTGCCGCCACTGCAAAAAACCGCTATCGGCCTTGGAGCGATTCCCTTACGAATGGTCCATCACCATAGAAGCATCGGGCGGCGTGCGCGAACAGTACTACAAAGACCACCATCGCTACGGCGTTGGCACTTTTCAGTTAGGGATAACGGCCAACGTCGCCAACTGCTACGCCATTGGCGGTGCGCTGCATGCTTTCTACGATGGAGCATTTGTGCAGCAAGGCGAGCGCGACGGACAGAGTTTCAGACAGCACACAGTGTATGGTCGCTATTTTATTCCGACGGAAAATGTAGCCAACAAATTTCGCGCAGGCGTGGCTCTGAACAACGAATTTTTCATCGGTCGCGTGGTGATGACTTTTCAGTGGGGCGTGTATGTGTACGATCCGCTGCGCAATGCCGCCACCGAACCACACAAAAAACACGGCTACAATCGTCCGATGTTCTACTCGTACAACATCAACAACGAAGATGGTTGGAACTATTTTCGCCTTGGATTGCGCTGCCGCATTTGGGACAATCTGTATGTGAGTGCCGCCATAAAATCGCACCTGCACAAGGCCGAAATGCTCACTTTGGGCATCGGTTATCAGATTCCATTTGTAAAAGATAACGAATCGAACCGACGCACGCACTATGGCATCTATCACCCCGACAGCCGCAACCGCCGACTAGTGAAACCAAATCAAAACCAATGGCAGCCCGTTGGCACCGATGGCGACGAAGATCCGCACTATAACCTTGGACGGTGAATCGAATCATTGAATCATCGAATCATCGAATTATTGAATGAGAGAGTGATTGAATTTATCGTTTTTCGATAAAAAATTTGGCGGTTTCAAAAAAAAATTTTTACTTTGCAGACCGAAACAAGAACATAGATTTGTAAATTCGTTTTTAAGATGAAAAAGATTATGATTTTTGCGGCTTTGGCCGTAGGTGCTGTAGCAACGCTATCGGCACAAATCTTGCAACCAATGCCCATCGACCCGAATGTGCGCTGTGGGCAACTCGAAAATGGCTTGACCTACTACATCTGCCACAACGAGCAACCAAAACAACGCGCCGAATTCCGCATTGCACAAGGCGTGGGCGCAATTCTCGAAGAGGACAACCAGAACGGTTTAGCGCACTTCCTCGAGCACATGGCCTTCAACGGCACCGAGCATTTCCCCGGGAAAGGCATAATCAACTATTTTGAATCGGTGGGCGTAAGTTTTGGTGGCGACATCAACGCCTACACCTCGCTCGACGAGACGGTTTACCGCCTGAGCAACGTGCCAACCACGCGCGAAGGCATTGTCGATTCGGCACTGCTGGTGCTGCACGATTGGTCGTGCGGTCTGTCGCTGCTGGGCGACGAGATTGATGCCGAACGCGGTGTTATCCGCGAAGAGTGGCGCACAGGTGCCGATGCCGATCGTCGCATGTGGAAAGAGGGCAACCGCCTGAAATATCCAGGTTCGCAATATGCCAAACGCGATGTGATAGGCGACACAGCCGTAATCAACAACTTCAGCTACGATGCTCTGCGCGCTTACTACAAAAAATGGTATGGTCCTGATCTTCAGGCAATTGTAGTAGTTGGCGATATCGATGTCGATGCCATCGAAGCAAAAATTAAAAACCTCTGGGCAAATGTGCCAGCGCGCGCCAATCGTGGCGAACGCACAGCCTACGGTTTCGGCAACAACCACGAACCAATCGTAGTAGTCTACACCGACAAAGAATCGCAATATTCGCGCATCGAATTCGAGTGGAAACACCGTGCGCTGCCAGCTCAGCTGCGTCTATCGCTGCAAGGCTTGGCCATCGACCTCGAAAACAGCCTTATCGACCAAGTCATCAGCTACCGTATCAATGAGATCACATCGAAACCGACCGCCTCGTTTGTGGTTGCTGGCGCTGGCTACAACTACGCTTGCACCAAGTTGGAAGATGAGTTCATGTTTATCGGCGTTGCCAAAAACAACGAGGAGAAAGCCACCGTGCGCGACCTCTACACCGAAGCTCTGCGCCTGAAACGCTACGGCATCACCGAATCGGAACTGGAGCGCGCCAAAGCTGACCTGCTCAGCAGTTACGAAAAGGCCTACAACGATCGCAACAATCGCAAAAACGGCGCCATTTCGCTCGAATGCATTCGCCACTATCTTGATCACGAACCAATGGTTGGCATAGCCGAAGAGTACAATTTTGCGCAGAAATTCCTGCCACAAATCAATGCTTACTCGCTCAACCAAATGCTCGAAGCCTACATTTCGGACACCAATTTGGTAGTGAGCATTCTCGGCCCTGAAAATGCGCCAATGCCCACCGAAGACGAGGTTCGCGCCATTCTTGCCGAAGTTGAAAACAGCGAAATTGCTGCTCCAACCGACGAAAAAATTGATGAGCCGCTGGTGAAAAAAGAGCCGAAAGCAGGTAAAATAGTTTCGACAACGAAAAACGAATCGCTCGGAACTACCGAATGGACATTGAGTAACGGTGCAAAAGTGGTATTGAAACCCACGCAATTCAAAAACGATGAAATATTAATGACTGCTCACAGCGAAGGCGGCTTGTCGATGGTCGAGACCAAAGATCTGCCCTCTGCCACTGTAATGACGCAAGTGGTAGCACAAAATGGTCTGGGCAAATTCTCGTACACGCAACTGCAAAAACTGCTCACAGGCAAAAACGCTGCAGTTTCGGCCTCTATCGACGACGACAGCGAGGGCATCGATGGCAACTCGTCGGTGAAAGATTTTGAAACCATGCTGCAACTGACCTACCTGCAATTCACTGCGCCACGCCGCGACGACGAAGCCTTCAGTGCCCTGATGGGAATGTACCAAACCGTGGTGAGCAACCGCGAGAGCGAGCCCAAAACCGCTTTCTACGACTCCATCAATGTGATGCAAGTAGACCACAGCGAACGCGCCATCATTTTCGATGCCAACACCATCAAAAAAGTTGACCAACTGCGCGCCATCGAACTGTACAAACAGCGTTTTGCTAACCCAGCCGATTTCACATTCTTCTTCACGGGTAACATCGACCCCGACGACGAAGCCACGCAACAAGCCATCTGCAAATGGATTGGCGGAATAAAAGGCAACAGCCGCCATCACGAAAAATATGTCGACAACGGCATGCACACGCCAAAAGGCATTGTGAAAAACTACTTCACACGCCCAATGACCACACACACCGCCAGCAACCGCATCATGTACAACGCCCCGATGGAATACAACTTGCAAAATCGCATTGCCATGAACCTGATTGGTAACATTCTGTCGACCCGCTACCTCGAGAGCATTCGCGAGCGCGAAGGCGGCTCGTACGGCGTAGGCTGCGTGGGCTATGTGAGCGAGCGTCCGACAAGCGAAGCCAGACTCATAATGCAGTTCGACACCGACCCCGAAAAACAAGAAAAACTGATGGCAATAATCCACGAAGAGATCAACACCATAGTCGCAAATGGTCCGCTTGCCAGCGACTTGACCAAAGAGAAAGAGATTTTGCTGAAGAGTTTCGACGAAGATCTGGAGAAGAACGACTATTGGGACAACACCATTCTCTATCGCTACTACATAAATGGCGATAACTATGTGGAGAATTACCGCGCTACCGTGGAGGCTATCACCAGCGAGACCATTCAAAACACGCTGAAAGCCCTTGTTGAGCAAGGCAACATTCTCGAAGTTGTGATGCTGCCCGAGCCGCTCGACAATGCGACTCCCGCAGTACAAGAAGCCAGCGATACAAAAATTGCAGATTGATTGCAGGCAGATTCTAAAAATTCTGGCGAAGATAATTTTTTGAACCTACCCGCAGAAAAAAACAATACAGAGGCGGAACTTCGGTTTCGCCTTTGTTGTTTTGGTAGATTTCGCGAAAAGTGGTAATTTTGCGAGTAACTTGCAAAATTCTATTTTTCATTTAAAAATTTGCAACGGCAAACCTATCGAACTATGCCAACCACTTCTAACTACTAACTTCTCA
>CAVFDI010000001.1:164396-166519 GCA_963621145.1 Paludibacteraceae bacterium | reverse complement strand
AAAGACAAAAGACGGGACACTGCAAACACGCAGTAAGCAATGTAACGCACAAACCAACAAATACCACAAAAAAAATGCATTTCGCCGATCTTCCACACAAAAAAAAGCGTAAACGCGGCAACCACCGCGCGCTGTTCTACCACGACCATTCGCTTGGTCGCTGGATTGGGCTCACATGGAACGAACTGAGCGACAGCATCGACCAAACAGCCGCCGCCATGGCTGCATTCGGCATAGAGCCGCACGCCAACATCGGCATCTGCTCACTCAACAAACCGCAGTGCATTGTGGTAGATTTCGCCAATTTCGCCAACCGCGCCGTGAGCGTGCCAATTCACGCCACCATGTCGGCCGAACAGATAGCCTACATTGCCAACGACACTGCCATGCCACTGCTTTGTGTGGGCGATCAGCAGCAATTCGACCGCGCACTACAAGCTAAAGAGCATATTCCAACCCTGAAACACATCGTAGCATTCGACGCCAGCACCAATCTGCGAGGCGAAGAGTGCGCCATGCATTTTTCCGATTTTATAAATGCCGGACGCAACGACGAAGCAAGAAAAACTGCCGAACATCGCCGCAAACATGCCAGCGACGACGACTTGGCAATAATTCTCTACACCTCGGGCACCACAGGCGAACCCAAAGGAACCATCATTCGCCACCGCCAACTATCGGAAGCCATGCGCATCAACTCGGAGCGATTCCCGACCATCGGACGAAAAGATCGCTCGGTGTCGTTCCTGCCGCTATCGCACATTTTCGAACGCATGTTCGTCTACCTACTGCTCACGCTCGACGCCAAAATCTATCTGAACGAACGCCCAGCCGACATTCAGCAAACCATGCTCAGTGTGCATCCAACGCTCATGTGCAACGTGCCGCGCTATTGGGAGAAAGTAGCAATAGCAGCGCACCAACATTTCGAAAAATATTCGCCACTGAAAAAAGGCATCATGGCGTGGGCCATCGATGTGGGACGACGCTACAACCTCGACTACCGACGCGCTGGTCGACGTGCGCCACTACGACTTTGGGCGCGCTACAGGCTCGCCAATCGCCTCATTTTCAAAAAATTGAAACAGCGCATCGGCATCGACCAAGGGCGCATTTTTCCCGTGGCTGGAGCAGCCGCAAGCGACCGCAATCTGCTCTTTTTCCGAAGCGTAGGCGTACCACTCTACTACGGCTACGGATTGACCGAAACCTGCGCCACAGTGAGCGTCTTCCCCGACCGCGACTTTGTGATTGGCTCGGTTGGGACAATTATCGACGGCATAGAGGTGAAAATTGGCGACGACAACGAGATTCTGGTGCGCGGCGCCACCGTCACCGAAGGCTACTACCACAAGCCCGAAGCCACGCGCCAAGCCTTTGCCGATGGCTGGTTGCGCACGGGCGACATGGGACGGCTCGAGGGGCGCACGCTCTACATGACCGACCGCCTGAAAGACCTTTTCAAAACATCGAACGGCAAATACATTGCGCCGCAGCAAATAGAGACGCGCCTCTGCAGCGACAGCCTGTTCCACCAAGTGGCAGTGATTGGCGACAATCGCAATTTTGTAACCGCCATCATCGCACCCAACCTCGACGCAATAGCCACCTTTGCCCGCCAAAAGCAGATAGCCTACACGCGCATCGACGAACTGCTAACCAATGCGCAAGTGATGGCGTTTGTGGCAGAACGCATAGCCGCGCTACAAAGCGACATGGCCGAATACGAAAAAATTAAGCGTTTCCGCCTGATAAAAGAGGCTTTTTCGATAGAATCGGGCGAACTCACCACCACACTGAAACTGCGCCGCGCCGCCATTCAACAGCACTACCATCAACTCATCGACGAGATGTATGCGTAAATTTCTGGTTTCTGATTTCTGAATTTCTAGATTTCTGCTTAAGAAGTTTTTGGGGAGTCTTATTTTATGTTGTACAGCATAAAAACCACACCCTCCTTACACTGTCATCTCAAAAATTGACGCCAGAAATATGTTTTACAACATACAAATAGGCAAAAATGTTTGATTTTGTAATTATTTGCGTACCTTTGCCGCGATAATTTAAATTTTTCACCAAAAAATTTTTCAGTATGAAACATTTTTACTTTTTGCGCAGCAGCG
>CAVFDI010000001.1:154259-163641 GCA_963621145.1 Paludibacteraceae bacterium | reverse complement strand
GTCGCCACCGCATGGGCCGACCTATTTCCCGCTAGCAGTGGCGAAGGCGATGGTGGCGAAACCACAAAAACGCCTGAAATCGTCTCTTCGGAGAGCATCCTCACGTTTGGCGACTTGATTTACAACGACGAAACCTACACTGCCACATTCACCGTATCGGGCAAAAACCTTACAGACGACATCACACTCGAGAGCGACAATTCGGAAGTTACCCTCTCGCACAGCACTATCAGCAAAAACGACGCCGAAGCTGAAGGCGGTGTAACTGTTACAGCGACACTGAAACCCGTAAGCACAGGAGCCAAAGGGTCGGTAGGCATCACGCTGAAATCAAATGGTGCAGACGATGTTGTGGTCTCTTCGTCTTGGGCGGCAAACAATCGTGTGAAAGTCGCTAATATTGCCGCTCTGAAAGAGGCCGAAAAATCGGCAGACGAAAACACACTACTTTTCCTTACGGGCGAGGTTGTGGTCAGCTACATAGAGAAACCAAGTTCCACGAAATTCTATTATATCGAAGATGCAACTGGTGCTGCGCGACTTGACGAATTTAACACTATTACGGTGAAGTCAGGTGATAAAATTAAGGACATTTCGCTTTGGAAAAATACAGAGGTTGCACACTCATTTTACATTTTTGCAGAACCTACCATCGTAAGCAACAACAACGAAATCACTCCACAAGTGGTTACGCTCAAAGAATTGACCGACAATGGTGCCGATTACCTGTGGGAATTAGTGAAAGTGGAAGGCGTTACACTCGACAAAACCGAGGCGCAATTTGTCGCAGGTCAGAACAAAATTTCGCAAGATGGAACCACAATAAATGTCAACTTAACTAGCGACAACACGCTGGTTGGTACCGAAAAACCTGCCAAAGCCGATGTTGTGGGAATTAGCTATTACGGAACGGGTCTTGTGATTCGCGCGCGCACCGCAGCCGATATTACCGCCAAAACCGACGAGGGCCCAACCACAGCCATCGCCACTGCACAAAATGGCGAAATGCTCTGCTACTCTGCCGACGGACTGCTCCACATCGATAACGCCACGAGCAATGTAGCCATCTACAGCCTCACAGGCATTTGCGTAGCACGTTTGAATGCCGCCGAGCACATCGTCATCAGCCTGCCACAAGGCATTTATGCCGTGAAAACCAACGACATCACTACAAAAGTAGTTGTGAAATAATTTTTTTGAAGAAACACAATTCATGGTAGGGGCGCGACATGTCACGTCCCTACTTTACAAAACAAAATCCGAAAAACATGAAAAAGTTAGCAACCCTTGCAGCCGCCGCATTTTTGGCTGCTGCACCCGCATTTGCCACCGAAAACCTGATAAGCAATGGCGATTTTGAAACATCGAAAAGTACCAGTATTTTTGGAACGACTTCTATCGAATTTGAAGATTGGACGTGGAATGGCGGCTTGGAGTCGCTATCGGTCGAAACTACCGATATAGTAAGCGGTTCGCAAGCCTTGCATGTGAACGGCAGCAAACTGACATTTTCGCAAGCATCGCTCATAAACGAGGTGAATCTGCTCGACGACGAGGATGGGCAGAAATACGAACTCACCATTCACTACAAAGTAATTTCGGGCAATGCAGGCGACATCTTTCTGAACAGCGAATGGACCTTCAAGTCCCCGAGCAGCGAAGGACACGATGCCGATGTACTGAATCAGGATTTGACCATTGGCGAAGGCTGGCAAGAGAAAAAAGTTTCCACAACCAAACCAACCAACGGCAGCAGACTGAATGTCTCCGTTGGCGTAAAAAAGGGCGTTGATGTTATTTTCGACGATTTCCGTTTGGAACGCGTGACAGACGGCACTTCCACCGCCATCACCACCACCGAAATAGATCTGAACGCAGCCGATGTAAAGATCTACACCATCGCGGGACAGCGCATCAACCAGCTGCAACGCGGCATCAACATTGTGAAACAAGGCAACAAAATCAGCAAAATACTTGTAAGATAAAAGTTGAGAGATTAGAATAGGTTTAAAGGTAAAAATTTCATTTTGCAATGAAAAAAATATTTTTTGCAATCGCTTTGGGCTTTGTAGCACTGCCGTGCTTAGCCGACGACACCACAACCGAGGCATCGTTTAGCGTTACGCCCACCACCACGCGCGACACCATAGCCAGCGTGGGCGACAAACTGCTTATCGCGGAATTCAGCGTGACGCAGCTAAACATGAAATCGACCATCGAGGTGAACCTGATTGGCGCAAATGACAAACAATGGCTACTCGAAAAAGAGACCATCACCGATTCCATCGGCACGGTGAAACTGTGGTACGCGCCAAACGCAGTGGGCAGTCACTCTGCAAGCGTTAGATTCAGATGCACAAAGGCTTTGAAAAGCTTCACTTTGGTATCGCTTTCGGGCGTCTGCATCGATTCTGAAAATGTGCCGACCATCATGCTCGAGACCACTTCGTTGCCGCAATTCACTGCGCAAGTTGACAAAACCGTGTCCGACACGCTAAAATTCAGCAGTGAAAACTGCGTCGACTACGTCTATGCCTCCATTTCGCCCGCTGGAACGGGATTCACCATTGGTCAATCAATGTTTTTGAAAAATTCGGAAGAAAAATTGCCCATCTACTTCAGCCCGACGAAAGAGGGAACATACTCCGCCACCATCAGCCTAACAACGAAAGGCGGAGAAACCAAAACTGTGGTGGTTACGGGCGTTGCCACGGCTGCCGATCCTACAAAGCAAGATTGGGCCACGGTCTTCAACTGGGACATGAACGATCCGCTGTCGCTCTTGCGCGAGGATTTCGAAAGCCTAACAACCGACGATCACAACAAAACGCTGAAAATCAGCCGTTGGCAAAATGTAGTTACGCTTGGCTCGCGCCCTTGGTACGGCTTTCTCGAGCGCAGCAGCTTACTATCAAACGACATCAAAGAGCGTTGCGCCAAAGCCACGGGTTTTGTATTTGAGAAAAGCGAGATTGATAGTGCCGAGATGTGGCTTGTAACGCCGCCGCTCGACTTTGTGAACGCAAAATCGAAAATCTTCACCTTCCGCGTGCGTGGCGACTATATGTTCGATAACCACAACAGCACCATTGGACTCTACTACATCGATACAGTGCCAGGCGAAGACCTTTTGATACAGCAAATCGAAGTTGATATGCCAACAACCAGCGATCAAAATGGCGAGTGGTACGAATTCCACATCGACCTGACCGATCAAAACATTTCCGATGTATTCTTCATGGGTTTCCGCTACAATGGTCAGTTTGGCAACACCAATTCGGTAGTCTACTACATCGACGATGTGTCGTGGGGGCGCACCGACATTCCCACCATCAGCACCGACAGCACGCAGTTGACCGCCATCACAGCGCCTAGCGTTGCCATTACGCTCGATTCGGTTACGGTTACCACCAAAAATCTCGAAGAGTGCGTCACGCTCTCGCTCGGCGGTGACCACAAGAGCAAATTCAAGCTCTCGACCGATACACTTGGCATCGAAGGCGGACGGTTTGCCGTTTCGTTCCAATCGGACGACCTTGGCGTGCACGAGGCATACGTGAAAATCTCGTCGCGTGGCGCAGCCGACAAATATGTGCCAATGGCAGTGCTTGTGAAA
Source organism: Paludibacteraceae bacterium (assembly GCA_963621145.1). Lineage (GTDB taxonomy): Bacteria > Bacteroidota > Bacteroidia > Bacteroidales > Paludibacteraceae > W0P28-013. The sequence continues at coordinate 160,025 of CAVFDI010000001.1, read as the reverse complement.
GATGTAACCGCAGTGGCTAGCACGAGCATCGATCGCACATTTGTGTGGACCGATCACAACACGCTCTGCATACAATCGGAGCAGGCACACAACGTGGCACTCTACACCACCGATGGTCGCTGCCTGTGGACTGGCAATGCCGCTTCGGCCAACATCGCACTGCCTACAGCAGGTGTCTATCTTGTAAAAATCGATGGCGAAGTGATGAAGATTGCAGCGCACTAAGCACCAATCGCCACACAACAGAAAAAACACGACCTCCAAATTTGGAAGTCGTGTTTATTTGTTTGCACTACGCTGTCTTTATTCCTTTGTCCTTTGTCCTTTATCCTTTGTCTTTACTCTTTACTCTTTTCTCACTTCGTGCGCTCTGCAAAAAGTGCAGCGAGGCGTTCGTCTTGTTGCGTTGGAGTGAGGTCGGAATTGTCGAGCACCACAGCATCGGCGGCTTGTCGCAGCGGACTTTCGGCACGGTGTGTATCGCGATAGTCACGTTCGTTCACCTCGGCCAGCACACGATCGAAATCAGCCTCCAAACCTTTAGCACGCAGTTCGTCGTAGCGGCGTTGGGCGCGCACCTCGGGTCGAGCAGTAAGGAAAAGCTTCAGTTCTGCATCGGGGAAAACCACTGTGCCAATGTCGCGCCCGTCCATCACAATGCCACGCTCCAAGCCCATACGCTGCTGTTGGCGCACCAGTTCGCGGCGCACAAATCCGAGCGTGCTTACACGACTTGCGCCATCGGCCACCTCGAGCGTACGAATTTGGCTCTCCACATTTTCGTCGTTCAGATAGGTATCCTGCCCGCCAGCTGCATTTGGTCGAAATTCAATTTTGATATTGCCAACCACCTGCTGCAAGCCCGTTTCGTCAATTTTATCGGGCGTAATCAGGCCTTGGCGCATAGCAAAAAGCGCCACTGCGCGGTACATTGCGCCCGTATCGACATAGACATAACCCACTTTGCGCGCCAAAGCCTTAGCCATGGTGCTTTTGCCACACGACGAATAGCCATCGATGGCGACGATTATCTTTTTATTATTACCCATTTTTCGTTTATTTCACGCCAAAATCTGCCAAATTCACGCCCAGCGTAACATGATACGATAGATTGCCCACCTGATACGGCACAAGCGAGAATCCAACATTGAACATTTTTATTTTCAATCCAGCGCCGAAAGCAAATCCAGCGGCAGTTTTCCAATCTTTAGTCGACATTTCGGCACGGCGGCGATGGTTGTAGCTGACAGCGAAAAAGAGATTTTTGGTTGGCAAAATCTCCACCGTCCAGATGGTGTGACGAAACATCATGTCGTACCATTTCACATCGTCGGTAGCATTTTCGGCCTCAAGCACGCTGCTGGCGCGTTCGTATCCAAGATTCCACCGCTGCATGTTGTGAATGGTAAGCGAAAGCCGAATGGGCGCATGTTTGAACCTTTCGGAAATGCCCAATTCAAGATCGAGCGGCAAAGTCTCGCGGTGCTGTTTGCCATCTATCGAATAGTAACCCGTGAATTGCCAGCCAACATTGCGCAGCGCCAAACCAACCGACAAGCCAAGACTATCGTTCTGATAGTGCGCACCAATGTCGAACGCCACACCAAAACTATGATAGCGTTCGTACACCGAATAGATTGGTTTGCAAGTGGCCGCCACGGTGAAGCCCAACGGCAACGTACGTGCATAGCCCACATACATGGCAAAATCTTTGGCAGTGAAAGTGCCAAGCGTCTCGTCCGTTTCGCTGGTTTCGAGAAATTTGCCGTAGTCGATATACTGAATGCCGAAAAGCATGTGATTGTCCTTACCAAAAGTGCGCCCATACGCCACCGACGCCAGATTGATGTCGGAAATGTAGTACATATAGTTGAGTGTCAGCACATTGTGCGTGGCGTTGCTCATCAAAGCAGGATTTTGAAATGCCATGTTCAAATCGCCATCGTTCACCGACACATTGGCACCGCCAAACGACGCCAGCCGCGCCGACGAGGGCAAGTTCAAAAACTGATAAGTATCGCGACCAGCCTGCGCCACAGCCATCAAAGCCACAGCGCAAAACACGAGCAATATGTTGAAACGGAGTCTCAAGATTTCAAATTTCAAATTTCAAATTTCAGATTAGAGCAGTAAGCCTGTCGAACCATAGCAACCACAACTATCTGCAGATACAAAATTCTAAATTCTAAATTTGCTTCGCAGATTTTTGCTTTGCTCGGCATAACCCAAACAAGTTTGGTTCTGCACTCGCTTATCGCAAAAATTCTAAATTATCTAACGCTTATATTGATATTTTATTTCGCTAAAATCGAGATATGGCGCAAGTTTTTCAAAATCGTAGCCATTAAATTCCTTCTGATTTTTCAGCGGCAACAGTTCGTCGATGCTGTGCAGCGAGCCTTTTGTGCGGCGCAATTCGTAAATCAGTTTTGCCTGATAGAAATTGAGATACGGATGATTTTTCAGCCTTTCAACACTGGCTTTATTCACCATAATTCGTTTCACACTATCCTGATTTACAGACAGATACGGTTTCATCTGCTCGTAAACATCTTTCGGAAAATTGTTTATCTCCAACAACTGCTCGGCACGCACATATCCGCCCAAACGCCGTCTGTAATTCACTATCTGCTTGGCTCTGCCACTACCAATTCCCGGCATGCGCTGCAATGCGGTGGTATCCGCCACATTCAAATCGAGATAGACAAACTCCTTGCGCGGCCGACGCTGTGCAGTAGTGTCGGTTTTGACGGTTTCTGCAACGGCAATTTTCACATGCGGCAGCAACTTTTCAGCCTCTTCTGACGGAAGTTTACAAAAATCGTTAGCAAAAAACTCCGCCGTGCGAAACATCTTGCCTTTTCTGCGAAACGACATGATGCGCTGCACATCGCGCGGACGAAAGCCCATACGCACAAACTCTGCCGAATCGAGCGTGTTTGGATCGAAATCGAACGGCTGCAGCACGATGGGATTTTCAAAATCGGTACGAAAATCGTTTTGTCGCGCCTCGAATGGCGATTGCCAAACAGGTTTTGGTTTGTTGCGCAACTGCTGCTCGAACTCCGCCACCTGCGCCACAAAAGACGAATCGCTCTCGTTCACCTCGTGGTTCGGCGCAAATATGCGAGGCAACAGCGCATTCAGCACCACCACCGCCACTATCAGCACCAAAAGCACCACAATGCCAATCTGCTGACCACGCGAAAAAAACAAAAATCGATTCAAAAGTCTATTTCTTGTTTGAAAATTTGAAAATTGTGCACTGCTTTCTTGCGCATTAATTATCAACTAAAAAACTCCTAACTCCTCTCTCCTAATTTTCTAAAAGTTCACTCCCACTCCCACACCAAAATTCGGCTGCTGACTATTTTCGGTCATGAAAACGGTGGGATGCACGCGCATCGAGAGGTCGGGACTGATGTCGAAATCGGACAACTGCGCATCGACATACGCCTCGATGATGGTGAGCGCATAGAACGCCACTGCGCCAACAATGCACAAATCGCGATAGCGGCGATAAGTGTTGTGCTGACTTTTTAGCAGATTGATAGCATAATCCGAAGTAGGATCGGTGCCAGCGGGCAGAAGATTGTTGTACGAGCGATCGAGGGCATTGCTACTCTGCGCATCGCGGTAGGCCTGCGAATACTCCTGATAATAGCGATTGTTCCACGCAATGCCATACGCCAAACCCATGGCGCCACCATAAACTATCGGCAATTTCCAATAACTGCGGTTGTAAATCTGTCCCAACCCAGGGAAAACGAACGCCAGCCACAGCGATTTCTGCGGATCGGGCAACCAAACCTCGCTGCCGACGCTCAGCTGACGCACTTTTGCAGGTCTTGCATCGGCAAAATATACGCCCGAAGTGTCATCGACCACAAACACGGGCCTATCGCTCACCGAAAAGCGAGCGGAAACCGAGTCGGACGATGTTTGAGCGTGCAAACCCACAAGGCTTGCCATCAAAAGGCTGATTATCAAGACTGTTCGCTTCAGCATCAGATTTTTCAGGAATTATTCTCCCAACTTCTGCAACAGTGCCACAATGCTATTTAGTTCGTCGGCAGAGGCGAATTTCACGGTTATTTTGCCGCTTCCATCGGCCGCTTGGGCCACCTGCGCGCTACTTCCGAGCAGTTGCGACAGTTGCGCCTCGAGTTCGGCATTGCGTGTGGCGCGAACCGATGGTTTCTTTGGCGTTCCAGCAGGAATTTCGTCGGACGATTTCACCAAATTTTCCACCTCGCGCACATTCAAGTCCTCAGCCAAAATGCGCTCGTAGACCTTTATCTGGTCTGTAGCATTTTCTATTCCAGCCAAGGCGCGAGCGTGCCCCATGTCTATTTTGCCATCTTTTATGCCGAGTTGAATTTCGGCGGGCAACTTGAGCAGACGCACATAGTTAGCCACAGTGGCGCGTTTTTTCCCAATCTTCTGGCTCAAAGCCTCTTGCGTCAGGTTGTAGTCGTTCATCAGTTTGTGATAACTGAGCGCTATCTCCATGGCATTCAAGTCCTCGCGCTGCAGGTTTTCGATGAGCGCCATCAGTTGCACCTGCTGACCGTCGCTTGCGGTTTTGATGTAAGCCGGAATTTTTTCGAGTCCAGCCAATTTCGCAGCGCGCCAACGGCGTTCGCCAGCAATTATCTGATAGTGTCCATCGTCTATTTTGCGCAGTGTGATGGGCGAAATCACGCCATATTCTTTGATTGAATCAGCCAATTCGGTCAGCGCATCGTCGTCGAAAATGGTGCGCGGCTGGTCGGGATTAGCATCAATCAGACTGATTTCAATTTCGTTGATCGACGAACCTCCTTGCGGCTGCGCATCGACATCAATATCTTTTATCAGGGCGCCAAGACCGCGTCCCAAAGCAGGTTGTTTTGCCATAAAAAGTTTAACGTTTCAAGTTTAATATTTCACGCAAAATCTCACTCTCTCTGAGGAAATTTTGAGGAGTTACTTTCTATTTATCAACTCTTTTGCCAAATCGAGATAGTTGATTGCGCCGCGCGATTCGGGATCGTATTTCAGCACTGGCACGCCGTAACTCGCAGCCTCGCTCAGTTTTATATTGCGCTGAATCATGGTGTCGAACACCAGATTGCCAAAATGCGTTTTCAGTTCGGTTGCCACTTGGTTGGCAAGGCGCAGACGTGCATCGAACATGGTAAGTACAAATCCATCGACTCTGAGTTGTTTGTTCTGACCGCTCTTCAGCAGTTTGATGGTGTGCATCAGTTTGCCAATGCCTTCGAGAGCAAAATATTCGGCTTGAACGGGGATAATCACCGTGTCGGACGCAGCAAGTGCGTTCACAGTGAGCAGTCCGAGCGATGGCGAGCAGTCAATCAGAATGTAATCGTACTGATCTTTCACCTGCGACAAAGCGCGACGCATATACAGTTCGCGATCTTCCACCTCGACTAGTTCCAACTCGGCTCCCACAAGGTTGATGTCGGAAGTGATAAGGTCGAGCCCCTCCATCTCGGTGTGATGAATGGCTTCGGAGGTCTCAATCTTGCCAATAAGGCTTTGGTAAACGGTTTTGTCCTGATTGGTGATGTCGAATCCCAAACCTGTGGAGGCGTTGGCCTGCGGGTCGGCATCTACAAGCAGCACTTTTTTGCCATAGTGAGCAAGCGATGCCGCCAAATTGATACTCGTTGTGGTTTTTCCTACGCCACCCTTCTGATTGGCAATTGCAATAATTTTTCCCATAGTCGTGTATATATTTCAGATTTCAGATTTCAAATT
>CAVFDI010000001.1:151089-154248 GCA_963621145.1 Paludibacteraceae bacterium | reverse complement strand
ATTTCAAATTAGTAGCAAGATATGAGTCGCAAGAAAAAGTCGGTGCAGTTGAACAATAAATCCTTTTTAATTCCCTAATTCCTCTAAACTCTAACTTCTCACCTATTTGGTTTTGCACTCGCTTATCCGCAAAAATTCGTAATTCTTAATTGGTTTTCAACCACTTCGATTATTTTTTCCGATGGAATGCTTTCGAGACAGCGATAGTCGCCAAATTTGCAGCGCTTGTCTTCGTGTGCGGTGCATGGTCGGCACGAAAAATCGACGCCAACTTGGTTTTCGCTAGGCTGTTTCCACCCGCCAAAGCCAGCAAACGGATGCGTTGCGCCCCAAATGCTCACTGTGGGCGTGGCTGTGAGCGCCGCCAAATGCATATTGCCCGAATCCATCGTTATCATCACATCGAGTTGCTCCATCAGAGCCAACTCTTCGTCGAGTTTGAGCGAGGTGTGAACGGCATACACATTCGAAAAAACCGTCTGCCAATCGCCCAAAAGTTCGTTCTCCATCTCGCCAGCGCCAAACAGAAAAATTTTTGTATTTGGCTGATTATCAAAGTGGCGAATCACATTTTTCGTCTTTCTGAAAGGCAGCGTTTTGCCTCGTGCAATCGACAGCGGCGCAATGCCAATCCAATGACCGAGTTTCGAACCATAGAGTTCCGCAATTTTCTGCCGTTTTTCGTCCGAAGCGGGCGGAATGCGCACAAATTCATTGTCGGTTTGCAAGCCTGCCTGCGCAAAAGCCTCGCTGTAACGTTCAAAAATTGTTTTCAAAGGCTTGAAGCGTTGCGCCCCGCGATGCAGCAATAGTCGGCGTTCGGCGCGCTGTTTGTCGACAACTATTATTTTCGAGCCACAAATGCGCAACAGAAATCGTATCAAACGCGTACGCAGCGCACCCTGCAGGTCAATCGCCACATCGAAATGCTGACGACGCAGTCCGCGAACCAACCGTAAAGCACCTCGCACACCCTTGTGCTGACCGCGAATGTCGGCGCCAACGAACTGCACATGAGCAAAATGCGAAAAAAGCGGCTGCAAAAAGTGCCGACTCAACACCGTGAACTGATGCTCGGGATAGCGCCTATCGAGCGAATCGAGCAGTGGGACGATGCTCGCCACATTGCTAATGCCCGAAAAACAGATGATAAGCACCTTCATTGTCGCCTTTTTATCGCAGATTTTCGTCTGCCATTTCAAAGTACAAATATAGTGCTTTTTTTGGAGCGGCAATCAATTGTGGAACATTTTTTTTGAAAAAACTGCACACAATAGCGAAAAAATGCCGATGAAACCGCCATTTTCTCACTTTTCAAAAGTCTGTTTTTCGAAACCAAATTTTTGGAGATAATCGGCAAGATATTCCTGTTCGGTCTGCCCAGAAGTAGGAACGAGCGTTGCAGTTTTGCCTATCGTCTGCAAATCCATGATGGTGCTGTAGCCAGAGCGACAAAAAATGCGCGGCGTAATCGACAATAACCGCTGCAACTCACTAGTTTTCAAATGATTGCAAAATTCAACATTTTCATCAGAAGGCAATGTTTCAGAGCAAGCAGGCAGTCCGCGAACTATCAAACAGCGACCATTTTCGTGCGAAAAAAGTTCGGTGAGTTGTTTTTCGAAGATTGTGCGCTGCGGCTCAGGACCCGAAACCAAACCAATGCAGTCGAAATCCGATTTTTCTGAAGATAAAATAATTTTCTCGAATCGCGAAATTATTCCGATGAAATGGGCATTTTGTGGCAATGGATATTTGTGCGCAAGGTCGCCACTGAGTTGCAAATTTTCGTCGTCGGGAATCCAGCAAAAATCGTATTTTTTGATGATTCTTTGGTGCAATCGCCACACCATTTTTTCGGCAAAACGGCACGATTTTGGCATTTTCACCATCATTTGGTGCGTGATGTAGACGCACTGCGCCTTTCGCGTCCACAGTCCAAAACGGTTGTCGGAAATGACACAATCTACCCGATTTTTCTCGATAATTTCGCTCAATTTTCGATGCTCGCGAGCAATCTGAAAAACGAATTTTGGCAACTGCCACAGCATGGCGCCAACTTGCGACTGCGAGTTGGAATAACGCACGGTTAAACCAGCAAAACGAACAATCAGCAAATCAGGAAATTCTGTTTGCAAAAAGCGATAAGCACCGCCATCGGCTGCCAAAATCACCTGCTTGCCTGCCACCAAAAGCGCACGAACAATCGGCGTGCAGCGCGTGGCATGACCGAGTCCCCAATCGAGCGGACAAACCAGCACACGGTTTCCACCGATTTTAGCGATTTCATCGGACAAATTTTGGCTAAACACGGCAAAAAAGATTATTCCGTAACTTGCACCTCGAACCCCAACGCCTTCACACGATCGGCAATGGCGTGCAGAGTTTCAATCGGGGCTTTTTGCAAATTTTCGACAGGCGTGGCACGATCGAGCGAATAGACCATCACTTCGCGCGGCTTAATCTTCTGCAACGCCTCGAGCCAAGCCGAAACCTCGGTCTCGGTAGTGTTGTCGATGTGCTGACCATTGTAATCGCCCGTGAAAAAGAGCGTTTGCACAATCACATTGTCGAAAGTCGCCATTTCATCGACAATTTTCGCCACCGAAAAATCCAAATGGCGTGGCTGATTGATTAGTTTTGCTGTGCTTTCGATGGCCGAATCGAGTTTAAGAATGTTGTTATCGATTTTGAGCAAAGCCGCTCGCACACTGGCTTTGTCGATGCGCGTAGCATTCGACAGCACACTCACCTTGGCCGACGGATAGAGTTGGTTGCGCAATGCAATGGTATCGTCGATTATTTCGGCAAAATGTGGGTGCAGTGTCGGCTCGCCATTTCCAGCGAAAGTGATGACATCGACTGGTGCTTTTTTCTCGATTAAATCGCGCAATTTGGTTTCGAGATGCTGACGAATTTCGTTGCGCGACGGAATGCGTGCTTCGCCATGAGGCGTCGAAAACCCGCACTCGCAATAGAGGCACTCGAACGAGCAAACTTTGGCATTTGGCGGCAACAAATTAACGCCAAGCGACGCGCCCAAACGGCGACTGTGTATTGGTCCGAAAACTGGTTCTGGGAAAAGCATTGTTTCTAAATTTCTAGTTTCTGGTTTCTAATTTCTGGTTATTTACGGCATCGCCGCATCATTCCTCACTC
>CAVFDI010000001.1:68951-151030 GCA_963621145.1 Paludibacteraceae bacterium | reverse complement strand
ACTCATTTCGTTTTCGCCGAAAAGTTCGATTTTTGTCGGTTTCATCGGGAAATTTGGGGCTTTCACGCCGTTGCCAATGGTCACGGGCGAAGTCTCAACGCGCGCCTCATCCCACAAATCGAGGTCGATAAACGACTGCAGCAGTTGACGTCCGCCCTCCACAATCACCGATTGCAGTTCGTGTTGATAGAGATAATCGACTATTTGCGGCACTATATTTTTCTCAAAATCGAGCCGAACATAGGCAATATTCCCGATTGTTTCGTCTTTTTTGGCATTGAAAACAATGGTTGGTGCGCTGTCGTCGAGCAGGCGATAATCGGCAGGAATGCGCAGCGAACGATCGACCACCACACGCACTGGATTATGGCCGCCCCACTTACGAGATGTCAGGTGCGGATTGTCGAGCAATGCAGTGTTTGTGCCTATCAAAATGGCCGATTCCACCGAGCGAATTTGATGATTGAGCGTCTTTGTAACCTCGTTCGAAATGCGCAACGGCGGCGTGCTAGCATTTTCGCGAATTTTATCGATAAAGCCGTCGGCAGTTTGCGCCCATTTCAGCAAAATGAAGGGACGTTTTTTTGTGTGAAAAGTGATGAAACGGCGATTCAACCAGCGACATTCTTGCTCAAGCACTTGCTCCCTTACCTCCACGCCAGCCTCGCGCAACATGGCAATGCCACGTCCGTTCACTTTTTCGTTTGGGTCGCCCATGCCAACCACCACGCGCGGGATTCGCTTTTCGATGATAAGCTTGGCGCAAGGCGGCGTTTTGCCATAGTGCGAACAGGGTTCGAGGCTCACATAGAGCGTCGATTGCGGCAGGAGTTCGGGATTTTTCACCGAAGCAATGGCATTCACCTCGGCATGCGGCAGCCCGCAGCGATGGTGGTAGCCTTCACCAATAATAGCGCCATTATGAACCAACACCGCGCCCACCATGGGATTTGGAGCGGTCTGTCCTTCGGCCTGCTGCGCCAACTGCAGGCAACGACGCATATAAAGTTCGTCAGTTTCCATCAGTTTTTATTGGAAAAATCAACTTACAAAGATACAATTTTAATTGCATTTGTCGTACGACTTTTTTTGCGCCGAAAAAACCACACCCTATATATTGCATTTTCGACAAAAAATTGCGAACTTTGCAGCTTTGTATTTTAGGGTAAAAGAATTACTAAAAAAATCACTTAACTATGTGTGGAATAGTAGGTTATGTAGGTAAGCGCGATGCTTATCCTGTACTGATAAAAGGTCTTCACAGGCTTGAATATCGTGGCTACGACAGTGCTGGCGTGGCGCTCATCAATCCGCAAGGCAAGCTGAGCGTCTACAAGGCCAAAGGCAAAGTGTCGGAACTTGAAGCTTTTGCTACCGACAAAGATGTGAGCGGCACCATTGGCATTGCTCACACACGCTGGGCCACCCACGGCGAACCAAACACCGCCAACGCGCACCCACATTATTCCGAATCGGAAGAGTTGGCGATAATTCACAACGGCATCATCGAAAACTATGCAGTGCTGAAACAGGGTTTGATTCAACACGGCTACACTTTCAAAAGCGACACCGACACCGAAGTGCTTGTTCAGCTGATAGAATACACCAAACGCACCGACAATGTAGACCTTAAAACCGCCGTACAACTCGCTCTGAATCAGGTAGTTGGCGCATACGCCATAGCGGTGCTCGATCGCTCAAATCCCGACATCATAGTGGCAGCGCGCAAAGGCAGTCCGCTAGTAGTTGGCATTGGCGATGGCGAATATTTTCTAGCGTCTGACGCTACGCCAATAGTGGAATACACCGACAAAGTGGTCTACATCGACGACGAAGAGGTGGTAACCATTGTGCGCAATCAGCCGCTCGACATCACCACCATTGGCAATGTAAAAAAAACGCCCGAAATTCAGCGGTTGGAGTTGACCATGTCACAGCTGGAAAAATGCGGTTATCCGCACTTCATGCTGAAAGAGATTTTCGAGCAACCGACAACACTCGCAGCCAGCATGCGCGGTCGCATCAATGTGGATCAAAACAATGTAACCATCGCAGGTTTCATCGACAACAAAGAGCGTTTTCTCAATGCCAAACGCATCATCATAACAGCTTGCGGCACATCGTGGCACGCAGGACTGATTGGCATGTACGCCATCGAAGAGTTTGCGCGCATTCCCGTCGAAGTGGAATATTCGTCGGAATTTCGCTACCGCAAGCCTGTAATCAGCAAAGATGATGTGGTGATTGCCATCTCGCAATCGGGCGAAACTGCCGACACGCTGGCCGCTATCGAACTGGCAAAATCGTACGGCGCATTCATCTTTGGCATTTGCAATGTAGTGGGTTCGAGCATTCCACGTGCGGCGCACAGTGGTTGCTACACGCATGTCGGTCCCGAAATCGGCGTAGCATCGACCAAAGCCTTCACAGCACAAGTTACAGTGCTCACCATGTTGGCTCTGATGATCGGCCGCGCCAAAGGCACGCTCGACGAGGCGCGCTACTTGCAAATAGTGTCGGAACTTGGAAAAATCCCTGATAAAATAGCCGAAATCTTGAAGCAAAACGACCATATTGCCGAATTTGCCAAAACTTTCACTTATGCGCAAAACTTCATCTATCTTGGTCGCGGATTCAACTATCCAGTAGCACTCGAAGGCGCGCTTAAACTGAAGGAAATCAGCTACATACACGCCGAAGGCTATCCTGCGGCCGAGATGAAACATGGTCCTATCGCACTCATTTCGCAAGAGATGCCCGTGGTGGTGATTGCGCCTCACTGCAGCACCTACGAGAAGATTGTGAGCAACATTCAAGAGGTGAAGGCGCGCAAAGGTCGCATCATTTCGGTAGTTACCGAAGGCGACGAGATAGTTCAAAAAATGTCGGACTACACCATCACCATTCCAAAAACCGAAGAGTGCCTTGCGCCACTTTTGGCAGTAGTGCCGCTGCAACTTTTAGCGTACCACATAGCCGTGGTGAAAGGCTGCGATGTAGATCAACCCAGAAATTTGGCTAAATCGGTAACCGTAGAATGACCACACCAGCCGAGACACAACGCAGCGCAGTGCTTCTCATCTTCACGGGAGGCACCATCAGCATGGGCGAAAATCCATCGACCCAAGCGCTAGCTCCGCTCGATAGCGACCGCGTGCTGAGCCTCATTCCCGAACTGGAAATGCTCGGCGTCGACATCTCATCGGTGTCGTTCACACCGCTCATCGATTCGTCTGATATTCAGCCAGATGCATGGGTGCGCATTGCCGAGACCATTCGCGACAACTATTCGCGTTTCGATGGATTTGTGGTGCTTCATGGCACCGACACCATGGCCTATTCGGCTTCGGCACTCAGTTTCATGCTCGAACATCTGAGCAAACCAGTCATCTTCACTGGAGCGCAACTGCCTGTGGGCGTTTTGCGTAGCGATGCCAAAGAAAATCTGATTACCGCCATAGAACTTGCTGCCGCCAAAGACGAGCGCGGACAGGCCTGCGTGCCCGAAGTCTGCCTTTTTTTCGAAGATAAACTGATGCGCGGCAATCGCACCACCAAACGCAACACCGAAGAATTCAACGCTTTCGCATCGTTCAACTATCCAGAATTGGCCAAAACGGGCGTTCACATAAAATATGCCACCGCGGCCATTCATCGGAGCAGCGCACCACAACAGTTTGCCATTCAAACCAAACTCGACACGCACATTGCCATTCTCAAAATTTTTCCTGGAATAAACGAGGCCATTGTGCGCGCCATTTTGCAGACCGAAGGACTTCGCGCCATTGTGCTAGAGAGTTTTGGAGCGGGCAACGCGCCACGCAGCGAATGGTTCTATTTGTTGCTAAAAAACGCCACCGACCGCGGCATAGTGGTAGTGAACATCACGCAATGTCGCGCTGGCAGCGTAGAGATGGGACGCTACGAAACCAGTGTGAACCTGCAACGCGCTGGCGTGGTGAGCGGTGGCGACATGACCACCGAAGCCGCCGTAACCAAACTGATGTATCTGCTCGGACAAAATGCCGATTCAGCCATTGTGCGCCAACTGATGGCACAACCGCTAAGAGGAGAACTTACATTATAATTAACAATTTTTACGATATTTTTTGATGAAAAAGATTCTGAGTTTAATTTTTGCTGCTTCAACTGCTGTTTTCACTTTTGGTCAAGATGTTGCCAACGATTCGCTGGCGCAAGCAGCATTACAAGACACCACCGCAATCATTCCAGCCGATTTCGACGAAGATCTCGACGAGATAGTACACAATTGGTACTTGCAAAACGCCAAAATGGGCGATTGTTCCAAAGATACAGGCATAGTTTTCGCCACCGATAGCGCCTACATTGCCCGTCTGCAAAGGCTTCCGTACATCATGGAGATGCCCTACAACGACATTGTGAAACGCTTCATCGAGCACTACTTGCAACGCCCGTCGAAAATAGAATATATGCTCGGCATTGGCGAAACTTACTATTTTCCGATTTTTGAAAATGCGCTCGAACGCTACGGCGTGCCACTCGAAATGAAATATCTGCCCGTGATGGAATCGGCACTGAACGCTCGCGCCACATCGCGTGTGGGAGCGGCTGGACTTTGGCAATTTATGGTGCCAACAGGTCGGCTCTATGGTTTGGAGGTGAATAGTCTGGTCGACGAGCGTCGCGACCCGATAAAATCGTCGGACGCAGCAGCCCGCTACCTGCGCGATCTGTACAACATCTACCACGATTGGCACTTGGTGATAGCCGCCTACAACTGCGGTCCTGGCAATGTGTCGAAAGCCACTCGCTACGCTGGCGGCGGCAAAAAGGACTATTGGCAAATCTATCCCTATCTGCCACGCGAAACACGCAGTTATGTGCCAATATTCATCGCTGCAAACTATGTGATGAACTACTACAACCAGCACAACATGTGTCCCGTGAAGCCAAACATAACCGTGGCAACCGACACCGTGATGGTGGGCAAACGCATTCATCTTCAGCAAGTTTCCGATATTTTAGGAATCTCGATGGACGAATTGCATTTTTTGAATCCGCAATACAGACAAGACATCATTCCGGGCAACATCAAACCTTATCCGTTGGTACTGCCGTTCAATCAGGTGGGCGAATACATTGCCAATGCCGACACCATTCCGCTGCATCGCGCAGCCGAGCTCATCACCAATCGTGCCGAGGTGAAACCCGCTGCCTACAGTTCGGGCGACGGCAAAGTGACCTACTACAAAGTGCGTTCGGGCGACACGCTTGGCGGCATTGCAGCACGCTACCACTGCACTGTGAACCAAATAAAACGCTGGAATGGTCTGCGCAGCTCAATGATTCGCATCGGACAGCGACTGAAAATCTACAGATGAGTGCGAAAGTCTGTAAAGTAAAAAGTGAAAAGTAGAAACGCACAGAGTGCGTCCAAAACAATTCAACGGTTCAACGCTTCAACAATTCAACAATTCAACATCTGAAATGGAGAAAGCCTATTATTCCATAAACGAAGTGGCAGAGCAGTTTGGCGTGAATGCCTCGACGCTGCGCTATTGGGAGAAGGAATTTGTCCAGCTCAAGCCCAAGCGCACCAACGGACGCCGCTACTACAGCACAGCCGACCTCGAGTTGGTGAAACAGATCTGCTTTCTGCTGAACGATCAAAAACTAACCATTTCGGGCGCAAAAGCACGGCTCGCCATCAACAAAGATAGTGTGGAACGCAAGCAAAAACTGCGCGAAACACTCGAAAGTCTGAAAAAAGAGCTCAGCAATTTCCGCCGCGAACTGAACGCCAACAATCAAGCATTCAACGAAGAAATAATCATAAAACCCAAAACGAGCGAAGAATAAAATCTATGCTCTATATTCTAAAAATCGAAAGAAAATGAAACGCGCATCAATCATCATTCTTGCCACAGCCTTCTGCACGCTACTATCGGCACAACCAAAAGTAAAAAATGTCATCTTCATGATTGGCGATGGCATGGGCATAAATCAAGTTTACGCCGCACTCACCGCCAATGGCGGCTCGCTCAACATTGAGCAGTGTCCTGTGACGGGTTTCAGCAAATCGTACTCCGCCAGCGACTACATAACCGACAGTGCTGCAGGCGGAACGGCACTCGCCACTGGCACAAAAACTCGCAACAACATGGTAGGCATGGCTCCCGACAGCATCACACCGCTCTACTCGTCGCTCTACTATGCCGAACAAGCTGGCAAAGCCACTGGCATTGTGGTAACTTGTCCGCTCACCCACGCCACACCAGCCGACTTCTACGCACACCAGATAGCACGCAACATGTACGAAAACATCGCGCTCGACCTGCTGCAAGCCAACATCGATGTGATGATTGGCGGCGGACGCCGAAATCTTGAAAACCGCAGCGACAAACAAAATCTTTCGGAACAATTTGCCGCTCGTGGCTACGATGTGGTCTACACCGAAGAGGATTTACAGAAATCGACAAGCGCAAAAATTCTCGCTCCACTTGCCGACGTCGATATGCCAATAGCCTCGAAACGCGGCAACTATCTGCCCGACGCAGTAGAAAAAGCCATCAACACCCTTGCACAAGACACCAACGGATTTTTCTTGATGGTCGAGGGTTCGCAAATCGATTATCAGTGCCACAACAACAACGCCGACGAGATGATTCTGGAAATGCTCGATTTCGATCGCGCCATTGGTCGTGCGCTCGATTTTGCACGAAAAGATGGCAACACACTGATAGTCATCACCGCCGACCACGAGACGGGCGCGCTCTCCATTATCGATGGCGATTTTGCTACGGGACGCGTAGAATGCAAATTCAACAAACCCAACCACAGCGGCGTGCCAGTGCCAGTGTTCGCCTTCGGACCATGTGCCGAAAAATTCACTGGAATGCAGCAAAACACCGCCTTTCGCAACAAACTGCTCGAAGCCATGGGCATTTCACTTGGAAAATAAAAAATGAATAATAAATAATGAACAATAGGTGGAAGTGCTGATTTGCTGCTTCAATCCTCACCATTAAATTCTATTTTCCACACGAACTTTTCAAACTAGAAATCTAGAAATCAGGAACTTTCAAAATGACTCGCATCGGACTACTTTCGGACACACACGGCTGCCTCGACGATCGCATCATCGAGCACCTGAGCCAGTGCGACGAGGTGTGGCACTGCGGCGATTTTGGCAACAGTCAGGTGGCCGACCGCCTTGCCAAACTGCACACGCTGCGTGGCGTCTATGGCAACATCGACGGCGGCACGGTGCGCTACGAATTTCCCGAATTTCTGGCCTTCCGCTGCGAGCAGGTAAATGTGCTGATGACCCACATTGGCGGCTATCCTGGTCACTACAATCCAAAAGTCTATCACCGCCTCATCAACATGCGCCCGCAGCTCTTCGTCTGCGGCCACTCGCACATCTTGAAAGTGCAATACGACCACTCACTCTCGCTCCTTGCCATGAATCCCGGCGCCGCTGGCAACTTCGGCATTCACACCGTACGCACACTACTTCGTTTCGAAATTGATGGCGACAAAATTCAAAACCTCGAAGTAGTTGAGATGCCCAAGCAATTCGAAGAATTGTAAAGTTGGAAGTAAAGAGTAAGGAGTAAAAACAAAAGACTTGAGGCTGCAAGCAATTATTTTTCACATTATTTAGATTCAGTCTAAATAAGCAAGTAGCCAAAATTTTTCGATTAAAACGCCACTTTTTGCATTTTTCGAGATAGAAAATTAATGAGAAAATAGCGGCGTTATTTATACTCAGTCTAAATAGTAGAACAGTTTTACACGATTTCATCGGCATTTTTTGTGAAAAAAATTGTAGCCATATTTGCCACATTGTGTATGATGATGGTCGCCACAGCGCAGGACATCATCATTTTTGGTCAGGTGGTGGGCGAAAGCGACGGGCAACCGCTGCAAGCCGCCAATGTATGGTTCAAAAACACGCAAATTGGCACCGCCACCAACAACGAGGGCTACTTTATTTTGCGCACAAACGAGCCATACAAAACGCTCTGCATTTCGGTGCTGGGCTACCGCCGCAAAGAGGTGAAACTGACTGGCAGCGACCAAGTGCTGAACATCGCACTACGCGAAGAACGCAACATGCTGAGCGAGGTTGTGGCTATGCCAGGCGAAAATGAGGCGCTACCATTGCTCAAACGCGTGCGAACCGCCGCCGCACAAAACGATCCCGAGCGTTTCGCCGATTTCAGTGCCATAGAGCATCAAAACATACAGTTGAGCATGGCGAACATTCGCCGCAAAAAGACGCAGCGACGCCTGCTTGGCGATGCCATGTCGGGGCAACTCGCGCTCGACGACAGTACGATGTTTGTGCCGATTTATTATGCGCAACAATCGGACAAAATAGAGGCAAACAGTGGCGACATTCAGCGCACAAATCTGCTGCTCGACCAGAAAGCGTTGCAGGTGCTTCCGCCCGAACAAATCGGCACTTTTGTGGCCAACTACACACCGCATGTCAATTTCTATCGCAACAATGTGACGTTGCTGCAAACCAATTTCATCAGTCCACTCAGCGTGCAAGGCAACATCTACTACCAATATTTTTTGATAGATAGCACCGCCACGCCCGACGGCAAGACTTACTACATTCGTTTTCGCCCGAAAAATGACAAAGAGTTAGCATTCCGCGGCGAGATGTGGATTGATTCGGCCACGTTGGCACTCACGCACATCAAAGCATCGCTGTCGCCCTACGCAGCCATCAATTTTCTGAACGGTCTGACCATAGAACAGATTTTCGAGCGCGGTAAAGATGGACGATTTTATTACAATTCGCGCGAATATGCCATGTCGTTTTCGTTCAATTTGTTCGACAAAAACGCGCAACATGGCTTGTCGGCATTCTATCTACAAACAATAGAAAACGAAGTTACCACCATCGATGCAGAAAATGAAAAAAAGCCCGATTTCATCGAGGAAATTCGCGATTCGGCAGCCGCTGAAAATCAGGAATTTCGCGCCGCCATCGACAGTCTGAACCAGAGCAAACTGCAACGCATTGCCTACAACATAGTCGATTTTGCGCTCACCGGCTACATTCACGCGTGGAAATTCGATTTGGGGCCGATAATCAACTGGTTTCGCTACAACGAATTGGAGGGATTTCGGCCCACATTGCAACTGCGCACTGGCGAAAAAATGATGGAGCATTTCGCCATTGGCGGATATTTTGGCTATGGCGTGCGCGACAAGCAGTGGAAATACGGTGGCGAAATTCAGGCACGCTGGGGCAACGAAAACGCCCATTCCATCGGTATTTTTTACGATAACGATGTGATTCGCTACGGCTATCGCAGTGCCGAGATGTTGAACGAAAACATGTACGGCAGTCCCGAAAACCTGCTGACTACCGCTTCGCATGTGGTGCATTACAAAAATCTGTGTCAAGCCCATCGGCTGGCGGCACGCTATCGTTTTCACGAAAAAGATTGGACTTTTACGCTCGATTGGCGCGGAGTCGATTTTTTTGCCAACGATGCGATGACATTTGTGCAAAATGATGTAAATTTGCAGCATGTGAAAACCACATCGGTGGCTGCCACGCTGCGTTTTGCCCACGACGAGCGCACGCTCGAACGATTTTTTCATCGTCAGCATTTGCGCACAAAATACCCGATTGTCAGTCTGATGGGCGAATACGGCTACTACGCTGTGGGCGACGCCACGAATCATTATGGTCAGTTGCGCCTCACGCTGAAACAAGATGTGCCGTTGTGGTCGGGTCGATTGAGTTACGGCGTTGAAGGCGGCTACATTTTTGGCGATGTGCCATGGCCGCTGCTCGAAGTGCCACGCACGGCGCGAAATTTCTGGTCGCAGTACGATTTTGGTCTGCTCTCGCCCATGGAATTCATGACCGACGCCTATGTGATGGGCAATATGCGCTACGTGACCAGCGGTTGGCTGTTCAACTACATTCCAGGCATCAAAAAACTGAATCTGCGCGAAGATTTTGTGTTCAAAATAGCCTACGGCGGGTTGCGTTCGGGTCACAGTGGCATTTTGGCGCTGCCCGAAACCGCCACAAACATGAAGAAAATGCCCTACATAGAGGCTGGTGTGGGCATTTGCAACATTTTGCGCATTCTTTCGGTGCAATCCATTTGGCGACTCACCTACCGCGATGCGCCCGACGCCATCAAGTGGGGAATGAGGTTTCGCATAGAACTGGGACTCTGATAATTAAGAATTTAGAATTATGAATTAAGAAATAGGGCGCAACCACAGCAAACTGCAAAACGAACACGGACGCATGCAGTGCGTTCTTACAAATCAGAAAACAGGCTTTTCAACTCGTCAACTTTTCAACTTATGAAGATATTAATGGCCATGAGCGGCGGCATCGACAGCACGGTATCGGCTATGCTGTTGCGCGAGCAAGGATACGAACTGGTGGGCGTCACATTTCGTACGTTCGACAGCATTCGCGAAAGTTGCCTTGCACGCGAAAAGGGCTGTTGCAGCATCGACTCGATAATGGAAGCCAAAAAAATGGCGCAAACGCTCGGCTTCGAGCATCACATTCTCGACTTGCGCGACACATTCCGTGAGCATGTCATCGGCAATTTTGTGGACGAATATATGCGTGGTCGCACACCAAACCCATGCGTGCTTTGCAATTCGTCGATTAAATGGGGCAAATTGCTCGATTTGGCCGACGAGATGGGCTGCGAAAAAATCGCTACGGGACATTATGCGCAGATTGTTCAGTGCGACGGGCATCACTACCTTGCCAACGCCGCCGATGCGCACAAAGATCAGACCTATTTTCTGTGGATGCTGACCGAGCAGAATTTGGCACGAACCATTTTCCCTTTGGGCGGCTACACCAAGCAGCAAGTGCGCCAGATGGCAGCCGAGCGCGGATTTGTGAAACTATCGCAAAAAACCGAGAGCCAAGAGATCTGTTTTGTGCCAAACAACGACTATCGCACATTCCTTGCCGAACAGGTTCCCGACTTTGCCGAGAGGTGCAAAAATGGCGATTTCATCGACAAAAATGGCATGGTGGTTGGCACGCACGAAGGTTTCCCGAACTACACCATCGGTCAGCGAAAAGGGCTAAAAGTGGCTTTTGGAACTCCGAAATATGTTACGAAAATTGATGCCGAGAACAATCGCGTAACCCTTGGCGACCGCGACGACTTGCTGAGCAACACACTTTCGGCGTCGAATTGTAGGTTTGTTGATGCCAAAAAACTCTCGATGAATCCGCGGGTTTTGGCTCGTATACGCTACAAAACTGCCGCCACGCCAGCCACCATCGAAATTGATGGAAACCACTGCACTTTGCATTTCGACGAACCCGTTTGGGGCATCACGCCAGGACAATCGCTAGTGCTTTATCAGGACGGAAAAGTTGTGGGCGGAGGAATCATTGATTAGTGAGGAATTAGGAGTGAAAAGTGAGAAGTTCATGAACGAAAATGCTCACATAAATTCTTTGGCGCTTTCGGAGTTGAACGAGGTGCTAAAAATGTCGATTAAATCGGCGTTTTTGGACGTTGTGTGGGTGCGTGCCGAGATTAGCGAACTGCACGAAAATCGCAACGGTCACTGCTATTTGGAACTGATTGAAAAATCGCCCGAAAACGATACCGTAGTGGCAAAGCAGAAAGCCACCATCTGGAAAAATACCTACAATTTGCTGAAGCCCTATTTCGAAGAATCGACAGGAATGGCATTGGCTGTGGGCATGAAAGTGCTGCTAGCCGTAGAGCCTTCGTTCCATTCGGTCTATGGTTTGAGCCTCGAGGTTAGCGACATCGACCCTGCATTCACCATTGGCGACATGGCCATGCGTCGCGCCGAGATTATCCACCGACTGACCGACGAGGGCGTGGTGGATATGAACAAAGAACTCGAGATGCCGATTGTGCCGCAACGCATTGCTGTGATTTCGTCGGCCACAGCAGCGGGTTTTGGCGATTTTTGCGACCAACTGCAAGGCAATCGCTTCGGCTACCATTTCTATGTGAAACTGTTTGCCGCCACCATGCAAGGCGACCGCACCGAACAATCGGTGATAGCGGCTCTCGACCAGATAAACGACCACATCGAGCTGTTCGATGCCGTGGCGATAATTCGCGGAGGCGGTGCCACGAGCGACCTTGCAGCGTTCGACAACTACAACATAGCGTTGCACTGCGCACAATTTCCGTTGCCGATAATCAGCGGCATTGGTCACCAGCGCGACGACAGCATTGTGGACCTTGTGGCTCACACACGCGTGAAAACGCCCACCGCTGCAGCCGAATTTTTGATTGATTGCATGCGCCAATACGACGAACGCATCGAAAATGCAGCCAATCAGTTGAGCGAACTTGTTGGCGAAATAATGAATGAAAATGAGCAGACGCTGCAACACTGCGTGTCGCGATTGGGCAACGCACGACAGCAAATTTTGCGTCAAGAAAATGTGCTTTCGACCATTGTTTTCAGACTGGACAAATCGGCAAAAAACGCCATTTCATCGGCAAAAAATGCCCTATCGCTGATCGAAAAATCGCTCGAACTTTCTGATCCAAAGACACTGCTCAATCGCGGCTACACACTGACAACGAAAAACGGCAAAATAGTGAAATCGGTCACCGAACTAAAAGCTGGCGAAACCATCGAAACGCACTTTGCAGACGGAACAATCAAATCAAAAATTGTCTAATTTTTTAATTTCCAATTACTTAATTACATTTTTTGTGTACGATTCGATAAACTGACTACAGCCAATTTGAAATTTGAATTTTTGCGATAAGCGAGTGCAAAACCAAATAGGTGAGAAGTTAGAGTTTAGAAGAATTAGGAAATTAAAAAGAATTTATTGTTCAACTGCATCGACTTTTTCTTGCGACTCATATCTTGCTACTTGCTACTAATCTGAAATTTGAAATCTGAAATCTGAAACTTTTAAGAAATATGGAACAACTAACTTACACGCAGGCGGCTGAGCGTCTCGAACAGATAGTTCAGCAGATAGAGGCTGGCACACTCAGTCTCGACGACCTTTCGACCAAGGTGAAAGAGGCCACCGAACTGGTAAAAATCTGCAAAAAACGTCTTCAAGAGACCGACAAAGCCATAGAAAAACTGCTCGAAAATCTGTAACGGCGTTTTTTGTGAAATAAATTCACCATAGACAAACGGAGCGGCACGCAAAATGTCGCTCTTTTTTTGTTTTAATTGGGCGAGCAAACACCCATTATTCGCCCTTGCAATCGCCAGAAAAAAATCGTAACTTTGCAGTCCAAAAAATGGCGCATTATTTTTCCTAAAAATCGATAAAAACCTTCATTATGGATAAGAAAACCATCACTGGATTTGTGCTTATTGGCCTGATTCTGATTGGCTACAGTTGGTACATTCGTCCGAGTGCGGAACAACAAGCCGCCGCCAAACACCGTCGCGACTCCATTGCTGCCGTGCGCGAAGCCGAGCGCGCTGCCGCCATGCTCGAGGCACAAATGGCGCAAGAAGCTGCCGAAAAAGCCGCGGCCGAAATGCGTAGCAACACAGCCATTTATGGCGATTTTGCCGCTGCAGCCGAGGGCGAAGAGCAGTTCACCACGCTCGAAAACGATCGCCTGCAACTCACCATCAGCAACAAAGGCGGACGCATAAGCGAAGCACGACTCAAAAACTACGTTACCACCGATTCGTTGCCGCTCTATCTATTTCAGGGCGACGAGAGCCGACTAGGTTTCACACTGCTGACGAGCAACAACCGTGTAATCGATACGCAAGATCTGTTTTTCAAGCCAGTAGTGCTGAACGACACCACGCTGGCCATGCGTTTGGCGGTGAACGACGAGAGTTACATCGATTTTCGCTACACGCTGCCACGCAACGAATATATGCTGCATTTCGACATCGAGGCGCACAACATGCAGGCGTATTTGAGTCCGCAAATGACCTCGCTGAACATGCTTTGGGAACAAGATATTCGTCAGCAAGAGAAGAGCCGCAAGTTCGAGAGCCGCTACACTACCCTCACCTATCGCTACACAGGCGACGATGTGGAGCAGATGAGCGAATCGAAAAACGACAGCGAGAAAACCTCGGGACGCGTGCAGTGGATTGCCTTCAAAGATCAATTCTTCAGCACCATTTTCATTGCCGACGAGTCGTTCATTTCGCCCACGCTCGACAGCAAAATGGAGAATGCGCGCGTTGGTTATCTGAAACACTACAAAGCCGAAACATCGGTAGCGTTCGACCCCAAAGGCAACAAAGCAACCAACTTCCGCCTCTACATGGGTCCGAACCAGTACAAAATTTTGCGCAGTTACGACGACGAAATAGAGAACAGCGACAACCGTCTGCGCCTCGAAAAAATCATTCCATTGGGCTGGGCCATTTTCCGCTGGGTGAGCGAATGGCTTGTGATTCCGCTGTTCAACTTCCTGAACCGCTACATCGCCAATTTTGGCATCATCATTTTGCTGATGACCATTGTGGTGAAATTGGTTTTGCTGCCGTTCACCTACAAATCGTACATGTCGACCGCCAAAATGCGTGTGCTGAAACCGCAAATAGACGAGATAAATGCCAAATATCCGCCCGAAAAAGCGCTAGAACGCCAGCAAGCCACCATGGCATTGTACAACAAAGTGGGCGTCAGTCCAATGAGCGGCTGCCTGCCAATGCTGCTGCAGATGCCAATTCTGTTTGCCATGTTCGCTTTCTTCCCAACGGCTATCGAGTTGCGCCAACAGAGTTTTCTTTGGGCGCACGACCTTTCGAGTTACGATGCCATAGTTAGTTGGGACGCCTACATTCCATTCATCACGCCATATTTTGGCAACCACATCAGTCTGTTCTGCTTACTGATGACCATCACCAACATTGTCTACACCAAGATAAACATGTCGAGCCAAGCTGGCGCTGCCGACCAGATGAAAATGATGAAATGGATGATGTATCTGATGCCGCTCATGTTCCTATTCATCTTCAACGATTATGCATCGGGCTTGAGCTACTACTATTTCATCTCGCTGCTGTTCACCATTCTGCAAACCTACATTTTCCGCCTCTGCATCGACGAGAAAAAGTTGCTTGCAAAACTCGAAGCTAAGAAAGCCAAACCATCGAAAAAGAAAGGTTTCCTTGCACGCCTCGAAGCCGCCCAGCGCGAACAGATGAAAGCTATGCAACAACAGCAGAAACGACGCTAAATCTGAATAGGTGAGAAGTTATAGGTTATAGAATAAAGAATAAAGACGAAAGAGTAAAGACAAAAGAGTAAAGACGAAAGACTTCTTAATTACCCAATTATCTAATTCCCAATTATTTAATTATTTGAAGATTACGGCTCTTCGGCTACCAACAACTAGAAACCAGAAATTAGAAATAAATTTCACAGACCAACACCAATGCGTTAAACTAATCAACTTATCAACCCAATTTGAAATATGAAACACTTTGGAATCACTTTAACACTAATTGCAACGCTTATGCTTACTGCTTGCGACAATCACAAAAATCCGTTCATTGCCGAGTGGGACACGCCCTACGGTTTGCCGCCATTCGACCAGATAGAAGAGGACGATTATCTGCCTGCCATTCGCGAAGGAATTGCACAACAACAGGCCGAAATTGCTGCCATCGTGGCCGACACTGCCGCCCCAACTTTTGCCAACACCATCGAGGCTTATGAGAAATCGGGTAGCCTGCTCACACGCGTGGTTGGCGTGCTATTCAACATAGTCGAAACCGATGGCAACGACCACCTGAATGCCATTGTAGAAGAGGCACTGCCGCTCATCTCCGAAAACAGCGACAACATCTTTATGAATGCCGACCTCTACAAGCGCGTGGCCACCATTTATGCACAAAAAGACTCGCTGCAACTCACGCCCGAGCAAGCCACCGTTTTGGAGAATATGAACCGCAATTTTGTGCGCAATGGCATCGCTCTCGACGCTGACTCGCAGGCTCGTCTGCGCGAAATAAACAAACAACTTTCGGCACTCGAACAGAAATTTGGTACAAACCTCTTGGCCGAAAACAACGCCTTCCAACTGCTGCTCGACGAGACCGACCTTACTGGTCTGCCCGAAGCTGTGCGCACCGCTGCCGCCGAAGCCGCTACCGAAGCTGGTCACGAGGGCAAATACCTGATTACGCTGCACGCTCCAAGCCGCATTCCGTTCCTGCAATACAGCCAACGCCGCGACCTGCGCGAACAGGTCTACAAAGCCTACATCAACCGCGGCAACAACGGCAACGAGAACGACAACAACAAAATTGTGCTGAACATCATGCGTCTGCGCATCGAGAAAGCGCAACTGCTCGGATTCGACACGCCAGCCGACTTCATTTTGGAAGAGACAATGGCGAAAAATGCCAAAGCAGTGGATAAATTCCTCGGCGAGATTTTCGAGGCAGCCAACAACTGCGCCAAAGCCGAGCGCGCCGAACTGCAAGCACTCATCGACCGCAACCACGGCGGTTTCAAACTCGAGGCATGGGATTGGGACTACTACACCGAACTGCTTCGCCGCGAAAAATATGCGCTGAACGAAGACGAAATAAAGCCATATTTCCAAATGGAACGTGTGCGCGAAGGTGCTTTTGCCTGCGCTCACAAACTCTACGGTTTGAATTTCGAAAAACTCGACTCGGTGCCAATCTATCACCCCGATGTGGAGGCATTCAAAGTGACCGATGCCGATGGCTCGCTCATCGGACTGTTCTACACCGATTATTATCCTCGCGCAAGCAAACGCGGTGGCGCTTGGATGAACGATTTCCGCAGTCAGCAAAACATCGATGGCAACATGGTGCGCCCCGTGGTGGTGAATGTGGGCAATTTCACAAAACCCACTGCCAACACGCCTTCGCTGCTCACCATCGACGAGGTTGAAACGCTCTTCCACGAGTTTGGACACGCACTGCACAGCCTGCTGTCGCAATGCCACTACCCAAGCGTGAGCGGAACCAATGTACCGCGCGATTTTGTGGAGATGATGAGCCAGATAAACGAAAATTGGGCATTCCAACCCGAAGTCTTGGCCATGTATGCGCACCACTATCAGACTGGCGAGGTCATTCCCGATTCGCTGGTCGAGAAGATAAATCGTTCGTCGAAATTCAACCAAGGATTTGCCACCACCGAACTCACTGCCGCCGCCATTCTCGACATGAAATGGCACGAGCTCACATCGATCGACGACATCGACTCGCAGACATTCGAGCGTGTAGTGATGGGCGAAATTGGCTTGATTCCTGAGATTGCGCCGCGCTACACCACCACCAACTTCAATCATGTGTTCAACAACGGCTACTGCGCTGGCTACTACAGTTACCTCTGGGCCGAAGTGTTGGACAAGGACGCCTTCGAGCTATTCCGCCAGAACGGCATTTTCGACGAAGCCACAGCGCACTCGTTCCGCACCAACTGCTTGGAGAAAGGTGGCAGCGAAGACCCGATGCTGCTCTTCACCCGTTTCCGTGGCGCACAGCCCAACCCCGACGCCATGCTGCGCGGACGCGGACTGAAGTAAATTTTGAATTATGAATTATGAATTAAGACTGTGCGGTTAAAATTCTGATTTCTAGCCGAATAACTACATTTTAGGGACGCGCCATGGCACGTCCCTATTTTTTCCTACAATGGTGTTTTGGCGTATATTCCGAAAAAAAATAGCCGATTTTCTTTTTCAGAAAATCGGCTAAATTTGTAGTGGATACGGGACTCGAACCCGTGTTCCCGGCGTGAGAGGCCGGTGTCCTAGACCGCTAGACTAATCCACCAATCTTGCTCTCGCAAATGCGCTGCAAAGGTACGCATTTTTTTTGAATGCACAAGCGAAAAAGAAAAATTTTTTCATTTTGTGTGCAAGAGCGGAGATTTAGCGGATTTCTGCGCAACTTATCATTCCTTTCGTCTAGATGTTTCCAAATCTTGCGATAAATTCCTTTATTCAGCAATGCAAGCAATCCAGACGGAGAGGTATGCATGCTGCCACAGTTCGGGCATTTTTGCGGAGTAGAAGCCGCAGTGGCATTCCACTCCATATCCAAGCCTTCGAACTTGTGGCCGCACTCATCGCAGACGAATGTTGTTGTTCCGCGTAGCATAAGGGTACTCTTAGGCAAACATTTTGAAAACTAGTCCACCGATAAGAGCAATCAGCAGAATAGCAATCACGCCAAGCGCCAAAATCTTCGTGCCACGCATTATAATATGTGCATTGGTTATTGCCATCATAACGGTTGCAAAGATGACGCATAATTTTGAACCAACCAAACTTTTTTCAAGAAAATTTCTAATTAGTTGCAAGATGCGAATAGTGAGTTGCAAGAATTAATTCCATAATTATTTGCTCATTCCCACATAAAAATGTATCTTTGCAGCGGTTATTCCCACATAAAAGTGTAATCAGAAGACAATTATTCCCTCATAAAAATGTAATTAGCATGAAAAGAGAAATCTACAATGCGCTAAAAATGTGGAAGTTACAAAGGAACAGAAAACCTCTCATAATGTACGGCGCACGGCAAGTAGGGAAAACTTACATTCTTAGGCAGTTCGGCGAACAGGAATTCGACAATTTTGTCTACATCAACTGCTACAAAAACGAGGTGATTTCACGACTTTTTCAAGGCGATGTCGACATCGATAGAATTTTAATTGGACTTTCGGCATTCTCGAAAAAGACAATAATCCAAGGGCGAACACTTCTGTTTTTCGACGAGGTGCAAGAGATTCCAGCGGTGCTTTCGGCATTGAAATACTTCTACGAAGAGAGACCAGCATTGCACATTGTGGTGGCAGGTTCGTTGCTTGGTGTGACGAATATGAAAGGCGAATCGTTCCCAGTTGGCAAGGTCGACATTGTGCATCTCTACCCTATGACCTTCGAAGAATTTCTGCAAGCAAACGGCGAAGAGCGGCTAGTCGGCTTACTGCGAAGAGGCGATAGAATGCTGATTAACAGCCTTTCAAGCAAATTCATCGAATATCTTCGAGAATACTATTTTGTTGGCGGAATGCCCGAAGCAGTGCTGCATTTTAGCCAAAATCACAATCCACAAGCGGTTCGTCGCATACAGCGAAACATTTTGGCAGCCTACGAAGCCGACATCAGCAAACACACTGGCGAGCAGACACAACGAGTGAGAATGGTGTGGCAGTCAATCCCCGCACAATTGGCGCGCGAAAACAAGAAATTCATCTACGGGGCGATAAAAAAGGGTGCGCGAGCAAAAGAATTTGAGATTGCCATTCAATGGCTCATCGACGCAGGATTGGTGCATAAAGTAGAACGAACAAAAGATGCCAAAATTCCGCTGAAATTTTATGCCGACTTCAATGCATTCAAACTCTATCTGCTCGATGTGGGACTACTCGGTGCACTCACCGAAACACCACCTGCACAAATTCTGATTGGCGACAATGTTTTCAGCGAATACAAAGGCGCATTCACCGAAAATTATGTGCTGCAACAGATGAAAGTCGTTCCCGATCTGCCCATCTACTACTACAGCAAAGAGAATTCGACGCAAGAAATCGATTTTATGGTTCAAGCCACAAATGGCATAATACCGATAGAGGTGAAAGCCGAGATAAATGTGAAATCGAAATCGTTGGCGGCATTTATAAAAAACGATTTTGCACAATATCACCTGAAAGGCGTGCGTTTTTCGATGCTTGGTTTCGACGACCAAGATTGGATGGAAAATGTTCCGCTGTTTGCAGTGCGCGAGTTCCTTTCAGAAAAAATTAAAGAGTTTCCACACAACCAAACAAACGCACAAAATCGCCCCTAATGCAAAAAATCGCACTAACTTTTTGCATTATAATCCAAAAAATCAGGCTATTTTTTTGGATTAGCGATTTTTTTTGTAATTTTGCAGGGTAAAAATATCAGGCCATGGATTTGATTCACAGACAACTGCAATCGGTTATTCACAACCGCCTATTCGCTGGAAAAGCCATTGTACTTATCGGCGCACGACAAGTGGGGAAATCGACACTATTTCGTCAAGTGCTCGCCGAAAGCGACCTACCGTGTACTTCAGAGCAAATTCTTACGCTCGATTGCGACGATCCCGAGGTGCGTCTTGCGCTTACCAATCCAAACCTTGACCAACTGGCGTACCTTGTTCACAACAAACGCATTGTGCTGATAGACGAGGCACAGCGCATTGCTGGCATTGGAATGACGCTTAAATTGCTAACCGACAATTTTCGCGATGTGCAATTATTGGTTACTGGCTCATCATCGCTACTGCTACAGGGACAACTGAACGAACCACTCACAGGACGTAAATTCGAATATCATCTTTACCCAATTTCGACGGCAGAATTGTATGAAAATGGTGGCTTAATTCGCGTAAAAAGTACGCTCGAGACACGACTGATTTACGGCTCATATCCCGACGTGGTTTGCAATGCAGGCGATGCAAAAGAACTTTTGATGAACCTTTCGAGCAGTTATATGTACCAAGATTTGCTCTCGATGGAGGGCATTCGCAAACCTGTGATGCTCGAAAAATTGCTTGTGGCGTTGGCATTGCAAGTTGGCAGCGAAGTGTCGTACAACGAGTTGGCACAAACCATTGGCACCGACAGTCGAACGGTGGAAAAGTACATCGATTTGCTCGAAAAATGTTTTGTAGTATTCCGCCTATCGGCTTTGAGTCGTAACGTGCGAACTGAACTGAAAAAGAGCCGCAAGATTTATTTTTACGACAACGGAATACGCAATGCGCTAATACACAATCTCAACCCACTATCAATTCGTCAAGATAATGGCGCTTTGTGGGAGAATTTCTTCATTAGCGAGCGCATGAAATACAATCACTATAGTGGGCACTATGTGAACATGTATTTTTGGCGCACCACGCAGCAACAAGAGATTGATTACATAGAGGAAGCAGATGGCACAATGACCGCTTTCGAAATGAAATGGAATGCCAAGAAAGCCAACGCCACCATTCCGAGTACTTTCGTAAATGCATACCAAATAAAGGAAACACATGTGGTAACGCCAGAAAACTGGCTCGATTTCCTTATTTGATCTGGCATTCCACCGTCAGACTCACTTATCTCTGGTGCGGAGCTTTATCTGCGTCAGCACACGCTTGGTATACTGTGTAAAATCGGCGTTCATCATCCAGCTGTAGTAGCCTGGGTCGTTAACCAGCACATCTTCCACGCGCTCGCCTTTGTGTTTGCCAAGGTTGAAAACCTCCTCGTTCTTGTCGTTGTACACAATCACGCCAGCAAAGTCGGCCGAGCGAGTGAATGCGGTGAATTTTTCCAAGAAATCGACATCGTTTTGCAACTCTGGATAGCGATCGAGTTGCGCCTTCAGAACCTCGTAAGTGGCTTCGGCATCAGCGGCGGCAGCGTGTGCATTTTCGAGCGATTTGCCGCAATAGAATTTGTAAGCAGCCACCAGCGTGCGTGGTTCCATCTTGTGAAAAATGGTCTGCACATCGATGAAATGGCGTTTTTTCAGGTCGATGTCTACTTGGGCACGCTCAAACTCTTCGGCCAGCAGCGGAATATCGAATCGGTTCGAGTTGAAGCCAGCAATGTCGCTACCCTGCAGATCCTGCGCCACAGTGCGCGCCACCTCTTTGAATTTCGGGCTGTTTGCC
This sequence comes from Paludibacteraceae bacterium, assembly GCA_963621145.1. Lineage (GTDB taxonomy): Bacteria > Bacteroidota > Bacteroidia > Bacteroidales > Paludibacteraceae > W0P28-013. The sequence continues at coordinate 129,400 of CAVFDI010000001.1, read as the reverse complement.
ACATCTTGGTCGGTAATGCCATGCACTTCGGTCGACCCTTCGGGAATGTGGCATTCGGGGTTGATGCGCATGTTTTTGCTCTCGCGATGACCATCGGGGAAGATTTTCAGGTACGAAATCTCCACAATGCGATCTTTGCTTGCGTTGGTGCCAGTGGTTTCGAGATCGAGAAACACCAGCGGGCGTTTTAGGTTAAGTTCCATAGTAAAAAAGTATCAAGTTTCAGGTTAAAAGTAGAAGGTTAAAGTTCGATTTTTTCGGCAAAAATTTTCTCTTTCAGAAAAATTGAGGCAGACGATTGGAATTTTTCGGCCGATTCGGTTGTGAGATAGCGCACTGTACCGCCTTTCGAGCAATGAATTTCCTGCTCTGGGTGGCGTTTCAAATAGTCGGCCAGACTCTCTGCCACAATATCGCCTTGAACCACTATGCGCACGTCTTGCGGGGCAAAATGGCGTATTTTTTCGATCATCAGCGGATAGTGCGTGCAGCCGAGTATCAGCGTATCGATGCGGCTGTTTTGCGCCATCAGTTTGTCGATATATTTCTGCACAAAATAGTCGGCTCCTGCGCTCGTATGTTCGCCATTTTCGATGAGCGGCACCCACATGGGACAGGCTTGGCTCACCACTTCGATATCGGGAAAAAGTTTGGCAATTTCGAGCGGATAAGAATTCGAACGCACTGTGGCTTCGGTGGCAAGCAGTCCCACCACGCGCGATTGCGTAAGGTCGCCCACAGCCTCCACGGTCGGACGAATGACGCCCAAAACTCTGCGCTCGGGCGCAATGTGCGGCAAATCGTTTTGCTGAATGGTGCGCAAAGCCTCGGCCGATGCCGTGTTGCAAGCCAAAATAACCATTTGGCAATCCATGGCAAAAAGTTTCTCGACACACTGCAGCGTGTAGGCGTAGACCGTCTCGAACGAGCGCGTACCATAAGGCGTGCGGGCATTGTCGCCCAGAAAAATATAGTCGTACTGCGGCAAGCGACGACGAATTTTCTCCAAAATTGTCAGTCCACCAAAGCCACTATCGAAAACACCAATTTTCATTTTTCCGATGATTTTAGCAACGCTTTCACGGCATCAGTCATATCGATGCAAAGCCCCGAGACATAGAGCGGCGTGCGCCCGTCGAGCACTAGAGCGATGTGTTGCGTTTCGGCCACACTGCGAATGGCGGCAGCCAATGTATCGCGCAATGGTTGCAAAAGTGCCTCGCGCTGACGCGCAATATCGCTGGTGTAGCGCTGCTTGAACAGATCCATACGATCTTCGCATTCGGTAATTTCGGCCTGACGCGCAAGTTTTATCGGCTCGCTCAGCGTCTTGCTGTTCTGCACATAATCTTTCACTTTGGCGTTATATTCGGTCTCCATGCGGGCATATTCAGCCTCGTAGTTGGCAGCAAGTTCGTCTACCACACTCTCAGCCTGCGTGTAACTGTCCATTTCGGCAAGCGTCAGTTCAAAATCGATGTAGCCAATGCGCAGCGTGTCCTGCGCCAAGACAGCGAGCGAAGTGGCGAGAAAAAGCGAAAGCACAAAAAATATACGATTCATAAATGTTTCAGGTTTCAAGTTTAAGGTTAAAGGTTAATAAAGCCCATAAAGAAACAATCAATCCACAAAAATACAACATTTTTTCGAAATAAAAAAGAGACGACCCAACGGCAGCCTCTTTTTTACTATTTTTTCCAGAATGACCGCACTAACCATTATTTGTGCGAACACTCCTCATTTCTAACTTTTTTAGATAATTCCGAGTTCTTTTTTTACCAGTGGAGTTGCGTCAACGGCTTTGGGCGATTTGTAGAGCAACCCAGCCTGCGACTCGAGGATAAGGAAGAAATTGTTTTTCTGACCCACCGTTTCGATGGCCTTCATCAATTTTTCTTGAATGGGTTTCAGCAAATCCTGTTGTTTGGTTTGCGACTCTTGTTGCAGTGTTTGATAAGTAGTTTGAATGCGTTCCTGCATGCTGTAGAGTTCCTCCTCGCGAGCCGCACGAATGGACTCCGAAAGATTGGCTTTTTCGGCCTCGTAGGCTTTGTATTTGGTCTGAAACTCGGTTTGCATGTCTTGCAGATATTTACCGTTTTGTTCGTTGAAATCGGCCATCTGTTTTTCTATGTCGCTGATTTCGGGCATCAGCATCATCACCTCGTTGGTGTTGACGTAGCCTATTTTAATCTCTTGTGCGAAAGCCATCATTGGCACGATGGCAGCGATGATAAGTGCTAATTTTTTCATTTTTTTGATCTGTTTTTATTGATTTGCAAAATTAGTGATTTTATTTGGAATAACCGAGTTTTTCGAGTACTTCGTCGCTCACGTCAATTTTTGGAGCGGCAAACACAAGGCTCATATCCGACGATTTGTCGATGATGAGTTGGTAGCCTTTTTCTGTAGCAACGGCTTGCACCGCAGTGAAAATCTCTTCGTGAATTGGTTTCATCAGACTTTCGCGCTTTTTGTAGAGTTCGCCATCTACACCAAAGTATTTGCGTTTCAGTTCGTTAGCTTCTTTCTCTTTTGCTACCACTTCGGCTTCGCGCTGGGCTTTCATTTCGTCCGAAAGGAACACGAGTTCGGTCTGGTAGTTTTTGTAGAGTGCTTGAGTTTCGCTGATTTTGGCTTCCACCTCTTTCTGCCATTTTTTCGATAGTTGATCGAGTTGTTCGTTGGCAGTTTCGTAGGCTGGGATGGCTTTCAGAATGTAGTCCATGTCGACCAAAGCGAATTTCTGCGCGCTTGCAACGAATGTTACGCCAAGCGCCAATGCAAGTGTTAAGGCAATTTTTTTCATAGTCGTATAGATTTCAGATTTCAAATTTCAAATTTCAAATTAGGAGGTGCAAATCTTGTACCAAAAAATCTATGCTCTTTGTTCCATGCTCTTTGCTCTCACTTAAAACTCTTGTCCGAGCACAAAGTGGAACTGACTGCCGCCGTTAGTCGAGTCGTCGAAGCCGTAGCCCCAATCGACGCCCAGCAAGCCGAACATTGGCAAGTAGACACGCACACCCACGCCAGCCGAGCGTTTCAGGTCGAATGGATTGAAGTCTTTGAACTCGCTCCAGCAGTTACCAGCCTCGACAAACGCAAGTGCCCAAATGTTGGTTTGTCCTTTCAGCAAGATTGGATAGCGCAACTCCATGGTCAAGCGCGTGTAGAGGTTGCCGTCGTAGTAACCATTTTTGTCGCTTGGCGTGAGCGATAGATTTTCGTAGCCACGCAAACCCACCGTTTCGGTGCCAGCCGTGGTGTAGCCCGACATGCCATCGCCACCAAGGGTGAATTTCTCGAACGGCGAGCGTTTATTTTTGTTGTAATAGCCAAGGAATCCGTATTCGGCGCGCGTCATCAACACAAGTTTTTCGTCGTGGGTGAGCGGAGTAAACATCTTGGCGGTAAATTTCCATTTGTGATATTCGAGCAATTTTACCTGCTCCTCGAGCGGCACGGTGCTGTAGTCTTTGCCATCGACCAACGAGTACGGGAAAGTAGCTTTCACCGACAGCGCAAACGACGAGCCACGGCGCGTGTAAATCGGGTTAAAAATGGAGTTGCGCGACCATGTGATGCCAATTGCCAAGTTGTTCGACACGGCATTGGTAAGACCCGCAAACAGGTACGAATACGACCAATCTTTCAGGTGATAGCGTTGATACGACAGTTCGGTGTAGAGGCTGAAATAGTCGTCGGGCCAGTTCAGACGCGTGCCAATGCCCACCGAAATGCCCAATGTGCGCAGATACACATTGCGGTCGTATTCCGATGCGCCAGAGTAGTAATTGTTGTAATAACTCGAGCCGTAGTTGTAGCCGTAGTTGTTGTTGTAATAGTTGTTGATGTAGTTGCTATAGTTTTGCGCAAAACGTTTGCTGTAGCCCGTTTGAATGGAGTAATAGACGCTCACCGAGAGCGAATTTGGTCGTTTGCCGCCGAGCCACGGTTCGTAGAACGAGATGCCATAGTTTTGGTAATAAATGCCGTTGGTTTGCGCACGCAGACTTAGGGTTTGACCTTCGCCTTGTGGCAAAATGCGGTACATCTCCTTTTTGAAAAGGTTTTGAATGGCAAAGTTGGTGAATTTGAGCGACAGCGACAGCACCACGCCCGACTGTCCGTAGCCAGCCGAAAATTCGATTTGGTCGCTCGATTTTGTTTCGAGATTTAATCCTATATCTACCGTGCCATCTTCAGGATTTGGCTGAATATCGATGCCCGAGAAAAGTTTTTCTTCGTCGAACTGCTTCATTTGTGCCAATTCGCGCAGCGTACGCACAAGGTCGGACTGACTGTAGAGATTGCCAGGCTTAATGCGCAATTCACGACGAATGACATGCTCGTAGAGCCGCGTGTTGCCCTTGATTGTGATGTTGTTGATGGTGGCTTGTTTGCCCTCGTAGATGCGCATTTCGTAGTCGATGCTGTCGCCTTCGATGTTTATCTCCACAGGGTCGAGGTTGAAAAACAGGTAGCCATTGTCCTGATAGAGTTTCGACACGGCATCGTCGTCTTCGCTCAAGCGTTTGTTCAGTTGCTTCAAATTGTACACATCGCCACGATGAATGCCCAGCACACGGCTCAGATATTCGCTCGGATAGACAGTGTTTCCTGCCCAAGTGATATTGCGAAAATAGTATTTTTTACCCTCGTCGATGGTGAGGTACACGTCTACATGATTTTCGTCGTATTTGCCCACGCTGTCGTAGGTTATCACCGCATCGCGATAGCCAATTTCGTTGTATTTTTCGATGAGCAATTTTTTATCGTTTTCAAATTCGGAAGCGATGAATTTTTTGCTTCGGAAAAGCGTGAGAATGTTTTTCGGGCGATTGGTCTTCTTCATCGCCAAATCTATCTTGTTGAGCGACAGCGCTTTGTTGCCTTCGACATAGATTTCGTGAACTCTCACTTTCGATTTTTTATCGACATTGATATCCAAAATAACCGAGCCCGGCTGTGCAGGATCGGGCTTCTGATAAATCACCACGGCGGCATTGTGGTAACCTTTGGCGGCCATGGCTTTCTGAATGGCTATTTTGGCACGATCGATAAGGTCGGGTGTAATTTGGCTGCCGCGACTGAGTTCCACTTTGGGCGCAACATCTTCCTCTTCCGATTTTTTCAGTCCGTAGTAATTCACTTGCGAAATGCGCGGACGCTGTTTCAGCGCAATTTCGAGCCAGATTTTATCGCCTTCGATTTTGTCGGCAAGAATTTTCACATCCGAGAAATAGCCTTGTTTCCAAAAGCGTTTCACGGCACTGCTTATTTCGTTGCCAGGCACTTTTATTTTCTGACCTTTTGTCAAGCCCGAAAAACCAATAATCACAAAATCCTCGTAGGTGTCGGTGCCAGTCACGCGAATGTCGGCAATGGTGTACTCTTGCGCAGTCATGCTGTAATCTACCACAGGTTTGGCGGCCAGCGGAAGCGATGCCAGCGAATCGTCGGCAATAGAGTCGGCTTGAATGGCAAAAAGCGTGTCGGGCTGAGCAGCCAGCGTGCTGTCAACCGCGGTCTGTGCCGCCACGGGCAGCGAGCCAAATGCCACTGCAAGCAGAAAAATTCCGTATTTTGTCGCTTTTTTGCGCATCATTTGTCGTTTGCCAATTGTTCGCTAGTCTTGCCAAAACGGCGTTCGCGATGTTGATAGTCCACAATGGCTTTGTAGAGCTCCTCTTCGCGAAAATCGGGCCAGTGCGTTGGCGTGAAATAGAGTTCGCTGTAAGCAATTTGCCACAGCAAGAAGTTGCTTATTCTCACTTCGCCGCTAGTGCGAATGAGCAGATCGGGATCGGGAATGGCGGCCGTGGTTAAGTGCCGCGACACGGTCTCTTCCGTTATTTCATCGGCAGAAATTTCGCCTGCTGCCACTTTTTTGGCAATTTTGCGCATGGCGTCGGTCAGTTCCCAGCGCGACGAATAGCTGAGCGCCAAAACCAGCGTCAGTCCAGTATTCACCGAGGTTTCGGCAATGCAAGCACGCAATCGCGCCAGCACATTGGCGGGCATGCGTTCGAGGTCGCCAATGGCTTCGAGGCGCACATTATTTTTGTGGAAAGTGGGCGTCTCTTTCACTATATTTTCCACCAAAAGTTCCATCAGTGCGTCCACTTCGGCTTGCGGACGGTTCCAGTTTTCGGTGCTGAAAGTGTAGAGCGTCAGATATTTTATGCCAATTTCGGTAGCGGCTTCGGTAACTTTGCGCACCGACTCCACACCATTTTGGTGCCCCACCAATCGGCTCAGACCACGCTCCTTGGCCCAACGCCCGTTACCGTCCATTATTATGGCTATGTGCGCAGGCAGTTTTTCTATGTCGATTTGATTTTTATACGATTCCACGGTGGGATTCAGTTTTAGGTAGGTTCTAAAAATTCTACGCTTTTATATTTTTTCGATTTTATCTTTTCGATTTTATCTTCTCAATTTTGCGGCACGGAGCACATATTTGCAAAAAGTCGCACGAGAGGCACAGTCCAAATGTCGATAGCCAATCGCGATTGCTAAAAATGCCTTTGTTCAGCCGATAGGGGTCGTCCACGCCATCGAAATTATCGGTGAAAAGTTTGTGCATTGTCCACGCAGCGCCAATGTTCCAGCGACGACCGAGTTTCACTTTCACGCCGAGTCCAAACGGAAAAGCAGGACACACTTTCGTATGCTCGAGATCGTAGATGGTCGCCCCAACGCCCAGAAAAACATACGGCGTAACTATCGAAGCATTCTCTTCGTAGCGTCGCGCGCCATAGTTCCAAAAGTTGAAGGTGTAAAGCACGCTCACATCTACAAAATCGGTGTTGCGCTGCTGCCCATCGACCTTTTCTATGCCCGACCAACCGCCACGCACCTCCATGCCCAATTCGTGATGACCCGTAAATTTGTATTTACCAAACGCGCCAAACGAAGCACCAAGGTTTGCAAACGGTTTTGTGTTCAGGTCGCCCAAATAGAACGCGCTGCCGCCATTCAACCCGAACTCCAGATAGTATTTCACAAGGTCGGGATTGCGCTGCGCCATGGTCGTGAGAGCCGAGCAGAGAAGCACACAAACTAACAATCTATGTCGATTTTTGAGCATAAATACACAATTCGCCGTTGATATAACGCACGAATGCCTCAAAAATTGCTGCAAAAATAGTGTTTTTTATTGAAATTCAGGCAATAAATCGACCAAAAAGGGCGGAATTGACACAAAACAGCCCGAAATCGGACTAAAAATCGAATTTTAGTTGTGTGTCGAGCAGTCGAAAAGTGAGCCTATGATGCGGTGTGGTGCCATATTGTTCGATGGCGCGACGGTGAGCCGCCGTTGGGTAGCCCTTGTTCACACGCCAAGCATATTGCGGAAAATCGGCATCGATGCTGCGCATATATTCGTCGCGGTGAGTTTTGGCAAGCACCGAAGCAGCGGCAATCGACAGATATTTGCCATCGCCTTTCACAATGGTGGTATGCGGAATGTCGTGATAAGGACGAAAACGATTGCCGTCGATGATGAGATGTTCGGGGCGCACTTTCAGCGCATCGATGGCGCGGTGCATGGCCAAAATGCTGGCCGAGAGAATGTTTATCTCGTCGATTTCTTTGGCAGAGACTTGCGCCACAGCCCACGCCACAGCCTCTTTTTCGATGATTGGGCGCAGCATATCGCGCTGATGCTCAGTAAGTTGCTTACTATCATTCAGCAGCGGATGGTCGAAATCGGGCGGAAGAATAACCGCTGCAGCAAAAACTGGTCCAGCCAAACAACCTCGCCCCGCCTCGTCGCAGCCCGCTTCGATACAATCGGGCTTAAAAAAATGCAGCAAAGGCGAATGTTCCTTCATTTTCCTGAAATGAATAGTGAAAAATGAGCAATGAAAAATAGTCGTTTAGTCATCACCACCAAATGATTCCTAACTCCTAATTTTCTTAAATATTACCGACGCATTGTGTCCGCCGAAGCCAAAGGTGTTCGACAGCACGGCGCGAATTTCGCGTTTTTGAGCGTGATTGAATGTGAAATTGAGTTTGTAGTCGACGTCTGGATCTTCGTCACCCTCGGCGAAGTTGATGGTTGGCGGCACTGTGTTGTTGTTCATCGCCAAAATGCTGATTACCGCTTCCAATGCGCCTGCGCCACCAAGCAGGTGACCCGTCATCGATTTGGTAGAACTCAAGTTCAGGCGGTAGGCATCGTCGCCAAACACGGCTTTCACAGCGCGCATTTCGGCCACATCGCCAAGCGGCGTAGAGGTGCCGTGCAGATTGATGTAGTCGATGTCGGCAGTGGTAAGGTTGGCGTCGTCCAAGGCATTGCGCATAACCAGTGCAGCGCCTTCGCCTTCGGGTTCGGGAGCAGTCATGTGGTAAGCATCGGCACTGAGTCCGTAGCCCGCCAATTCAGCATAGATTTTCGCTCCGCGCGCCACAGCATGTTCGTACTCTTCGAGAATGAGCACTGCGCTACCCTCGCCCAGCACAAATCCATCGCGGCTGCGGCTGAATGGTCGCGACGCAGTAGCAGCATTTTCGTTGTTGGTCGATAGCGCCTTCATGGAATTGAATGCTCCAATGCACGACTCGGTAATGACTGCTTCGGCGCCGCCAACGACCATGGCATCGACTTTGCCAAGACGAATGTAGTTAGCGGCTTCGGCCATGGCAAGATTCGACGAGGCGCAAGCAGCCGTAGTAGTGAAGTTTGGTCCGCGCAGACCATATTTTATCGACACAAACCCAGCCGCCATATTCGGAATGAGTTTTGTCATCAAAAAAGGATTGAAGCGCGGTCCGATGGTTTTGCTCGTTTCGGCATAACTGAGCACCTCCTCTTCGTAGGCTTTCAGTCCGCCAATGCCCACGCCAAAAATCACGCCGATGCGGTCACGGTTGGCCTGCTCGAGCGCAATGCCGCAGTCGGCAATGGCCTGTTCGGCCGCCACCATGGCAAATTGTTCGTAGCGTTCCATCTTGCGCAACTCTTTGCGGTCGATGAACTGCGAGGCATCGAAATTTTTGACTTCGCAGGCAAATTGCGTTCTGAATTTTTCGGGGTCGAACAGTGTGATGCGTGCAGCACCGCTACACCCATTAACAACACTGTCCCACAATTCGGGGACAGTATTGCCAAGAGGAGTGACGGCACCAAGTCCCGTTACTACAACTCGTTTTAATTCCATGAAAGATAATTTTTCCCCTTTCGAGGGCTGTGTGGAGTTTAGCCCTTGACGGCCTCTTCAATTTTGGCAATAGCGTCACCTACGGTAACGATTTTCTCCTGTTCCTCTTCGGGAATAGTTACGCCAAATTGTTTCTCGAAGTCCATAATCAGCTCAACGGTGTCGAGCGAGTCAGCGCCAAGATCGCCAGTGAAGCTAGCTTCGTTGGTCACTTCTTCGATTTTTTTACCAAGTTTTTCAGCAATGATTGCTTTTGCTTTTTCTTCTATTTCTGACATAGTTAAAAAGGTTTTGATAAATTATTTCCGATAAAAATGGTTTCGCATTTTTGCAAAAACCGCGGCAAAGGTACGACTTTTTTTTAAGCCGACCACACTTTTATCAAAAAACATTTGCACATCAGCACATAACTGCCTAATAATCAATAAAATAACATCAAATCAAAAATCTCTTGCACGGCGATTGGAATAAAAAGTGTAACTTTGCAAGGTTAAACGAGTTCTTCTGAAAACACTAAACTCAAACTAAAAAAGATGTTGTTAAACATAATTTGGGATATCGATCCCGTATTTTTTAGCATCGGCCCCATTCAGGTGCGCTGGTATGGAGTGCTTTACGCACTTGGCTTTTTCTTGGGCATCACGCTCATTGGCAAGACTTTCAAACACGACGGAGCGCCCGAAGAGTGGCTCGATAAAGTATTCATCTGGATGGTAGTGGCCGTGATTGTTGGCGCGCGCTTGGGGCATGTCTTTTTCTACGATTGGGACTATTATCGCGAGAATCTTGCCGAAATACCCATGATTTGGCACGGCGGCTTGGCTAGTCACGGCGGCGCCATCGCCATAGTGCTTTGCTGCTATTTGCTGTCGCGCTACCTAACAAAACAGCCCATGTGGTGGCTCGGCGACCGACTTTTCATAGGTTGCGCGCCCGTGGCTTGCATGATTCGCCTTGGCAACCTAATGAACTCCGAAATCTACGGCACACCAACCGATATGCCGTGGGGTTTCATCTTCAAACGCGGACAAGAGCAATTTTGCGGTACATTCGACAATTTTGAAGAGTGCCTTGCGCCACAAGTGTGCTGTCCGCAGAGCGAATGGCTGCCCTGTCACCCCACGCAACTGTACGAAGCAGCGGCTTATCTCTTAGTGGCAGTGCTGCTCATTTGGCTCTATTGGCGCAAAGAGGGCGGAAAATACTACGGACTGCTGTCGGGCATTGGTTTCACGGGCATTTTTCTGGCGCGACAAATCATAGAGTTGCTCAAAAACGACCAATCGGCGTTCGAAGCCAACATGACTTTCAACATGGGACAATGGCTCAGCGTACCGTTCGTTATTTTGGGCGTTTGGCTCATTGTTCGCGCGCTGAAACGTGGCAAACAGGAGTTTGTGCTAGCAGACGACAAAACAGTAAAACATAAGAAGTGATTTCAGCAGACGAAATAATGCAGGCTGGGGCCACCGGCAAAACTCACGGCGTGCGCGGCGAAGTGGCTCTCACGCTCGACATCGACCTCGATTGGGACGCGTGCCGCTACCTTGTGTTCGATATTGATGGCATTTTCGTGCCGTTTTTTATCGATTCGGTGCGACCGAAGAACGACACCACTTGGTTGGTGAAATTTCTCGACATCGACAATGAGCCTGCCGCCAGAATACTCACAAACAAACAATTTTTTGTTCCGAAATCGTTGGCAGAAGATAGCGACCAGTTGGCGCTCGACTATTTTGTCGGTTTCACGGTGATCGACGAAACGCTTGGTACCATTGGTGCCATCGACGCGGTGGACGAAAGCACCGCAAATGCGCTTTTTGCCATTGGCGACCGCCTGATGCCCGTGTGCGAAGAGTTCATTACCGACATCGACCACAAACGCAAAATTCTGCACACCAATCTGCCCGAAGGATTGCTCGATTTGTGATTGGTACGAAATTTGATTTTCAAACAATTGTAGCGTTCAACCTACCTACAGGTAGATTCTAAAAATTCTACGCTTTTATTGTTTTCTTTGGTAAGTTTCTAAATGCTTTTGCGGTTTTGATTGCTCTTTGCGAATTTTCGTTTCTAATCTGCATCTTTTTCGAGTTTTTTCAGTTACAAGCCACCTTGCGCCTCCAAAAGCTCTTTCAAAAATAGTGCAAGTCGAATACAATAAAGTTCACTTTAATTGCTGAGACGCAGCCTATTTTATCAAACCTGCTCGATTATAATTCAAAAATTCTTGCAAAGATAATTTTTAGAATCTACCTACAATCTGTTTTCATGAAACGCCTTTCGCTCATATTAGCCACTTCGTGCATCTTTGCCGTTTCGGCGAGCGCCACAGTGCCTGCCACGCAACCCTTGGCTGCCAATGTGGTGCCGATGCACATAATCAACGGCGACACGGTGTTTCAGCTGCCGACGGTCTATGTTTTTCCGCCGATGAAGTTCAAAAACAAGCGCGAAGAACGTTTCTATTGGCGAACCGTGCGCGACGTGAAAAAAGTTTTGCCCTATTCGAAGATGATTAGCGGCTTGGTGCAAGAGGTGAACGACACGCTGATGCGCCTGCCCGACAAGAAAGCACGCGACCGCTACATGCGGCAATGGGAAAAGTCGACCTACAAAAAATACTACAAAGAGTTCACGCAGATGACTCTAAATCAGGGCAAATTGCTCATTCGGCTAGTCGACCGCGAGTGCCAGACAAGCTCGTACGAACTCATACGCGCCTATCGAGGCAGTTTTTCGGCTGGATTTTACCAGATGTTCGCCAAACTACTCGGTGCCGATCTGAAAAAGAAATTCGGCGACAGCAGCGAAGACAAAGTCATCGAACGCATCATCTTTTTGGTAGAAGCAGGGCAATTGTAATTATGAATTTTGAATTAAGAATTAAGAATTTTGGGGAGAGCATGACAGAATAATTATCCAATTATTTAATTACCCAATTATCTAATTAGAATTGGGCAAACAACTCCAACTTCTGATCAACTAATCAACCCACTTTTTCATAAACTTTACGAACTAAATTCATGCAACTTCTCTCCAACATCAATTCGCTGCAGTGCCAAACTTGCGCTACCATCGGCTTTTTCGATGGCGTGCACCGTGGGCATCAGTTTTTGTTGGAGAGGCTGAAACGCTGCGCTAGCGAGAAAAATCTGCCCACTTTGGTGATAACTTTTGCCGATTCGCCCGCACAACTGCTTTCACCAAATTCGCAGGTAAAACTGCTCACCACTCCCACCGAAAAAATTACGCTTCTCGAAAAAATGTGCATCGACTATTGCCTGATGCTCAATTTCGACGAAAATCTGGTGAAACTCACCGCTGGCGATTTTCTTTCGCTGCTGCATCGGCACTTTGGCGTGCGTCATTTGCTGCTGGGCTACGATCACCACTTTGGCAGCGACGGATTGAACGAACTGTCTGATTATCAGAAAATTGGAGAAACAATTGGCGTAGAAATAGCGCAAGCCGAACCATTGAAAATGGATGGAAAAATCGTTGGTTCGCGCATCATTCGTCAACTTTTGGCAGAAGGAAAAATAGAGCAAGCCAACGCGCTGTTGGGCTACGACTACACGCTGTCGGGCACAGTGCAGCACGGGCAGGCCATTGGGCGCACCATTGGTTTTCCAACGGCAAATTTGGCTGTTGCGCCACGCAAATTGTTACCTCGCGGCGGTGTTTATGCCATCGAAACAGACATTTTTGAAAAAAAACACAGCGGACTTCTCAACATTGGCACGCGACCGACCATTTCGGGCAACGAACAGACCGTGGAGGCGCACATCATCGACTTCGATGGCGACATTTACGGGAAAAATCTGACAATAAAAGTACAACACCGCCTGCGCGATGAGCAAAAATTTGCCTCGCTTACCGAACTTGAACATCAAATTGAAATTGACCGAAACCGCCTTTTAATCGGGGAAAACTGACGAATTTTTTGCCATAAAAATTCATCAACGAAAAATTAACACAAATAATTTTGCTCATTTACACTTAAGTGAGTAACTTTGCAACGAAATTCGAGGATAAAATAATTTTTAAAATTCATACGACAATGAAAAAAATGCTTTATGCAGTTGCAATACTGGCCGTAGTTTTGGTTGGCTGCAACAAAAAAGATGAGCCAAAAACTGAGACTCAGGACAAACTTACCACAGGTTCCGCTCTCACGCAGTATCTCACTGCTTCGGCTTTGGTTACCAACGCTGTTACCGAATCGGCCAATGGTGTGGCTACGGTACAAACAAAAACGGCTGCTGCTCCTGCTGCTGCTCCTGCTGCTGCCGAAGTCGACACATTCCCAAAAATTGATGTGCAGTTTGTAGACCACGATTACAACTTCCCAGTAATTGTAACCATCGACTATGGCACCAAGAATGTGCTTGGCAAAGATGGCCGCAACCACCGCGGTGTGCTGAAAGTCTGGGCCGATGGCGCTTACGAAAGCGAAGGCACAAAAATGGCAGCCACTTTTACCGATTGGTATGTAGACGACGTGAAACTCGAGTGCAACGACACCATGTATATCGAAAATGGTGGTCGCGACAGCCTGAACCACTGCATGTTTATAGTCGATGGCAAATTTACTCTGATTTCGGGCGAAAAATCGTTTGAGTTTTCTGAGCAGACCTTTCGCACTTGGATAGAAGGCGAAGGCAATAAAGATGTTACCAAACACACCTATTCTATTACGGGAGACCAAGAGGGTAAAACTGCCGGCAAATACGATTACAAGGTGGATTTTGTAGAAGCCGACCCAATGGTTGTGAACGTTGGCACACGTTTCCCACTCAGTGGTTCGCTCGAAATTTATGTCGACGACACACGCGCCATCGACGAGTTCTTCCCAAATTTTGAATATGCTGAGTTGGTTAAAATGTCTTACCCAATAAATTTCAAGTTTACGCTTATCTTCACGGGTAACAACAAGGCCAAAGTACAAATACCTTACATCGACTTCAAAACTCAAGAAGAAAATATATACGAATCGAAAGAGATTGATTTGCTGAACATCTAATCGGCAAATTTCTCCGAAAACAGAAGCGATGCTGCTCATTTGGGCGGCATCGCTTGTTTTATACTATGACATTTTCCTTCGGAATTTTCGGCCAGCTGAACAGCGGCACAAGTTCGCGCGGAGTGATTGGTTCTGGGCGGTCAATCAGATTTGCGACAAATGCCAAACGTCCAATAATCTCTTCGGCTGAATAGTTTTTGCGCAACTCGCCAAGGTCGAGGCTGCGGTCGCGTTTGCAGAGGCGCGCGCCAGTGGCATTGCAAAGCAAAGGCAAGTGAAAGAATTGCGGCTCGTCGAAACCCAAAAGTCGATAGAGATAGATTTGCTGCGGTGTAGAGGCTAGCAGGTCGTTGCCGCGCACCACTTGGTTCACGCCCATCAGCGCATCGTCCACCACCACTGCCAGTTGGTAGGCAAACACACCATCGGCTCGGCGCACCACAAAGTCGCCGCACGCCTGCTGCAGATTGGCACGCTGCGCCCCGTAATGTCCATCGAGAAATGCAATTTCTTCGTCTGGAACCATCAATCGCATGGCAGGTTGACGCTTATCAGCGCGCGCGGCACGCTCCGTTTCCGTAAGATTTCGGCAAGTGCCAACATACACGCCGTGATGGTCGGTGGCGTGAGGTGCTTGCGCTGCGGCTATGTCGGCGCGACTGCAAAAACAGGGATAAATCAGCCCTTTATCTTTCAGAATCTGATAGTATTGCGCATAGATTTCGGTGCGCTCGCTCTGGCGAAATCCACTGCAGTTGCCACCCGCATCCCAATCGAGCCCGAGCCAGTGCAGGTCGTCTTCGATCTGCTCGGCGAATACCGCTTTACTGCGTTGTGGGTCGAGGTCTTCGATGCGCAAAATCCACTCGCCGCCCTCGGCTTTCGCTGCCAGCCACGAGAGTAGTGCCGTGTACACATTTCCCAAGTGCATGCGCCCCGTAGGCGACGGTGCAAAGCGTCCGCGAAGGATAGTTTGGTTATTTGCTTTCAATTTTAATCAATTAGAGTTTCCACTACGATAGTAAACTTCTTTCCATTACGATGGTGAACTTTGACTGTAAAAAATCGTCAGTGTTTTAAACCATGTCCTTAAAAATCATTCTCGCTTGCCCAGCGGTAGAAAGGCAAAATATCGATGCGATTCTTACCCTCGAGCAATCTGTCGTACTGGCGCATAGTAACGATAGTTCCTTGCTGAACGTCGATGGCAGTCATGGCAGCTAACAGACCCTGCACCTCGCGCTGGTAAGTATCAGGATTAAAATCAGCACAAACCTGCACCAATTGGGCACATTTGCCTTTTTCCATCGCAACAAAATCGCACTCATGACCATTTTTACTAAAATAGTAGAGTTCGCTATACTTTCGTCGTAATTCGCAGTAAACCATATTTTCTAGACGATGGCCAACATTATTCGACATGGCAGTGCTACAAACGCTAACCAATCCCGTATCTATGCAATAGATCTTGCGCGGATTTACAATACGCACCTTGTCCGACGATGAATAAATCGGCACAAAATCGAACAAATAGCTCTGTCGAAGGTGCGAAAAATACTCGCTTACAGTAGTCGAGCTATTTATTCCCAGTGCTTGGCGCAGTTTATTTGCAGTTACCAAATTTCCAACGTTATTCAACAGCAACATGGCAAGTTCTTTTAACTTGTCGTAGTCGCGTATGGCATAACGTGTGGCTACATCGCGATAAAGAATATCCGAAAGCAGATTGTTGAGAATATCGGTATCGTGCAGTTGCAAATAGAGCGGAAATCCGCCACGTTCCATGTAGGCAAGTTGCGACTTGTAGTCGGTAGGACAGCGCAAAAAGCCACAAAATTCGCTAAACGAGAATGGGAAAAGTTCGTACGACAAATGCCGCCCAGTGAGCCGTGTGCCAAGCTCGCGACTTAACATAGCGGCATTGCTACCACTCACTACCACTTGATAGCCCTCGTCGAGTTTGCCGCGCACATAAAGTTCCCAACCTTCCACCACTTGCACTTCGTCGAAAAATAGCAAAGGTTGTTCGGCATAGCCACGTAATATCTCATCGATGCGCTGGTAATCATCCATGCTAAAACCATAGAGTTGCGGCGTATCAAAATTGAGGTAGAACAAGGCCTGATCTGAATTTTGAGCAGCAATTTGCGCCATTAGCGTGCTTTTGCCACAGCGACGAACTCCCGATATCACAATCACAAAGTCAGTGATTGGAAAATGTATTTTTTCGAGCAGTCGACGATTATACACACGGCGTTTCGACAACTGTTGCCACTGTTTTTTGGATACTTGTTCGATGACGTTTTGCAGTATCATAGCGAATTGAAATTTATTTCGCCGGCAAAGATACACACTTATTTTGAATTACACAAATAGTTTCCACTACGATAGTAAACTTCTTTCCATTACGATGGTGAGCTTTGGCAATTGACTATGACAAAGCAACAATCATGACCAATTGCAGCGCCCAGTCCTCCGTCTTTTGTCCTTTATCCTTATTCTTTACTCCTTACTCAATCCCCAAACATTACATGACAGCCAATAAGTGCCGTCTTGCGCATTGTCGGTCAGTTTGAATCGGTGCGAGGAATCCTTCAGCGGAAAGGTGTTGTTGAGTATTTGGCAGATTTCGGGGAGAATGATTTCGCGATCCTTGCGATATTGCTCAATCTCGCGCGTGTGGTCGAAACCATCGACTGTTACGCCGCGGCAGCCGTAGTAGATGCCAGTGCTTGGCGTGTCGATGTCGCACTCGATAAGAAACTCGTACAGGCGATGGCCATCGTTGCTATGCAGCGTATCGATGCGGTACATCAGCGTGGCGGGCAATTCTACGCGCGTGCCACCCACGCCATCGGGAATGTAGCCGCGCAGTTCGAGCCGCCGACTCGAATCGCCGCCAATAATGCTTTACATCTTTTGTCGATAAAATTCAGCAGCCTCAGCGATGTATCGTTCGCGAAGCGTCTCTTGGTCGATGGTGGAGGTGTAGGGCGTGAGCATGGATATTTATTGTTGCAAAGATACGATTTTATCGACAAAAAACATCAAGCGCAGCCCCCCAACGAGGTACTGCGCTTGTTTTGTGAGCCAATTCCCGGACTCGAACCGGGGACCTACGCATTACGAATGCGTTGCTCTACCAACTGAGCCAAATTGGCAATTTTTTCGGCTGCAAAAGTAGTGTTTTTTGTCGAATTGACAAAATTTTTCAAGAAAAAAGTGACGCGCAAGATTTTTTGCTCCAGAAAATCTGCAAACGCATCATTCTAATTCTTTCGCAATCGTCGATTTTACAAACTTTTCACTTTACGAACTCTGTCCATCTCGCGGCGGTCGGCTTTTTCGCGCAGGGAATCGCGCTTGTCGTAGTTTTTTTTGCCTCGCGCAAGAGCAATATTAAGTTTCGCCAAGCCCTTTTCGTTGATGTAGAGCGAAGTCGGCACAATGGTGAGTCCGCTCTCTTTCACTGCTCGCTGCAATTTGCGCAGTTCGCGCCGTGTGAGTAGCAATTTACGCACCCGCTGCGCATCGTGGTTGTAGCAAGTGCCAAGCCGATATTCGCTGATATGCATGTTGCGAACCCACAACTCGCCATCGGTAAAAGTGCAAAAGGCGTCGGTAAGAGCGGCATGCCCCTCGCGAATGGACTTAATCTCTGTTCCGCAAAGCACAATGCCAGCCGTGTAGCGATCGAGCAACTCGTAGTCGAACGAGGCGCGACGATTTTTTATGTCGACTTTCGTTTTCATCAAGAGTGCAAAAGTAGTACTTTTTCAGCAAATTTGCAAAATCGGTCAAATGTGAGTAAATTTGCAGGTTTGAAAATCAAATCAGCAATGAAACGCACCTACTCGCTCATTTTTGCGCTAACCATAGCTATTTTTGCCACAGCGCAGACCGCCATGCGCATCTACGAATTGCCATGCAATCAACGAAAAACGGCAAAATCAACCACCAAAATCGCTGCAAACGAAGTGAAAACATCGGGCGTGGTAACTGCCATTTTGGGCGATGGATTTTTCATTCAAGATGCCACGGGCGATGGCGACGACTCGACGCGTGATGCCATTTTTGTATTGACCGACACTGCCAATATCCGCCTCGGCAACGGCATAACTCTGACGGCTTTTTGCTCCGACGACACACTGCACAATGTTTCAAGCATAGAAAAAACCGCTGAACATCAACAAGTTAATACTACAAAAGTAACTTTTCCAGATGATTTTGCAGATGGCAAAGGCAGCAACTATGTGGGCATGTCGGTGCAATTTGCCAACACGCTCACCGTAACCAACAACCGCTATTGGAACAGCGGCACAAACAGCACCATCACGCTGTCGAATGGTCTGCTGATGACGCCCACCGAGGTGGCATTGCCCAGCAGCAGCGAATATCAAACCGTGGTGAATGAGAACAGCCGCAACTATCTGATTCTTGCGCCAGCCACATCGCAAAACAGGCCTTTTGCCGATGCCAACGGCACGCTACGAACGGGTTATCAGGTTGATGATTTGGTAGCAACGGTGGTTTCGTCGAGCGGAAATAGTCACCGTCTGCAGACCGCTACCACGCCAGCATGGCACAGCAACGAGCGTCCGGCCGCGCGCCCCGACCTTGGCGAATGCAATCTGGTGGTATGCGCTGCCAATCTTCAATACTATTTGCGAAGCGATTTTGGCACAGGCTATGGAGCCGCTAACGAGACGCTTGCCAATCGTCAGCACGCCAAAATAGTGAAAGCCCTGCGCGCCATCGATGCCGACATCTACGGATTGCTCGAAATGCAACAGGGGCAAGACGCCATTGCCTACCTTTGCAACGCAATGAACGAAGCCGCTGGCAGTCAAATCTATTCGTACATCAACGATGGAACATCGGTCTATTCGTCGTACACCAAAAGCGCCATCATCTACCGCAACGACCGCGTGACGCCGCTCGGCAGTCTGCAAATGAACAATCTGAAAACCTATTATCGAAAGGTGATTCAGGCTTTCAAACTGAACGAAAATGGAGAGGCTTTTGTGCTGTCGCTCAATCACTTAAAGTCGAAAAGCGGTTCGTCGTCGGCTTCGGGCAGCGACCAAGACCAGAACGATGGTCAGGGTGCTTACAACGCCACACGCGTGGCCGAGGCGGAATCGATTATCAATAAATGTGCAGCGCAAACCCTCGACCCTGATGTGCTGATAATGGGCGATATGAATGCCCATTCGATGGAAGATCCTGTACAGAAATTTGTGAGCGCAGGCTACCGGAATCTGCTCAGAAAATACGATGCAAACGCCTATTCGTATGTCTACAACGGACGTTTCGGGCTGCTCGACCACGCGCTGGGCAACAGCACTATGACGGCGCAAGTTACCGGTGCCAGAGTGGCTCATTTCAGTGCCGATGAGCCGACAATTTTTGGCTACGAGAGCGACACCGACGAGTTGATGTATCGCTATTCAGACCACGATGCGGTGGTTGTGGGTTTGAGCCTCGGCACTTACCACGACGACACGCCCGTGCCAAATATCAGCAACGACGACGCGCCATTTGTGCAGACCATTTCGCACGATGGATTGGTGCGCATAGAGCGCGCTCAAGGCTTCACCGCCACGGTTTACGACATGCTCGGACGCACACTCTACTCGATAGAAATCAGCGACGATAGCGCCACACTCAGCACTGCCAATTTTGGGGCATCGGGCATTGTTATTTTGCAATTGAAAAACGAAAGCGGCAAAACAATCACTCAAAAAATAGTGATGAAATAATCATTCACGTCAGAAAAATCAGAGTTTATGAAAGTTGACGTATTCGACATAATCACGCACTATTATCTGCCAGGCACGCCGCTCTACGACACGCTTGTGAAGCACAGTCAGTCGGTTTGCAACAAGGCGTTGCTGTTGGCCAGCCGCCACCCCGAACTCGGTATCGACACCGATTTTGTGGCCGAAGCCGCCATGCTGCACGACATTGGCATTTTTATGACCGAAGCGCCAAAAATTTTCTGCGTGGGATCTCATCGCTACATCGAGCATGGTTACCTTGGTGCCGAATTGATGCGTCGCGAAGGTCTGCCGCGCCACGCTCTTGTGTGCGAGCGTCACACTGGCACGGGCATTTCGCTCGAGCAGATTTTGGAGCAAGACCTGCCGCTGCCGCACCGCGATATGCGCCCTATTAGCCTCGAAGAGCAGCTGATTTGCTATGCCGATAAATTCTATTCCAAATCGCACCTCGACCAAGAGCTAACCATCGACCAAGCCCGCGAAAAACTTGCCCGTTTCGGCGATTCGTCGGTAGAACGCTTCGACGAATGGGTAGAGAAATTTGAGTAAGGAGTAAGGAGTAAAGACGGGGCACTGCAAAAATTGAAGTATAAGACTTACCATTTTCACCGAAAATCATTCCCAGTTTTTTCATCTTTGCACGCATTTTTCTGATTTTTACGCAAAAATGGCGCTATTTTCTCGACGAAAAACGCAAAAATCCTGACAAAATTCACCAAAAATCTTCAAAATCAGTCCACAATCGCCATTTTTCCAAATCGTAACAAACACCCTACTCATCGGCATTTTCGACTGTTTTCGTACATCGTTTTGAGCCTATGAACAATTTTTTGGAGCGAAAATTTGCAAATTAAACAGTTTTTGCCTATTTTTGACGGCAACTAACCTATCAACTGCCAAAAATGCATCGCTCCGTAAGACAATTTGCAAACATCGTACTGCTCGTTTTTGCAACCTGCACAAGCGGCACAATGCAGGCGCAAATAGCCACCATCGTACCAAGTTCGTACACGGCAGGCAATGCCTCGGTGGCCTACACAGCCGAGTGGCAACCGTTCCAAAATCCAGCTGCATTGGCTTGCGAAAAGCAATATGCCGTTTCGCTACTCTACGAAAATCGCTACATCACAGCCGAACTATCGAATGCCGCAGCAAGCGTGGCCATTCCAACGAAATACATCAACATTGGCGCACAATTTTCGTATTTTGGCTATGCCGAATACAACGAAATGCTGGCAGCCGTAACCTTTGCACGCACTTTTGGCGAAATTTTCCACCTTGGCGTGGAGTGCGACTACTACGCAGTTTACCTTTCGCCGACAGAACGCTACCGCAGCACAGCCACCGTGCAAGTGGGTTTTCAGGTACAAGTGATTCCATCGCTCACCATCGGTTTTAGTGCGTTCAACCCCATCTTTTCGAAAATAAAAAGCGACCTCACCGAAAAACGCCTGCCATCGGTTTTCAGTCTGGGAACGAACTACAAAATTCACGAGAAAGTGGCGTGGCTGGTGCAAATAGACAAAGAGGTACATTCGCCGCTGCGGTGGGCCACAGGCTTTGAATACGCACCATTCGACGTGTTCGACGTGCGCATTGGTTGCTACGGCAGCGACTATGTGGTGCCAACCCTTGGCGTGGGCTGCGGCTGGGGCGGCTTCCGTTTTCATCTGCACTGCGAATACCGCAATCCGCTGGGCGTGACCATGCTCGGCGCACTTCAATACCGTTTTGGCCGATGAAACGCCTCGCAACCATAGCGTTGGCGGCGTTGCTCACTGTTGGCTCGGCAGCAGCGCAAGACGAGGTAGCTATCGACCGCGTGATAGAGCGCATCTACGATTTTCTGATGGAGGATGCCGAAGATGGCGAAATTGACTACGGCGATTTGTACGACGACCTCGAAGCCATCTATCTTTCGCCCATCAATCTGAACACCGCCACGCCCGACGACTTGGCGCAGTTGCGTTTTTTGAGCGACATTCAGATTGAAAATTTGATGTACTACATCTACAAAGCTGGTCGCATGCAAACCATCTACGAACTGCAGTTGGTCGAAGGACTCGACATTTTCACCATTCAGATGTTGTTGCCATTTGTGCGCGTGGAGCCGCCCGATGCCGAAACAGAATGGCACTTGCGCGACATTTTGAAAGAGAGCAAACACGAATTCACGCTGCGTTTCGATGGCACTTTCGAACGCCGAAAAGGCTACACTTCCATTTCCGATGAGGAATTGGCCGCCAATCCGAATGCGCGCTACGTGGGCGATCCGTTCTACACTTCGCTGAAATACCGATTGCGCAGCAGCGACAAGCTCGAAGTGGGACTGACCATGGAGAAAGACGCTGGCGAACAGTGGGTTGGCGCGTACAACAAAAAATTGTTCGATTCCTATTCAGGATTCATTCAGATGAAAAAATTGTGGAAATTCTCCACCATCGTCTTGGGCGATTATCGGGCAAATTTTGGTCAAGGACTCGTCATCAGGCAAGACATGAACATGGGCGCAACCGCCATGGCCACGAATGTTTCGGCACGCACACGCGGCCTGAAGCGCCACTCGTCGACCGACGAATACAATTTTCTGCGAGGCGTGGGCGCAACCGCTCAATTTGGCAATTTCGATGTTTCGGCCTTCTATTCGTACCGAAAAATGGACGCCGACACTAGCGGAGGAGCATTTTCATCGTTCAAAAAAGATGGCTACCACCGCACGCCCAACGAATATGCGCGTCGTCGCACCGTTGGAATGCACGTTTTGGGTGCTAACGTGAGCTATCGGCACAAATTTTTCCGCATTGGAGCCACCGCTGTGCAGACTTGGCTGGGCGTGCCGCTCGACTACGACCCGAAGCCTTATCAGCAATTCTATTTCCGAGGAGATAAGCAATTTGCCGCCAGCGTCGATTATCTGTTTTCGTGGCGCGGATTTGGCATTTTTGGCGAGACGGCTGTAACGGGGCGCGGTGCTGTTGCCACCATCAACGGACTGACTTTTGCGCCAGCCTCGGTGGTGAATTTTGTACTTTCGCACCGTTACTACAGCCGCAACTACGACCTATTTTTTGCCAATGCATTCGGTCAGACCGCCACACGCAACGAACACGGCATCTACATTGGAAGCGAGATAAAACCCGTCAAAAATTGGAAAATTGCGGCATATGCCGATCTCTACAAAACACCGTGGGTAACCTACAGCATGCCACGCCCAACGCAAGGTTACGCCACCCTACTTCAGGTCGATTACATGAAAAACAGTCGCCTGGCGATGTATCTGCGCATGCGCTATCGCTACAAAGAGGCAAAGGCGGCAGCGCTAAGCCACGAGGCAACCACTTTTCTGGCCGATAGTCGCAAACTCTCGCTGCGCTATTGCATGAACTACACTGTGCTGGGGTTCGATTTGAAGAGCGTGGTGGAATGGAATCGTGTGCGCATTGAAAAAGAGCGGCCTTCGCATGGTTTTCTGATAGCGCAAGATGTGGCTTACACCTTCAAAAAAATCGACATGACCTTGAGCGCACGCTACGCCTATTTCGACGCGACAGTCTACGACAACCGTTTTTCGCTGTTCGAGCGCGATGTGCCGAGCGCAGGCTTTTCGCCATCGATGTATGGCGTGGGCAATCGTTGGTACTTGAACATCGACTACGAGCCAATTCGCGATTTGAAATTCTATCTGCGTGTGGCTCAGACCTACTACACCGACGGCCGCACGCAAATCGGTTCTGGTCTTAACCAAATAGCAGGTTGCCACAAAACCGATTTCAGAGTGTATGTGCAGTATAAGTTTTGAGGAGTGAAAAGTTAAAAACTACACTTTTTTGCTCAATCTCTTGGATAAATGAAATTTTTCTCTAACTTTGTCAGCAGAAAAATAAAACTATATCAACACGATTTTAGATAGTGTTCATTCTATTATTAACCCCTTAATTTTTTACGACATAAAAAAGATGATTTTTGCGGCCGTGTGCTGCGCAGCGTTGATTGGTTTCACTGCATGCGAGGAGACCATATCGAAAGACATTGTAGTGAGCATGACATCAGAAATTAATTATTCTAGCACCAATGGTTCAGGTTCTACAGGCGTAACGTTGTACGATGTGCAAGAACTATTCATGGAAGAACTCTCCAAAATTGGCACACGCCCACAGGAGTTGAACAACGCAGTAATTATGCGTCAGCAAAGCAATGCGAAGGAGGTCAAACAGAAAGTAGAACATGCTGCCCAAAGTGCGGACCAACGTGTTAGAGACGAATTGGGCGTTCCTGAGAAACTTAGCTCTGGAATTACCATGCTCAAAATCATCGTTACATACACAAATGTGGATGACGAAAAGGTAACGCTACCGTACACCTACAAAGAGTAATTGTCAATCTTTTCGGCAATAAAAAAACACCGAAAACGTAGTTCAGAATCTTTTGGGAGCGCCTCGCAAAAACACGGGCGAAGATTTGTTGTAACCATTTTTCCCTTTTTGTCATGAGAAAAATCACTACACTTTTTACCGCAATTGCGCTGTCGGTCGCTGCACAGGCGGCAACTTCGGTCGACCTTGGTTTGAGCGTTCGGTGGGCAACCTGCAATGTGGGCGCATCGCAGCCCGAAGGCACTGGCAACCGTTATGCATGGGGCGAAAAGTACACGAAAAGTACCTATTCGTGGAGCAGTTACAAATACGGCACCACCTACAATGCCATGACAAAATACTGCGACGACAGCGATTATGGCACAACCAACAACAAACTCACGCGCAACTATGCCAACGATGCAGACATTCTGAAGGCTTCTAACGGCACAGCGCACGTTGGTAAAATCGGGTAGTAATGAGTCCAGCGGAATAGACAAATGCCAAATATTCAAAGAGAGCAAGCCATCACAAGCCTGCTCTCTTTTTGGTTTTATCGCCTACAATCTTACTGTTGGCGTATGCAGTTACAATCGTGCACGTCTTTGAAGCGCCAACCCACTTTCAAGCCAAACATTGCTGGTATGGTTTTGGTAGCAAGGCTCGAATAGTAGCCGTTGTACTGATACGAATTGAGGCTCTGAATCGTTGAGAACAAGCCCTTCGCATCGCGATTGATGTACATGTCGTAGAAGCCATGCTCGATGTAGAGTGCCAAATACATCTCGTTTTTCTTGTCGAGACGCAGAATGGCGCCAAACATCACCTGACCAGTTAGCAAGAAATTGGCCTTATTTTCGCCTTTGGGCAGCAGCGTGTTGTATTGTCCGAAACCGTGCTGCGGCAGCGACTGTATCAGCACTCCCTGTTCGCCATTGTAGTCGTAAGTGCCACCCCACTGCGTGTAGAAGCCCTTAGTAACAATGTCGCCCTGCGTAACGCGATAATCGGTGTAGAACGGCAGATAGAGTTTCACACCAAACGATGTGAACCAGCCCGAGTGACGCGGACGCTGATGCTGATAGAAGATGCTAATTGGAATGGAGATGGAATACTGCTGCTGACGCTCGGTCCAGTTGGCCACATCGGCAAAAAGCACATAACTGCGTCCTTGGTCGTCGATAGCAGGCGAGGTGAGGCTTGCATTCAGCACCTTCGTTCCCTGAAAAGTGCTAAAATTCAATCCAAAACTTGCGCCCCAACCTTTGCGCGGGTGGAAAAGCAACGAGTATTTTGCTCCTAAATCGAAATTACCGCCCGAAAAAATACCATAATCAGTATTGCTATAAGGCATCATCACTGCACCGCCGCCCAATTCAAGGTCGATGTAGGCTGGTGTTTTGGCTGGAGCGGCTATGCTTGCCGCCACCAATAGGCAAGCGGCAAGCGCCATTCTTTTCTTCTGAATTTTCATATCTTATCGAAAATTTCCTTTTAGCATTATTGTACCACAAACTTCTCGGTGAATACTTCGCCGTTGGTCAAGCTTATGCGAACCATGTAGACGCCCGCTGGGTAGCTGACAAAGAGCGAATTTTCGGCTTCAACCTTATCGACCACATAGATGGTGCGTCCGATAGCATCGACCACCTCGAGGCGTGCGCCAAACAGCTCGTCGATGGTAAACGGAGCCTCGACCTGCAACTTGCTATAGCGCTGCACTGGGTTAGGCGATACGCCGACATTCTGTTTCGTAGTAACCGACTTCGAGCAGGAGGTAACCTCCGAACTATCGCTGCGGTAAGCCACTACGTAGTAGTCGCCATTGAAGCCGCCCGTCTCAGAATAGTATTGCAAGTTTGCACCCGTTATGCGGTCGCCATTGCGATACCACTGATACGAGGTAAATTCATGGTTCAAGTCTTTACACATCAGCACATCGGACCACGCCTCTTCTATCAGGTCTTGACCCACATAGAACTTCACGCGATAGTCGGCGCTGCCGCAACCATTAGCGTTAGTCAGGCGAATCACAACCTCGTAGTTGCCCGAAGCCACTTGGTTAGGCAGAGTTACGAAGATGTATTCCGACCCAAGAGCCGCCTCGCTCACGCTATCGAATCCAGCCGTAAGCGAATTGCCCACAGGAATGATGGTGTACTGCGTAGGCATGCCCGAAGTAACCTTGTACGGCAACATGGCGTAGCGATCGCCTTGGCAAGCAGGTTGCGGCGTTGTGAACTTCACATTCGGCGTTTCGCTCTGCTGAACCTCGATGGTACCAACTGCGCTAGTCAGCCACGGCGTTGTTACTTCTACTCCATAGGTGCCGAGGCGCGATACGGTAACCGTGTCGACAGTGCTGAATATCTCGCCTGCGAATGTCCAGCGGAACTGATAACCAGCCGCCAACGAGCAACCATCGACCCAAAGTTTGGTAGAATTGCCTGAGCAGAGATAGGTCAGACCCGAGATGTTGGCCTCGAACGGACGAACTGTTACCGAAACGGTGATGGTGGTTTCGCAGCCAGCATCGTTGCGAGCAGTCAGTTTGTAGTTATAGATACCTGCCGTATCGTGCTTAATCTCGCAATAGTACTTGCGCGATACCTCGTTGCCATTCTCGTCGTACCAGCGATAGGTAAGCACTTTGTCGCCAGCCTCGAGACGGAGCGGTTGCTGCTCGTAGCAGATGGTTTCGCTCACAATCTTAGGCTCAGGTTGCATACGAACGAACAGTTGCAACTTCATGGTGTCTTGCGTATTGTCGCAGCCAAGTGCGTTGCGGCCTATTGCCCAGAATGTGATGGTAGTATCCTTCTCGTAGTTCGGCATCAGCACTTGGATTGACGGCTTCACTTCGCCAGTGCTCCACAAGTAGGTAACGGCATCGGCATGATCGCCAGTGAGCGTTACGGTAGAGCCAGCGCAAACCGTGAACGATTCGCCGCCATTCACCTTGATAGAGCCTTTCGTGTTGTCAGGATTATTCAAAACATGAATCTTGACACTCGCTTCGCTCTGGCAACTTGTGCCATAACTGCTGTTTGCGCTCGAACTTGCGTAGACAAACCACACTTCGTCCGATTGCG
The DNA here is from genome assembly GCA_963621145.1 of Paludibacteraceae bacterium. Classification (GTDB taxonomy): domain Bacteria; phylum Bacteroidota; class Bacteroidia; order Bacteroidales; family Paludibacteraceae; genus W0P28-013. The sequence continues at coordinate 101,968 of CAVFDI010000001.1, read as the reverse complement.
GAGCAGGAATCTGAATGCTTGCAGGTTTCGACAAGTAGTAAGCACCAGTCGATGGGCAGCGATAGTCGTAAGTGCTTGCCGACGAGCCAGTTACACGCAGCGTGACTTTGTCTTTGCTGCCGGCGCAGATAGCCAGCGAGTCGTTCGTGTTGTTGGCTGTGAGCGTGAGTTTATCCATCGGCACAACTTTCACAGTGAAGCGACTTGTTACCAAGCAACCGCTCAAGTTAGTTACCGACACTGTGTAAGTGGTTGTGTGCGACGGCGTTACGCTAATCTCCTGCTGCGATGGGTGAGTCTTGCCATCGGAATCGATCCACGAATAACTGTTGGTTTTACCCGTCGCATTTGCATTGAGTTTCAACGAAGTGCCTTCGCAAACAACAACCTCGGGCTGTTCACCCTCCGACTTATAGTTGTTAAGAACACCATTCACCGCAGTTGGCGTTATCGTAACATTATCAGGCATTGGATTAACCTCGATGTCGATTTCCTGACGGCTGTAGCAACCAGCAGCATTATAGAAGTCGCAATAGTAAATCCACGAGCCTTCCGATTTCACCACATCGTTGAATGTGTTCTTATCGCTCTCTTGTTTTGGTGTATAAACCACTCTATCGGTAGTACCGAACACATACTTGGTGTAGCCAGGCGTGGCTTCAATCTCGAAGCGCGTATTCACGCAAGCATTGGCCGTAGAGTCGAGCGACGAAACCACTTTCAAGTCCTTGGTACCAACTTGCGGAACGCCAGCCACTATCACTTGGTAGGTAACAGGATCGCTTTCGCAAATTGTGCTGTTCGACTCGTGACGTGCCACCACGGTGAACTTGTAAGTACCAGCCTTTTGCGGAGCATATTCAATGCTCTGGCCCTCGAAGGTGTTGGTGCCGCCATCTACCTCGTAGGTCCAAACAATGGTGGTGTAGTTCTTCGAATATGGGTTCGAAGTGGCCTTCAGAGTGAACGACTTGCCCACCTCTTCGAGACAGAACGAAGTAGGCCCGCTTATGGTTACCGTAGGTTTAGGATTAACCAAAATCTTACGCGATACCTCGTACGAGCAACCGCCCATGTTGGTAACTTTCACGGTGTAGACTGTCGTTTTCTGCGGATTTACAGTGAATGTACGCGAGTTGTTGTCGCCAGTGTAAACCGTGCCCCACTCGTCGCGCCATTCGTAGGTCATCTTGTCTTGTTTCTTAGCCTCGAGCAACACAGGTTCGCCAGCGCATACATACTCTTTCTCGGTGAGCAGCGTGCGACCATCGTTGGTGTAAGCATCGATAGTAATGTCGGTCGGAGCCGTTTGAATATCGACAACATGAGTAGCCACAACTGGGCACTTCAGGCCTGTAGCACCTGGCACATTCTCAACCTGAACGGTGTAGGTGTGTGTCGAGACTGCATCGGCAGTGAGTGTGATGTCGGCCGTGCCACCAAGGTCGTTGCCCAGATCGTCGAGCCAAGTAATGTTGAACTTGAAGTCGTCAATCTCGGAGCCATCGGCCTGAACCACTTTCAGCGTGATGTCGGGATCGTTTACGCAAGCAACCGATTTGCCATCGTCCTGTTTGGCAGTGCTGATTATCTTAATCTTCGGCGTAGCCAATACACTGATGGTGTGAGTGGTGGTGCGCTTGCAACCAGTCTCCAAATTCTCGATTTCGAGGGTGTAGGTGGTAGTTTGCGACGGCGATACCCAAACCTCGTTCGGTTTGTCGGTAGCGGTGATGTCGGGATCGGTTTGGTTCTGCGAATACCAAGTGTAGCGGAACAATTTACCCGACAAGTGCGTACCTTGCAGACGAATATCGCGATCGGGACAAACCGTCTGGTTCTTCTCTATCACATCGCCATTGTTGTCGAATGCCGTAATGGTTGGTACAGGCAGCGGTTTCACCGTGAGCGAGTACTTCAGACCAGTTGGATCGGCTTGGCAATGGCTCGATTTGTTCTGAACCACAACCTCGTAGGTGTAGATGGTGTCGTTCACATTGTCGGCAGTACCCATTGGGTAGTCGATGAGTGTGTTGGTAGTAGCACCAGCAATCACCTCGTTGTTGCGCAGCCATGTGTATTGCAGATCGTCGGCATTGGTGCCTTCGCCAGCAGTAACACTCAGTGTAACAGGATCGCCTGCGCAGTAACTATCCTCGTAGCCTTGTTCAATCGACGACGAGAGCGTTACCTTCGGCACATCGTAAACATAGATGGTGGTATCGACACTGCGCGTGCAACCTGTAATCAGATTACGAACAGTATACATGTAGGTGGTCGTTACATCAGGTTTCACATTGATAGATTGTGTGCTACCAAGGCTCGACTTACCGCCACCCGACCATTGATAACGATACTTATTCACATCGTGCGCCTGGTCTTCTTTGGCCTGCAACGTGATGGTTGTGCCTTTGCAAACATGGTTGGTAACTCCAGCGCCCACAAGTTCGATGGTCGGAACAGGCATGATGTTCACCTCGACATCCACAGCCAAATCGCCCTGACTAGTTTCGCAACCCGTGGTTGTATCGGTAACAATCACATAGTACTTAGCATTCGATTCAGGCGTATCGGTGTAGGTCGACGAAGTTCCAGGCTGTACAAGGTCGTTCTTGTACCAAGCGAAAGTCAGATTCTTCAAGTCGCCATCGACGCGCAATGTCACAGGATTACCACCACAGATGAGCGTATCCTTAGCCAGCGTGTTGCTGCCAGTAACCAAGCGAACATCAGGTTTCTTGTTCACATTTATCTGAATTTGACCCGTGCGCGAGCAACCCGTTGCTGGATCGGTAATCACATAGGTATAAGTGGTGATACCTGTCGGATAAACGGTGAGCGATTGACCTGTAGAGTCGCTGATTTGGTCGTTCGGCGAGCTCGACAACCACTGATACTTGAATCCAAGGTCTTGGCGCTGAGCCGCTTTAGCAACCAACAGCAATTGTTGGCCTTCGCACATGGTATAGCCGCCACGAAGTATGTCAATCGTTGGATTTGGAACGAACTTCACTTTCACAGTCTGCTCTAGACGATCGGCCTCGCAGTAGTCGTTGCTTACCGCTACACGATAGATCACCGTGCTATCGGGGCAAACATCGGTAATGGTGAGTTTATTCTCCCAATCGGGCACTTCGTGTTCGTTGGCATACCATTTGGTGTAGAGGTTACCCGAATCGTTGCTAGTTACACGCAGAGTAACAGGATCGCCAGCGCAAATGGTACTATCGGCAGTGATGTTTGCACCGTAAGCCACCTCGAATTTAGCCTCTGGTTTCAGATTTACCACAATGCGCAGCGTGTCGAAACGCGAGCAGCCTGTGAGCAAGTTGGTAGTGGTGTAGGTGTAGGTTGTAGTCGTCTTCGGGTAAACAAGAATGTTTTGGTTCGTCGGATTTTCGAGAACTTCCTTCGGATTGCTACTCGTCCAGCGATAGTCATTGATATTCTTACCATTTACCATCGTCGTTATTTGCGGATCTAGCGCTTTCAATTCCACTTTAGTGCCTTCGCAAATGGTGGTGATGTCGCCTACGCTGTAGATCTTCGGATTTTCCACTTTGCTTACCAAAATAGTTGTGTCTATTTGCAGTTCGCAATTAGCGTTGTAAACCTTCACAGTGTAGTCGTTGCGTTCGTTGCTTGGCGCATCGGTAATCGAGAGTTTGTCGGCCCATTCGGCTTGCGGAATTTGGTTAACAAACCACAGAGTCTTCAAACTGTCGGTTTCGCCACGCAGGCGCAGCGTTACTGGCTCGGTCTGGCAGATAAGATTGCCCTCGGTGCCTTCTGGATAAACAACCTCGAGCGTTACTTTAGGCCGTTGATTTACGGTGATAGCAATGCTGTCGGAGCGCGAGCAACCTGTCTGCGTATCGGTTACTGTGTAGACATAGGTGGTTGTGGTGTAGGGATAAACCGCAATGTCCTTGTCGTGCGGATTTGCGATAACTTCGCCCACAGGCACTGTTGTCCATTCGTAAACATAGCGCGAATCAAGATCTTGATTTTGTGCGCCGCCAATATCGACACGCGTACCAGCGCAATTCACACGCGAACCAGAGCGCAGTTCAACCGTAGGATCGGGCAGATAGTTCACTTTTAGGTCGTAGTTCAGCACTATCGGGCAGCGACCATTGTCGACTGTTATCACATAACTTTCGTCATCGTCGGGCGTGTAGTTCACAATGTCGAACTTGTTGGCCCATTCAGTCACAATCACGCCATTGCGTTTCCACTGAACATGCAGTCCGTCGGTGTTGTTAGCCACGGTATCGACTATCTGCATGCTGATAGATTCGCCTTTGCAGATGGTGTTATCGGTAGAGCCACTAGGCAATTTCACATTCAGTTTGGTTGCTGGGCGTGCCTTCACAAATATGGTGGTGTCGACAGCTATGAAGCAACCAGTAGCCGCATTGGTAACCACAAATTTGTAGGTTGTGGTCTTTTGTGGCTTGTGCAGCAGTTGAGTCTGGTCTTTCTGAAGTGTATCGTTGCCAACAATCCATGCTACAGGATAATCGGTAAAGTTGTAGTTGCTCTTCATGTTTTGACCAATCAACTTCACTTGATCGCCTTCGCAAATGGTGTCGCCAGTGCCATCGCCAATCAAGATGTAAGGTTGCGGCACGCTGCTGACTTTCAATTTGCGAACAATGGTAGTGTCGCACTTGTTGGCATTGGCTACAACTACAGTGTAGGTGTAGTCGCCAGCCGTTGGTTTATCGCTATAGGTAACGATGTCGCTCTTCGTATCCAACGTTACGCTGTAACTATCCGTCTTAGTCCAAGTGATGTTGGCATCGGTCAGCGGCAGTTCGCTGCTGAGGTCGAGGGTGTACATTTCGCCTTCGCACAGCAATGTGCCAGGGTCGCTCAGTTCGACGCGCGGTATCGGCAGAACCACAACGGTGGTGTCGATGGTGCGGCGGCAACCCGAGGCCTTGTCGATGATGTAGAAGGTGTAGTTGTCGGTCTTAGTCGGCTTCAGTTTCAGAGTGTAGTCGTCGTGCGTCAGCGTATCGCCATGGTTCAACCAGCCGTAGGTGTAGTACATCGTGCTCCAACTACCTTCGGTATTTGTTGCCTGCAACCAAGCCTCTTCGCCTTCGCAAATGGTGTCTTGTTTAGCACCTGGGAACTTAATGCCTGGTCGTGGCACAGAGTTCACACGCAAGTGGCGCACAATGGTGGTGTCGCAACCAAGCGGGTTCGAAATGACGACTTTGTAATCGTATTCGCTCTTGGTTGGCTTGTCGGTAACGGTAGTTACGCCATTCTTAGCCCACGAAGCGACTTCTGTACCGCGATCGTATTTATGCCATGCTACACCATATTCTGCCAAAACGCCTTCGAGCGTAAAGGAGATCTCTTCGTCCTCGCAAATAACCTGATTATCAGGCTCTACGATGTTCACATGAGGAATCTCGAGCACATTGATGGTGGTGTCGCGCGACGAAGTGCAACCATTTACAAGGCTCTGCATTACCACTGTGTAAGTGGTAGTGGTGCGCGGATAAACAATTATTTTCCGTTGGTTGAGAGGAGCGATGGTGTCGTCACCAATCATCCAAACAAACTGAACATTTTCAGCAGTTGAATACTTACCTTCGTCGTTCCATGCTTGCAATTCTACTGGATCGCCTTGGCAAACGGTGCTGGTTGTCTTATTCACAATCTGGATACCTGCTTTCGGCACACGAACAACCACAAGTCGGCGTTCGAGCACTGTTAAGCACCCAGTAACCTTGTTGGTAAGCGTAGCGCGGTAGATATATTCGCTAGCTGTTGGCGAGTCGACAATAGACGTCATGCCAGCCCACGAAGATACATCTTGAGCCGTGCCGTTTTTCAGTTGTTCCCAAGCAATGGCCTGACCCGACACATCGCCTTCAATCTCGATACTAAACACATCGCCTTCGCAAATGGTGTCGGGTGTTGCTGTGAAGTTCACTTTCGCTTTCGGATCGATGTAGATGGTCTGCAAAATCTCTTTCTCGCACTTCGTCTCCACATCGGTAATCACAAGTTTGTAAGCCGTGGTAATGGTTGGCGTTACCGAAATCTCTTGCTGATTAGCATTTTCGATGGTTTCGCCCGTGTTGTTGGTCCATGCGTAGGTGTAGCGGCTGCCCGAAGGAGCGTCAGAAGCACGCATGGTCACAGTTGTGCCTTCGCACACTTGCGTAGCAGGCGAAACACTTTCGATGTAAGCATTTGGTTTCGGCATAACTTTAACCCAGATGGAGTCGCGTTGAACGCAGTTAGCCTCGTTGTATACATCAACCCAGAATATGTAGGTATTTACCGAGTTGTAGATAGGCGTGGTAATCTGCTGCGATTCGGCATTGGTACTCCATTTGAATTTGCTGCCGCCCGTGGCTTCGAGTATCAGGCTTTGACCCACGCAAATGGTGTCGGTAGCCATCTGTTTGCCGTTGATCATGGCTATCGGCTTAGCGAATGCCAAAATTTTGTGACATACCTGTTTGCTGTTGCACGAGTTCACATCGACTGATGTTACGCAGTATTCGGTGCTATCTACAACATTGGTCGGATAAACCCAAACTTTGCTGTTGTTAACCGAGCCTTTGTCGGTAGCCTCGCGCCATGCGCCGCCAGTCCAACTGTATTTGTTGTCGACGCCATTGGCATCTTCAACGCTCAACAGCACGCTGTCGCCCACGCACACTTGCGTGTTACCCGTAATCTTCAGTTTTGGCAGCGGGTTCACATCGACGGTAAATTCTACCTGTTCGACGCAACCATTCTCGTTGGTGAGGGTTACATTGTAGGTGGTGGTCGATGTCAAGCCAATAATCTTACGCACTGGGTTGGTGGAGTTATCGTCCCAAACAACCGTGCAAGTGCCGCTGTTCAGGTCCGATGCAGTCAGTATCACATCGTCGCCTTCGCAAATTGGGTTATGATCGGCAGCAATCTGCGGTTTTGGTGCTTTCAGAATTGTTACATTGTGACCTGGGTTCACCTCGAAGCGGCAACCTTTATCGTTGTATACGGTCAAGTAGTAGGTATTAACCGTGGTAGTTGGCCAAACGGTAACACTCTGCGTTGTGGCGAATACAGTGTTCGGGTCGTCGTTGGTGGTCCATTCGTAACGTGTTACATTTATTGGACTTTCGGCTTGCAGCACAAGCGACTTACCTTCGCACACTTGCGTTTCACCTTTTATCGATACCGATGGTTTTTCGCTTACAGGCACTTCAACACTACCAAGAGCGGTGCAGCCTTCCTGCGTTGTAACCTCAACCACATAGGTGCGAGTTGCAGTAATGTTGGCCTTCGGCACTGTGATGGCATTCGATGTGCCAATAATGGTGGTCGGATCGTCCTCGGCATACCACTTGTAAGCCTTGTAGGTGCGACCTTCCGAGTCGGTATCTTCAGTAGTCAGATTCAGGTCGTCCTCGCTAATGCCCGCTGCATCGAGGCAGATGAGTGCAGGCGAAGGAGTAACCGTGGGCTGCTGTTGCGGAATTACAGTTACGGTAACCGTTTGAGTGGTGCTGCAACCAAGTGGTGCAGGCGTTTTAGCCGTAACGGTGTAGGTGGTCGTTGTGGTTGGTGCTACCCGAACAACATCGCCACTAGCGCCACCGCCGCCATTGTCGCTCGTCCATGTGATGGTTGTGCCATCAGGACAATTGTTCTTAGCGGTAAGATAGAGTTGCGCCTCTGTTCCGAAGCAGATAGTAGTATCGGGACAAGCGGCCAATTCTGGCAGAGCCACGGCTTTCAATATGATGTTGACAGTAGTGTCGCAACCGCCAGGCATGGTAATTTGGCAAGAGTAAGTCTCCTGACCAACAGTCGTTGGTGTGATGGTTTGCGTAGCAGCCGTTTCGTCGGTGATGCCCGAGCCAGTCCATTTGTAGGTTGCGCCCGTGAGCGACGAGCCGCCCGTTGGAATTACCGAGAGTTGTTTTGCCGATTCTACACAAACCGAATCCATTGCATCGACGCCACCAATGCCATTGATGGTGAGATCGCTAGGTTTAGCATAAACCTTAACGGTGATGGTGGTATCGGTTTCGCAGTTGTTGTCGTAAATACATTTCACACCATAAGTAACCTCGGCCGACATCTGTCCAGCAGGCACAGAATCGACACAATCGATGCTAGCCACGCCATCGTATTTAGGCAACTTCTCGCCATTGCGTGTCCATTCGTAGTACGACAGATTATTGCCTATTGCATTCAATACATACGGCATTCCTGCGCAGACTTCAGTCTTTCCTTCGATGGTTACAAATTCGTTCACCTTCACTTCTATTGTAGCAGTCTGTTCGCAACCCGAAGCGCTTGTTATCACTACCGAATAGGTGGTGCTAGCGGTTGGGTTCACCATTATTTCGCTTGCAATAGAACCAGTATTCCACTTGTAGGTGTAGGTGAGTGTTGGTGTGGCTTGCGGTGTGGCAGTCAGTTTCAAGCGTGTGCCAGCGCAAATTCTAGCGATATTTTCCTCTGCTACGCCAGCGCCAGTTCCGGCTATTATCGATGGCGTTATCTTCGCATCAGGCAATGCTTCTTCGATGAGGGTGATGCTTGCATCTTGCGTGCAGCCAGCCACATTGGTAGCCGTAACGCGATATTCGCCAGGAGCCGTAGCGGTCATGTGTGCGCCCTCTGTGCCATCGCTCCAAACGAAGGTTACATCGGGATCGGGATCGGAAACGCTCAGTTCAACCGTGCCGCCAGTGCAGATTACATTGGCAGGAACCGACGAGGTGATGGTTGGGTTCGGTTTTGGTGTTACAACCAATTCGTACTCTTTCGGTGCGCTCTTGCAACCAAGTTTCGAGATAGCAACTACATAAATCTTCTTCGTGTAGGTCAGGTCGTTGAATGTGTAGGTCGGGGTGCCTTCGCCGCCAGCCAACAGCACAGTAGCGAGTTCATCTTCGTACCAATTATATTTACCACTGATGCCGGCGCCCGAAGCGGTCAGCGTAACGCTGTTGTCGCCTTCGCAAAGCACGTCGGTCGAGGCAGTGATGGTAGCATCGGGCAGTGCGCTAACCACAATGTCGATGGTGGCTTCGCTGGTGCATTCGTTAGCATCGGTACAGGTAACGGTGTAGGTGCTCATGCCCACTACAGCAGGTTTCACCTCAATGCTTTGAGTGGTTTCGCCCGTGCTCCATTGATACGATACAAAGTTGTTCGGCACATTCGCCACACTCAGTGTGGTAGATTCGCCCAGGCAAATTTGTGCAGGACCATCAATCTTCGGATCTTCCAGTTTATTCACTGTAACCGTGTGCGTCAATATCTTAGAGCATTCGCCATCGAACACTTCTACTTCGTAAGTGGTAGACGAAGTTGGATTCACAGCCTCGGCCAGTTTGGTAGAATTGTTGTGTTTCCAAATGCAGGTGTAAGTGCGGCTGTCGTCGGGCGTTACGGTAAGTGTAACTGGCGTACCAGAGCAACTTACAGTCGGTCCATCGATATGCACTTTAGGTTCTTGAACAACCTCGACGGTGAATGTAGCCTCGCTCGTGCACCCATTGGCGTTGCTAGCCTCCACGGTGTAGGTGGTGGTATAGGCAGGATTTACAATGATTTCCTTGGTGGTTTCGCCCGTGCTCCACAAGTAGCTATTGCCACCTGTAGCAGCCAAAGTGGTGCTTCCGCCACGGCAAATCTTATTCTTACCCGTAATGCTTGGTTTCGGCAGCGGATTAACAACAACCTCGAACGAAGCATCTTTTGTGCAACCATGATCGTCGGTTACCGTGCAGACATATTTTGTAGTCTGCGTTGGCGATACGGTTATCTTGCTCAAGGTCTTAGCCGAACCTTCGATATTCTGCCACAAGTAAGTAACACCGCCAGTGGCTTCCAATGTAACGCTTTCGCCAAGGCAAATGGCCGATTTACCTGTGATAGCAGCCGCCGGAGCGTCGTTCACTTTCAGCGTGAACTCGGCAGGCGTTGAGTTCTTGCACTTGCCATTCGATGCCCAAACTCTATAAGTAGTGGTCTTCGAAGGTTTAACAATGATGTTGGCGGTGTTGTCGCCCGTACTCCAAATGAAGGTTGCGCCAGGCACATCGCTGCTAGCGGTGAGTTCAACGCCCGTCATATCACCTTTGCACATATTGTCGGCACCAGTAATCGTAGGTGTTGGCAACTTAGTTACATTGATGGTGATATCTTTCGAGCTTTGGCAACCCGCTTTGTTTGTAGTTGTTACAGTGTAGACACTCGTTTGCGTTGGGTAAACAACTACGGTTTGTTCACTTTGTTGCGATACCTCCACATTGCTGCTCCACTGATATTCCTTGGCAGCGCTCGATTGCAGCACAACCTCTTCGCCAGCGCAAACAGTTTCAGAACCCGAAAGCACGGTGATGGTTGGAGCCGCCACTTGCGTTACTGCTATGGTAGTTTGCGCCACGCCAGTGCAGCCTTTGGCATCGGTTACAGTTACAGTGTAGACGGTATTTTCGGTTGGTGAAATGCCAATCGACGACAAATTCGGGCCTTCTTGGCCAGTGCTCCACTTATAATATTTGAAGCCTGTGCCAGCACGCAGTATGGTTGAATTGCCCACACAAACGGTAGGATCATCGGGTGTGAGTGTTACCATTGGTAGTGGGTTGACATTCACAGTAGCAACGCCTGTAGCCGAGCAATCGCCCACAGTTACGGTTACTGAATAATCAGTCGTAGCGCTTGGCGTTACAGTAATGCTGCGCGTAGTCTCGCCCGTACTCCACAAATAGCTATCAGAGAGCGGTGCGGTAAGAGTCGTGCTTGTGCCGCTGCAAATATCGAGATCACCCGAAATGGTGGCATCTGGTTTGCGCGAAACAGCCAGCGCATACGATGCCGTGGTAGAGCAACCAGCAGCATTTTCAACCACAACTTTATAGGTTGTTGTGCCATACGAAGCACTATTTATCGTGTAGTGCTGACCAGTAGCACCAGCAATTTCGGCATTGCCTTTGTACCATTGCCATTTTACACCATCGTTGGCCGACAGTGTAACATTGTCGCCTTCGCAAACCGTGGTTTTATCAGCCACAATGGCAGCCTCAGGCACATCGAGCACTTGAATGTTGATGCTAGCCGTCGACGAGCAGTTGCCATCGCCAATCACTTTCACGGTATATTTTGAATCTTTTGTTGGTGTAACGGTAACAGATGCGCTACGCGTGCCATCGTGCGTCCACAAATAGGTGTTTCCGCCCGAAGCAGTAAGCGTAATACTTTCGCCACGGCAAACGGTGTTCGTACCAGTGTTTGTAGTGATTTCGGCAGCAGGCATATCATAAACTTTGATAGTGCCATTGAGACGATTGGTGCAGCCGTTAGCCAAGGTTACATCAACCCAATAGTCTTCGTCGCTAATCAGATTGCTAAAGGTTGCGGTGCGACTGGTCGAACCATTACTCCATGCGTAAGTAGCGCCACTAGGCGAAGCCGTCAGTTTGGTCGATTCGCCAGCGCAAACCGATGTCGTACCCGAAATGGAGATTTCCGGTTTCGGATTGACAATGACGGTAACCTGTTTTTGTGCCGAGCAATTCGTAGTGGTATTTGTAGCAGTTACGGTAAATGTGGTGTTCGACTCGAGCACAGCGGTGGTGTATGTCGCGCCCGTCGATCCATCGCCCCAAACATACTGATCGGCGCCATCGGCATCGGCAGTGATCACGGCTTTAGTGCCAGCACAAATCTCCAAATCGCCACTGAAGGTGATTACAGGTTTCTTGTTCACAGTTATGGTGAACGAAGCGGGATCGCCAATGCAGAGTCCAGTCTTTGGTGTAACGGTGTAGGTTGTGGTCGTAGTAGGCTGAACCGTAATGCTTTGACCCGTAGCGCCTGTGCTCCAAGTGTAGCTTTCGGCACCCGAAACACTAAGTGTAACAGGTTCGCCCTCGCAAGTCTTTGTAGGACCAGTGATTATGGCCACTGGCAATGGATTACGCGTTACATGCACAGTTTGTGATGTCGAGCAGCCATTAGCATCGGTCAATTTAGCCGTATAGTCACCTTCGGCAGATACGGTGATAGAGCGATTGGTACTTCCTGTGTTCCACAGCACATCGCCCGTACCGACTGCGGTAAGAGTGGTGCTTCCGCCTTCGCAGAAGGTTTGATTACCAGTGATAGAGAGCGTTGGAGGTTCGTTCACAATGATAGAATGACCCAAACGCTGCGTGCAGCCATTGGCACCAGTAATGGTAACCCAGTGCGTGCCACTCACTTGTATGTTGGTAAGAACAAGTTTCTCGCTTTCGGCAGTGTTTTCATCCCATTGATAGGTCTTACCACCACTAGCCGTAAGAGTTACATTTTCGCCTTTGCAAACAATTTCTGGTCCGCTAATCGAACCATTGATAGGCGTTAAGTAAGTGACAATAGCCGTAGCAGTAGATGTGCAACCGCCTTTGCCAGTTACCGTAACGGTGTAAGTTCCAGCCTGATAAGCATTGATGCTCTTAGTCTTAGCACCTGTGTTCCACTCCCAAGCCACGGCGTTAGCATCGTCGGCAGTCAGAATGGTGTAGTCGCCTTCGCAAATTTCGGTATTGCCAGTAATTTTTGGATTTGGTTTGTCGTAAACAATTACTTTGACTTTCTCTTTAGCCTTGCATCCATTTGCCGAAACGCCTTCGACCTCGTATTCAGTGTCAGCGGTTGGCGTAACGGTGATAGAAGCAGTGTTGCCCAATCCGCCAGACCAAGTGTAGGTGTTTGCACCCGAAGCGGTCAGCGTAATGCTTTCGCCATTGCAGATATAGAGTTTTCCAGTGTTGCTCGAAATGTTGATAGTAGGCGGTGTAGCCACTTTAATGCTCTGCGAGGCAGTGCCTTGGCAGCCATTTTGTGTACCAATTACCGAATAGGTGGCATCGCTATTCACCGTAACGGTGATGGCTTGCGTCTTTTCGCCAGTGCTCCATTCGTACGATGTTGCACCCGAAGCAGTAAGTGTAACCTCTTCGCCTTTGCAAACGGTGGTTGCCGATGGTTTGATGGTTACCGTTGGCAGTGCATTCACAGTGATGACTTGCGAAACCTCTGCACTTGCGCAACCATTCTTGTAAGCCGTAACTTTGTAAGTGGTGCTTGGCGCAGTTGGCGTAACAGTGATAGATGCCCCTGTGCTGCCATCGCCCCAAACATAGTTGTCGCCGCCATCAGCAGTAAGTGTAACCGATTCGCCTTCGCAAACTGTGGTTTTGCTAGCCTTGATAGAAGCCACAGGCGTTGGAATAACTTCGATTTTAACATCTTGCGTAGCAACGCAACCATTTTCGTCGGTAGCAGTTACGGTATAGGTCGATGTCGATACTGGCGACACTTTGATGCTTGCGCCAGTGCCAATGCCATCGCTCCAAACATAGGTCTTCGCACCCGAAACGGTAATGTTGGCAGTCTCGCCATAGCAAATGGTGGTGTTACCCACAACGGTGAGCGTTGGTTTTGGCGTTACTTTCACGGTATGACTTACGCGTTTGCTGCAACCCGAAGCGTCGGTAACTTCCACCCAATATGTGGTCGATGTGGTCGGTTTTACAGTAACGGTAGCGTTCGTTCCCAGACCATTGTCCCACTTGTATGCATTGCCGCCCGATGCGGTAAGAATGATGTCGCTACCTTCGCAAATGGTCGATACGCCATCTATCACATCGTTTATCTTGGCAATGATTGACTTCTGTTTCACAACATATTCGGCTTTCGAAATGCAACCGCCTTCGCCCGTAAGGGTAACCGAATAGGTTCCAGCCGCCGACACTTTTATCTGCTGCGACGATTCGCCAGTGTTCCACAAGAATGTGCCTGTGCCGTTGGCAGTAAGAGTAATCTCGCCACCCTCGCACACCTCGGTCGGACCTGTTATGGTAACCGTAGGTTCAGGATAAACATTCACGGTAACCGAAGTTTCGCCTACACAACCATTGGCATCGGTGCCAACGACTTTATAAACGGTAGTAGCGGTTGGATTCACATTCAGCGTGTTGCCCATAGCCGAGCCGCCTAACCATGTCCAAACGTACGTGCTTGCACCCGAAGCAGTCAGTGTGGTCGATTTGCCAACACAAATATCCATCGTTCCCGAAACGGCAATGGTTGGTTTTGCATTGATGGTGATGTTGTGCGCCACTTGACCGCTCCAGCAGCCGCTAGCGTTCTTACCTTTCACCCAAACCGACATGGTACCTGTGCCAGAAACCGTATAGGTGGCAGTTTGCGATGTCATGCCATTGCTCCACAAATATTCGGTGCCGCCCGTAGCCGTAAGGCTAATGAGTTCGCCAGCGCAAGCTTTATCAACTCCCGAAACACTGATTGTAGGCAATTCGTTGACGGTGATGGTTTGCGATGTTGTTGTGGTGCAACCCGCCGAATTTTTCACCACTATATTATATGGTGTAGTTTTGGTTGGCGAAACATTGAAAATACCAGAAGTATTCGTCTCGCCATTGCAAGTATATTCCGTGCCGCCCGTTACAGTGATGGTAGTCGATTCGCCAGCGCAAATTGCCGCCTTAGTAACCGTAACTGCTACCGTAGGCTGTTCGTGTACATTGATGGTGATGTAGCCATCGGCAGTGCAACCAGTGGCGTTCGTAGCCGTAACTTTATAGGTGGTAGTTGTGGTTGGATAAGTCTCTATACTAGCACCCGTTCTTCCCAAATCGGGCCAAGTGAAGGTGCAACCTGTTTCGCCCGTGGCAGTAAGAGTTACTTTGTCGCCTTTGCAGACATCGGTCTTCGCAGCCGAAATTTTCGGAGCGGTCAAAGTCTTCACAGTTACAGTGTGCGATGCGGTTACGGTGCAACCCGAACCATCGGTAAGGGTTACTTTGTAAGCGCGCGTTACGCTAGGCGTTACTTTGAGAGTTGCGGTAGTAGTTGTGCCATCGTCCCACAAGAACGTGCCAGTACCGCTAGCGGAGAGAGTAACCGACTGTCCAGCGCAAACCTCGGTCGGACCATCGATGGTTACCGATGGTGTTGGCGATACGGTGATATTCTTTTGTACCATCTGCGTGCAACCGTTCATATCGGTAACAGTCAGTTGGTAGATGTGGTTGGCTGCGGTTGGCATTACAGTTATTTCGCTGCCTGTTGCGCCAGTGCTCCACGAATAAGTACCATTGCCCACAGCGGTGAGTGTAACCGATTCGCCTTCGCAAACTTTA
Organism: Paludibacteraceae bacterium; assembly: GCA_963621145.1. Lineage (GTDB taxonomy): Bacteria > Bacteroidota > Bacteroidia > Bacteroidales > Paludibacteraceae > W0P28-013. The sequence goes on along the minus strand of CAVFDI010000001.1, from coordinate 86,774 downwards.
TCTTTACCAACGATAGCAGCATCAGTTGGATTTTCGCAAGCCGTTACACGGAACGAAGTGCTTGCTTGGCAACCGTTCACAGTTACGGTCAACGTGTAATCTTCCGAACTTTGAACATTGGTCAATGTCAATGTCGATGCAGTGCTGAGCACGGTTGCGCCCTTCTTCCATTCGTAGGCATCGGCGGTGCTTGCGCTAAGTGTGGTATTCAAACCTTTGCACACTTTCAAGTTACCCGAAACGGTTGGCGTTGGCGTCTCTTTCACGGTGAGCGTGTGCGAAACTTTGGTTACGCAACCTTTCGAATCGGTAATTTCGCAAGTGTATGTAGTAGTGGTAGCAGCGTTGAATGTTGCCGTATTGCTTGTGCCAAGTCCGTGCGACCAGTTCCATGCTTTGCCGCCCACAGCACTCAGAGTTACGCTCTCGCCTGGGCAAGCCGTGACAGGACCAGAAATCGATACTGCATCAGGTGTCGCCACATTGATGGTTATTTTTGCCGTCGACGAGCAGCCGCCAGCGTTAGTTCCTGTTACGACATAAGTAGTGGTGATGCTTGGCGATACAATTATCTCTTGAGTCTTTTCGCCCGATTCCCACGAATACGAAGCCAAGCCCGGTGTAGCAGTCAAAGTTACTTTTTCGCCTTTGCAGATGGTTTCGTTAGTTGTGGTGATTGCCACCGAAGGAATTTCAGTAACAACAAATTCCAAACTTACCGACTTGCTGCATCCGTTCAAATCGTTCACTTTGGCAGTGATTGTTTTCGTTCCCAAGTCGGCCGAAGTTGCTGTATATATATAATTCGGTGTAGATGTGCCGTCGATCCAATTGACTACTGTGCCATTATTGATCGAGAGTGTGCGACTATCGCCTACGCAAAGTTCGAGCGACCCATTCGCCACAATGCTCGGTTCGGCAGTTGGTGCGAGTTTGGTTACGGTGTGCGTTACCAGACTTTCGCAACCATTTTCGTTGAATACCGAAATGGTGTAAGTGGTAGTTGCTGTTGGGTTGAGCAAGAATACACCAGTGGTGCTAGTTTGTCCGTTCAATTCGTAACGCGTACCGCCCGTAGCAACAACCGTTACCTGCTCGCCTTCGCAGAACGAAGAGGTCGATGCCGATTTATCGATGGCAGCCACAGGTTTATCAACTACTGTGATGTTTTTGCTGACGCGCTCGGTGCAGCCATTAGCAGTAATGTCGACATAATATTGAACATTGCCGCTGGTGGTTGGTGTGTAGTAAGCCTTGTTCGTGCCAGTTGTTCCGTTGCTCCAACTCCAGCCAGTAGCGGTTGCTGAAGTAACAGTGAGTTCAACCTGTTCGCCCACACAAACCACATCGCTCGAAGCAGTGATGGTGCCAGTTGGCGCAGCATTTATCTTCACAATGACAGGCGTTGGCGACAATGTGCATCCCGTTGGATAAACAATGTCGACCGAATAGGTGGTATTTTTGAACAGCGCAGGTGTGGTAATCGATTGCGTTGTTGCGCCATTGTTCCATTTGTAGGTCGTTCCCGCAGGCCCAGCAGGAGCATACAGTGTGGTGCTACCGCCGTTGCAAATAGATGTTACACCAGTAATGTTTCCCGTAGGAGCAGGCGTTACAGTGAACGAGAAGGTCTTAGTAACAGCGCAACCTTTTGCAGCAGGTGGAGTTACAGTTACCGACACTGCAGCATCGTTCACATTTGGTGTGAATGTGAGAGTGGCATCGCCATTGCTCAACGTGCCAGCGGTCGACCACGAATAGGTGCTTCCGCTAGGCGCACCGCTCACGGTTACGCTGATGCTGCCACCTTCGCAAACCGAATTGTCGCCCGTAAGAGTTACATCGATAGGCGCACTCACCACAATCTGCTGATAAGCCTTCGCCTCGCAACCGTTGGCATCGGTTACTACAAGTTCGTAGTTGGTGGTAGTGGTTGGCGACACCGATATAACTTGTGCATTGCCAAGATTTTGTATGCCATCGTTCCAACCCGTTATTGCACCATAATTAGATGCCGTAAGGGTGATGGTTTCGCCGGCGCAAATGGTTGTTTTACTTGCCGTGATGGTTGGTGCTACAGGAACATTCTCCGTAACAGTTACGGCTGGCAATTTTGTCTCGCACGAGCCGTTCGACACCGTTACATAATAATCGCCCACTGCCGATACGGTGATGGTCGACGAGGTTTCGCCCGTATTCCATAAATAGGTGTAGACCTGACCAGCAGGAGCAACAGGTGCAGCCAGCACAGTACTTCCGCCTTGGCAGAACGATGTCGTGCCAGTAATCGTTCCCGAAGGAGCATCGAGCACAGTAATGTCTTTTGTCAAAACATATTCGCATGTACCAGATTTTACCTTCACGGTTACTGTCTTGCTAATAGAAGCGGTGTGAGTAACTACATTGCCCGTTACGTTGCCATCGTTCGACGAGATAGTGCTGCCCGCAGGAGCATTCAGCACAGTGAGAATCACATTTTCACCTTTGCAAACTGTAGTTTTCGATGCGTTCAACGCCAATTCGGTAGGATCGTCTACAACCGTAACCAGCACAGAAGCAGTCGATTCGCAACCATGAGCGTCGGTTACAGTAACCGAATAGAGTGTGGTTGATGTTGGTTTGGCAGTGATCTCTTGCGAAGTTTCGCCCGTTGGACTCCATTTATAGGCCTTGCCTTCCGAAGCCACCAATTTAAGTCCAAGTTCGTTGTTGGCGCAGAGAGTCAATCCATCAGGAGTGCTGATAGAGGCATCGGTTGGCGTGTTCACCGTTATGGTGATGTCTTTGTGCAGCGTGCAGTTGCCTTTCTTCACTTCTACCCAATAGGTGCCAGCTGTTGTAACAGTGATTGATTGCTCGGTAGAACCAGTGCTCCAAGTGTACGATGTGCCTGCAGGTGCAGTCAGCTTGGTGCTGCCACCCTTGCAAATGCTGGTTTCGCCAGTGATTTCGCCAACTGGGCCATCTTCAACCGTCACTTTGTGCTGAACGGTGTAGGTGCAACTGCCTTTCTTCACCGTCAGAGTGTAGGTGCGATCGGTAGTCAAACTAGCGGTCATGCTTGCCTTGGTGGTGCTAGCGTCGTCGTCCCAAGCAAACGAGTCACCATCGGAAGCGGTAAGAGTGAAGTCTACACCCTTGCAAACCGTAGTTGGGCCGAGAATGGTTGGTGGCGTATTGCTTTCGACAACAATAGTTACCGATTTTTCGCTGCTGCAACCAGTAACGGCATCGGTAGCAGTTACTTTATAGGTTGTTGTGGTGGTTGGTGCCACACGCAATGTTGCGTTGATGGTGCTAGGCTCGTCGCTCCAAGCGTAAGTGTATGAGCCACTGCCGCCAGTTGCTACGGCTGTAACAACCGCCGTACTACCTTTGCAAATAGTAGTTCCGCCAGTAATGTTGATGGTCGGTTTGGCATGGACAGTAACTTTTTGTTCCTTTCGTGCTGTGCAGCCATTTTTTGTAACATCAACCCAATACGAAGCATCCGAAGTTGGGCTCACAGTGATGCTTTGTTCGGTAGAGTTGTTGCTCCACAAGTAGGTTGCGCCATCGGTCGAAACGGACAGTGTGGCCGATTCGCCTACGCAAATTTCGAAATTGCCATAGATGGTTGGCGAGAGTGCAGGCGCAACTGTAATGGTTTTCTGTGCTTTCACCTCGCAGCCATTGGCATCTTTCACTATGCAATAGATGGTTTTTGTGCCAACCGAAGTAGGCGTGTATGGCATTGTAATGTCGATACCATTCTCGTCGAACCAGCGTTGTGGCGTGCCGCCCGAAACGGTGAGTTCTATCGGCGTATTCACGCAAGTAGAGTTTGCTCCATTTATCGAGGCCGAACCCGTTTGGCTTACATTGATGGTGCAATATGTCTTATCACTCTCGCAATCCGTGGTAGCATCTTTAAATTTTACCCAGTAGGTGGTGGTGATGGTTGGTTCAACTGTCAACGAATTGCCACTAACACTCGCTTCACTCCAAGTATAAGTACCCTTGTGTCCCGTGTTGTTTGTAGCCACAATGGTTACAGTCTTGCCAGCGCAAATGTTGGTTTCGTCTGGCGTAAGAGTAACCACAGGTTTAGCAATCACATTCACCTCTATCTGCTGCGTTGCCATCAAAGCGTCGTTAGCGTCTTTGATGGTTACAGTGTAGGTTGTTGTAGGAGTACCAGTAGGAGTGACGGTGTGAGTTTGACCTACAAAACCATCGTCCCAATAGAATTTTGCAGCGCCATTCGATTTTGCAGTAAGCGTAACTTGTTCGCCATAGCAAACCGTTTTATTGCTCGCTTCTACATCGAATGTAACAACTTTTACAGTAACTGATTTGCTTTTGCAGCCTTTCGCTCCAACGGCCACAACGCTATATTGTGTATCTTCAGTAACGTTTGTAAGATTGAGTTCGTCGGTGGTCGACGCCTGTACTGTTCCATCGGCGGCAGTCCACTCGAACGATTTTGCCAATGCATTACCCGAAACCTTGAGTGTAACATTTCCGCCCGAAACCACGTAGTAGGTCGATGGGTCGGCTGTTACCGTAGGCGCGGAATTTACATTCACACTTACCGTGCCATGCCCTGCAAGGTCGCTATACTCATCGTAAGCCCACCACTCGTAAGTGGTTGTTGCCGAAGGATTGTCGGTAATCGTCTGCTGATCCTTTCTGTTGTTCGTATTCCCAGTGCCATCGGTCCACTTCCAGTTGTACTGATAGGTACCGCCATCATTTGGAGTAAGTGAAAGAGTAACCCCTTCGTTGGCGCAAACCTCGTTGCTTGGTGTTACGATTGGAGTAAATGTTGTCTGCGCATTGGCGAGCGGAGCGATGCTCAACAACGAGACAACAACAGCAGCAAAACTCAAACTGAAACGTTTCATAATATCAGGTTTTGGATTGTTTTTCTTTGTTTTCGGCCGAAAAATTACACTCTCGGCAAGTTATCAACATATATAACGGACAAATTTACCACTTTTTTCCATATATAGTGTGTATTTCTCGAAAAAATTTGCAAAAATCGCACAAAAAACACACTTTATCGACAAAAGTGCCAAGTTATCAACAACTTATGAACTTTGCACGGTGATAACTTTTGCCCTAAAAATGGTGGTTTTTCGGAAAAATTGTACCTTTGCAGCGTTTTCAAAAGGCAAAAATCGTCAGATTTTCGTCATTTTTTGGAAAGTTATCAACAGTTTTTTTCGCAAAATCGGTTGAAAATGGGAAAATTCAAGCTCGTTTCTGACTACAAGCCCACAGGCGACCAGCCCGAGGCCATTCGGCAACTCACCGAAGGGGTCGAGAGCGGTGTGCCGTTTCAAACACTGCTGGGCGTTACGGGTTCGGGTAAGACTTTCACCATGGCCAATGTGGTGGCAAATCTGAATCGCCCCACGCTCATTTTGAGCCACAACAAGACACTGGCATCGCAACTGTACGACGAATTCAAAGCGTTTTTCCCCGAAAATGCGGTGGAATATTTCGTCTCGTACTACGACTACTATCAACCCGAGGCCTACATTCCGAGCAGCGACACTTACATCGAAAAAGACCTTGCCATCAATGGCGAGATTGAAAAACTGCGACTTGCCACCACTTCGGCACTGCTCTCGGGGCGAAGAGATGTGGTAGTCATCTCGTCGGTTTCGTGCCTCTACGGCATTGGCAATCCCGAAGATTTTCACGACACTGCCATTCGCGTGGAGTGCGGCAAACGTCTGCTTCGCGACGACCTTTTACGCCGCTTGGTTGACGGACTCTACACGCGCAACGAGATAGATTTGAACCACGGCAATTTCCGCGCAAAAGGCGACACCGTGGACATTTTTTTGGCCTACGCCGACTACGTTTTGCGCATCATCTTTTGGGACGACGAGGTGGAGAGCATCGAAGCCATCGACCCTGCCAGCAACCACACCATCGAACGTTTCGACGCGTTCAACATCTACCCTGCCAACATTTTCGTAACCACACGCGAACGCATCAACACCGCCATCGACCAGATAGCAATCGACCTTGGAAAACGCACCGAAGAACTGCGCGAAATGGGCAAACCATACGAAGCAAAACGTCTCGAAGAACGTGTGAATTACGACCTCGAAATGATACGCGAAGTGGGTTACTGCTCTGGCGTGGAGAACTATTCGCGCTACTTCGATGGGCGACAACCTGGCACGCGACCATTCTGTCTGCTCGACTATTTTCCGAAAGATTTTCTGCTTTTTGTCGACGAGAGCCATGTTACGCTGCCGCAAGTTCACGCCATGTTTGGCGGCGACCGTTCGCGCAAGCAAAATTTGGTCGACTACGGATTTCGTCTGCCTGCCGCGCTCGACAATCGCCCACTGAAATTCGAAGAGTTCGAAAGCCTTGTGCATACAGCCATCTACGTAAGCGCCACGCCTGCCGACTACGAACTGCAAAAATCGGAAGGCGTAGTGGTGGAACAGGTCATTCGCCCAACAGGACTGCTAGACCCCATCATCGAAGTGCGCCCAAGTCTGAACCAGATAGACGATCTGCTGGAAGAGATTGCGCAGCGTGCCGAAAAAGACGAACGCGTGCTTGTAACCACACTCACCAAACGCATGGCCGAGGAGTTGGACAAATATTTCACAAAAATGGGCGTGCGCTGTCGCTACATTCACTCCGACATCGAAACGCTAGAGCGCGTAGAGATTTTGAACGACTTGCGCAACGGACTTTTCGATGTGCTGATAGGAATCAACCTGCTGCGCGAAGGATTAGATCTTCCGCAAGTGTCGCTCGTTGCCATTCTCGATGCCGACAAAGAGGGATTTTTGCGAAATCACCGTTCGCTCACACAGACGGCTGGTCGCGCGGCACGCAATGTGAACGGCAAAGTAATCATGTATGCCGACACCATCACCGAGAGCATGCAGCGCACCATCGACGAGACCAACCGCCGACGCGAAAAGCAGTTGCGCTACAACGAGGAACATCACATCACTCCCACGCCAATAGTGAAAAACGGTATCTCGTCGCTTGCGCCACAAAAACAGCCGCAGCCCGTCGACTACTACGTAGAACCCGAAGTTGCGAGCCTTGCCGCCGACCCTGTAGTGAAATCGATGACACCACAAGCCCTTGAAAAAGCCATAGAACACACTCGTCGCCTGATGGAAAAAGCCGCAAAAGATCTAAACTTCATCGAGGCAGCCCAGTATCGCGACGAATTGCTAAAACTTGAAAAACAGTTGCTCGGAAAGTAAAAAAAATTCAGATTAAAGAGAAATTAAAGTAAGCGAAATTTTTCGTACTTTTGCACTCTGAAAAAAATCCATCGCCGCCAATGGCCGATTTGAATGAAATACGCAAACCACTAGCCGACGAATGGCAGCGTTTCGAGGCGTTGCTCGACACTGCGTTCGACTCGCCCGATGCTCTGTTGCAATCGGCACTGAGCCATGTAGCCCAAAGCAAAGGCAAACAACTGCGCCCAACACTCACGCTGCTATCGGCAAAAGTGGCAGGTCAGATAAACGCTCGCACCCATTTGGCGGCAGCCTCGTTCGAAGTGCTGCACACCGCCAGCCTGCTTCACGACGATGTGGTGGACTGCACCGACCAGCGCCGCGGACTTCCATCGGTGAATGCACGCTTTGGCAACCAAACGGCAGTGCTTGTTGGCGACTATCTGCTCACCAAATCGATGGGATTCATGTCGCGCACCGAAAGCATTGACTTGATGCGCTGTCTGGTAGAACTGGGCAAAGACGCCACACGCGGCGAACTTTTGCAACAGCAAAATGCCTTCACTTTGGCCGACGAATCGGTCTATTACGAGATAATTCGCCTAAAAACCGCTTCTCTTTTTGCACATTGTGCGTTGGCTGGTGCGCTGTCGGCTGGAACATCGCCCGATAAAGTTGACGCACTGCAACATTTTGGCGAGAATCTTGGCATCTGTTTCCAGATAAAAGACGACATTTTCGACTACACGCCGCAAGCAAACATTGGCAAACCAACGCTCAACGACCTGCGCGAAGGCAAATTCACCTTGCCGATAATTCAAGCCATAAAAAATGCCGATGAAACCGAGAAAAAACGCATTGTCGATATAGCAAAAAATGCCGATGAAATCGCCGAAAATGGCACTTTTGTGCAGCAGTTCGTTTTGCAAAATGGCGGCATCGACTATGCCAACGAAAAAATGGACTACTTTCGGGAAAAAGCGCTCGATTGTTTGGCTATTTTCACCGACAACGAGGCGCGCCAAGCGCTTGCTGCCCTACTCGACTTTGCTCTTGAGCGCAACAACTGATTTTCGCCACTGAAAAATCGGAAAATGCGCCTTTTCATCGAGAAAAATTCGTCATTCGATGGTGCTAAATACCGACATAATGTATCTGCCCGGAGTTGGTCCCAAGCGCGCCCTTACGCTTACGGGTGAACTCGGCATTCGCACCGTCGAAGACCTCATCACCTATTTTCCCTACAAACACATCGATCGAAGCCGCTTCTACACCATTGCCGAAGTGAACGAAAGCATGCCGCTCATTCAATTGAAGGCACAAATTGTTCGGTTCGAAAAGAAGGGCGAAGGTCGCTCGCAACGCCTCGTTGCCACCATCAGCGATGGCACTGGCACGATGGAACTCGTCTGGTTCAAAGGGCTGAAATATGTGGAGGATAAGTATCGCATTGGACAGTGGTACATCATTTTCGGCAAGCCACAACGCTACGGGCGCATGTTCAACATTGCCCACCCCGAAATTGACCCACTCACCGACGAAAATCAGCAAAAAACACAAGGTTGGCAAGCGCACTACAACACCACCGAGAAGATGAAATCGTCGTTTTTGAACTCGGCTGCGCTGCGCAAACTCATCTACACTGCCCTGTCGGATCCAAGCCTACAAATTCCAGAAACTCTGCCGCCATCGCTCGTCAAAAAATATGCACTGATGCCGCGCGAGCAGGCCATTCGCAACATTCATTTTCCGAAAAATCTGCAACTGCTCGAGCAAGCACAACGCCGACTGAAATTTGAAGAACTCTTCTTCATTCAGCTCAGCATTATTCGCCAAACGAAATTGCGCGAATTGAAATATCAAGGCTATATTCTCGGTAAAATCGGGCAAAATTTCAATCGCTTCTACCGCGAATGTCTGCCGTTTGAACTCACTGGAGCGCAAAAACGAGTGATCAAAGAGATTCGCGCCGACCTTGCCTCGGGAAAACAGATGAACCGTCTGCTGCAAGGCGATGTTGGCAGCGGCAAAACCATGGTGGCGCTGATGACTGCGCTCATTGCCATCGACAATGGTTTTCAGGCCTGCATTATGGCACCAACCGAAATTTTGGCTACGCAACATTTTCAATCCATCTCGAAACAGGTCGAAAAAATTGGGCTGAATGTGCGATTGCTCACAGGTTCCACCAAAAAATCGGAGCGCGCCATTATTTCACAAGAATTGCAAGATGGCACACTGCAACTGCTCATCGGCACGCACGCACTCATCGAGGATTCGGTGGTTTTCAAAAACCTTGGGCTTGTGGTTATCGACGAGCAACACCGCTTTGGTGTGGCTCAACGCGCCAAACTCTGGAGCAAAAACATTCAGCCGCCGCACATTTTGGTGATGACTGCCACGCCCATTCCGCGCACGCTGGCCATGACCATCTACGGCGACCTCGATGTGTCGGTGATAGACGAACTGCCGCCTGGTCGCAAACCCATAGCCACCTATCATCTGTTCGACAACAAACGCGATGCGCTGAATCGCTTTTTGGCAAAACAAATAGATGCTGGCAGGCAAGTCTACATCGTCTATCCGCTCATTCAGGAGTCGGAAAAACTCGATCTGAAAGACCTCGAAAATGGTTTCCAACAAGTGCGCGCCACATTCCCAAACTATCGCATAAGCATGGTTCATGGCAGAATGAAACCTGCCGACAAAGAACGCGAAATGATCGATTTTGTCGCAGGGAAAACGCAAATAATGGTCGCCACCACAGTGATAGAAGTTGGTGTGAATGTGCCGAATGCCAGCGTTATGGTGATAGAAAATGCCGAACGTTTTGGGCTGGCGCAACTGCACCAACTGCGCGGTCGCGTGGGACGCGGAGCCGACCAAAGTTATTGCATACTGATGTCGCGCTACGAATTGGCCAACGACACGCGCCGCCGACTGCAAATAATGGTCGACAGCACCGACGGTTTTGTGATAGCCGAAGCCGACATGAACCTGCGCGGCCCGGGCGACATCGACGGCACCATTCAGAGCGGTCTGCCATTCGACCTGAAAATAGCCAACCTCGCCAGCGACGGCAAAATACTGCAAGCCGCACGCACCATTGCCCACGATTTGCTCGAAACAGACCCCGATTTGTCGTCGGACGAAAATAAATGCCTAAATTTGCAACTTGCAAAACTCACAAAAACTACCATAAACTGGGGAGTTATTTCGTAGAAATAAAAAATTAAGAATGAATAATGAAGAATTAAGAAAGCGCCCTATTTAGATTGAATCTAAATAAGCAAATCGAAATTTTTTCCGATGAAATGGCGGAAATTTCATCTTTTTGAAAAAATAAAATTGATAACGATTTAATATATTTTAACAGATTATTTCATCGAAGATTTTGCAGCACACAACTTTACAAACTTGATAAACTAAAAAAAAATCCTATTATGAAAAGAACAATCATTGCGCTTGTTGCGGCAGCCATTTTGGTGCCAATGCAAGCCATCGAAGCGCAACAGGCGGTGAACGACGCACTTTCGCAAGCCGAAAAAGTAAGCTTCGAAACCAACAAAAAACAGTTGAAAAAAGAGCAGAAAGCCCTGAAAAGCATCTACGCAAAGGCATTGAAAGAGATTGCATCGCTACAAGCCGCTGCGCAAAAAAAGCCCGAGAACTACGTGAAAATGGCTGACGAATGTCACCTTTGGGCCGACCTGCAAACACGCATGGAACGCCTTGTGCAAGAAGGCAAATGGGCGGCTGTGGAGCATGTGAACTACGATTCGCTGCAGACCGACATTCGCGCACACGCCGCCAAATACTACTACGACGAAGGGCGCAAGCAGTGCGAATCGAGCAAAAAGATGGAGCAGAAACAGATTGGTCTCGCCACCATGGAGAAAGCCAACAAATACGACACCATCTATGCCACCAACATTGTGAACTATCGCGACAGCGTGGAACTGCCCTACGCTCACACTCTTGCACAATCGAACAAAGAGGCCGACCAAATTGAGGCACTCACGCTGTTCAACGCCATCATTGCACGGCACGAAGGCGACTCGGCCATGGTGGCGCGCATCACCCCAGACCGCGTGCGGCTGCAGAACCTATTTTTCGACAAAGCCGAGGCTCTATTCGGCAAAGAACGCTATCAGGCACAATACGACGCTGCTCGCTACTACGCTTTGGCAGGCGATTTTGGCAACTCGGTAGAGAAAGAAAAATTGGCATACAAACGCGGCGTGCTGAGCGTAGCCATTGTCGATAGCGTGACCAACACTGCACTCAATCTCGACGAAAAGACGCTAAAAACCTTGCGCAACGCTTTCCCCGATTACTACGATTTCGAAACGTTGCAAGGTCTGCCCATCGATTCGCTGAAAAATAATCGCTGCGCACTCATTTTCACCTACGATTCGGAGAAATTTGGTCATTACCAATATGCTCACAACAAATCGGAAATGGACAAGCAGGTTATAAAATTTATGCAGCGCGTTACCAAAGATGGCGTAGTGAGTGAGAAAGAGATTTCTGAGAAGGATTACAACAAAGGCAAAGCGCAAACCGCTGGTACTGAGGACTTTAACATGTATCAAGGTCGCATGCACAAGGTGATGATAGAATCGGTGATGACGATTGATTACACCTTTGGCGTGATTGATTTGCGCCAAAATGCCAAAGCGGGTCAGATAGAGAAGGCTGGTCGTTACACCGTGAGCGAAGTCGGCACCGAGATTGTAACCTATCGTGGCGATCCGCAGAGCCGTCCCGACGAGAAAGTGCTGGTAAATCACGACAAAAAGATGACCGACGCCGACCTCGACAAATTGGCAAAAGAGAAGAAAATTTACGGTTGGACCATGGCCGATTTTCTGACCAATCGCGCCAAAGAGATTGCCAAAGAGGTTGAGAAAATGGTGCCGTACCATCATTTTTCCAATTGATAATTGCCTAATTTTCATCGATGAAAAAATTTCTGAAGGGATTTGTGTACGCATGGCGCGGCATGGTGGCTGCGGTTAGGAGCGAGAGGAATATGAAATTCCACGCTGTGGCTGCGTTGTGCGTGGTAGTGGCAGGTTTCGTGCTGCAAATTTCGCCGATGGAATGGGCGGCAGTACTTCTTTGCTGCGGTTTGGTAATTTCGGCAGAAATGGTGAATACCGCCATCGAAAAAATGTGCGATTTAATCGAGCCAAACATCAACGAAAAAATTCGGACTATCAAAGACATGGCCGCTGGCGCAGTTTTGGTGTGTGCCATTGCCGCAGCCTGCGTGGGAGTGATTGTGTTTTTGCCAAAAATTGTCGATTTGTTCGACTAACGAAGTCATCAAATTTTACAGTAAATGAAACGCCTTTTTGCCCATTTAATCGACATTTTTTACCCAAACCTTTGTTGTGCTTGCGGTAAAGTGTTGACTGTGGGCGAAGAGAGCATTTGCATGGATTGTCTGCTACACTTGCCGCGCACCAACCTGCACCTCGAGCGCGACAATCAGCTCGAGAAACGCTTTTGGGGCAAAGCAGAGATTGAGCGCGCCACATCGTTCTACTATTTTCAGAAAGGTTCGAAATATCGCACCATTTTGCACCAATTGAAGTACAAAAATGGCACCGACATTGGCTACAACATTGCCAAATATGCCGCTTCGGAAATAATGGAATCGCCCGATTTTAGGGACTTCGACTACATTGTGCCAGTGCCGCTGCATCCGAAAAAATTTGCCAAGCGCGGCTACAATCAGGCCGAGTGCATTGCGCAAGGTTTGTCGGCAGTGATGGGCGCACCCGTGGAGACAACGAACCTCTACCGCGCCATCGAAAATCCGACACAAACCAAAAAATCAGTTTATGAGCGTTGGGAAAACACAAAGGGCATTTTTGCATTGCACGATGCCGCACTTTTTGCCGACAAACGCATTCTGATAGTAGACGATGTGCTGACCACGGGTTCTACGCTCATTGCCTGTGCCGAAGCCATTTTGGAGCAGACGCCCACAGCGCGGATTTCAGTATTCACACTTGCTGCAGCATAATGGTCGTCATTCCCACAACGACATACTGTTTTTTAGTGCTCTATGCAGCCATGGTTTTGGCGTTTGCAATTGGTTGGAAACGCACACCACACTATACCGAAAAAAAGCCGATGAAATCGCCAGTTTCGCTCGTTGTGTGCTGCAAAAATGAAGCAGAAAATCTGCCGCCACTTTTGCGATCGATTGAGGAACAAACGCACAACAATTTTGAGGTGATTTTTGTCGACGACCACTCCACCGACGACACTGCAAAAATTCTCGATGAATTCGCCAAAAAACACACTTTTGCACGCTGCATTTCAGCATCAGGAAATGGCAAAAAAAATGCACTCATCGATGGCATTTTGGCTGCAAAAAATGAGATAATAGTCTGCACCGATGCCGACTGCACGCTACAAGCCGAACATCTGCAAATTATTTCCAATTATTTCGCCGAAAATGAGCCTGATTTATTGCTTGGCGCAGTGCGAATGGCCGACGACGGCACGCTGTTTCAGCAACTGCAAGCGTTGGAATTTGCCTCGCTCATTGCATCGACGGCTGGGGCTTGTGGCGCGCAAATGCCTGTGATGTGCAATGGTGCAAATTTGGCATTCAAAAAGAGTGTTTGGTTGCAGTGCCACAGCGCATTGCATAGCGAGCTGCCTTCGGGCGACGATGTTTTTCTGCTGCACGCAGTGAAAAAAATGGGCGGTAAAATCGCCTTTTTGAAGCATGAAAAAACTGTAGTAACAACCCAGCCGCAAGCCACGCTGCGCGATTTCGTAAATCAGCGGGCACGTTGGACCTCGAAAGCCGCAAGTTACACCGACGCGGCAACCATAGGCGTGGCGTGCTTGGTTTTCGGACTTTCAGCATTGATTTTGCTCGATTTCATCGGCATTTTTTGGCATTTTGCAACAATTGTGCCATTTTGCATCGCTTTCTGCGCAAAATTCGCGATAGATACGGCATTTTTGGCGCTTTTCTTGCCATTCACACATCAAATCAAACTTCTGTGCCACACACTCGCTCTGAGCGCAATCTATCCCATTTATGTGGTCTATTCTGCGCTGCGTGGATTCGTTGGAAAATTTCGGTGGAAAAGTTGAGAAATAATTCAATTCCCGATTGTTCAGTAATCAATTTTCACTGAAATTCCTGCTTTTATCCAGCGTCCTGGCTGAACAATGCCGCCATAGTCGTAGTATTTTGTGCCAATCAGGTTGCTTCCTTCCAGAAAAATGTTCAATTTCTGATTTTGCCAGAAAATTCTGCCATCGAGCAGATAGGCTGGCGTGTAGCATTGCACTGCGCCATCGACAGCAGTGTAAGTGCCTTCGCGCTGCTGAAAAGTGAACTGCCAACTTGCGCCAAAACCTTTATAAATTCCGTGCGCCAAATTCACAGTGAACTTGTGCCGCAAATAGTCGAGCGCATATTTCGACATCAATTCGCCTGCGTCCTTCGACAGTTGACAGTAGGCATAATTCAGCTCCAAGTTTTTCAGCCAATAACCATGCGAATAGGCTAGCGAAATCTCGCCACCAAAAGCATCGACGCGCGTATGGTTCACGCTGCGCCAACGTTCTTCGTCGGGCGTTTTCACCCAATCAATCAGATTTTTTCCGACGCGATAGTAGGCATTCAAGCTAGTGCGAAAACCATGTCCAGCCCAGCGCACACCGATTTCAGTATTCAGACTCTCTTCGGGTTTCAGATTTGGGTTTGCCGTTTGCGTGGCACTTTGGTAATAAAGGTCGGTGAAAGTGGGCAGACGCAGCGCACGGCTCACATTGGCAAACACCTCGCCATCGGTGGCAAATTGGTAACTTGCGTTGGCCGTGAAGGCGAAATTGTGGCGAAACATGGTGTTATAATTACCCGAAACGCCAACTGCCGCCACAAAATTGCCCACGCTAAACATCTGTTCGGCAAAATAGTTCACATTCAGGCGGTTTTTTGCCTTTGTAAATTGCGCCGAATCGGCTGCAAAAGGCACACGGCGCGCGGTTTCGAGCTCGTCGCCAAGCACATTGCTGAAGATGTGTTCGTCGCGCAATTCCGCGCCAAACGAAGTGCGACCAATTCGGTAGGGAAACGACGCTTTCACATTTGCTCCGGCCATATCGGTGCAGTGATAATTGTGTCCCGTGTACCACGCTGGCGCTTCGGTTTTGCCTTCGCGGAAAAGTTCGAAACGGTCGTAATGTCCGCGGTAGAAAAGCGACGCCTCGAGCGAAACTACATTCAATCGTTTTTGCCACAAAAGCGAGCCGAGCAACGTTTTTGTAGCCTCGAATTGATCGGGATACTTGAGCGAATAGAACGAATTACTGCCAAAATTTTTCAGCTGACCGCCCAACTGCATTTGCCAAGTTCCAGTGAGAGAATCGTTACAAGTGGCTGAAACATAAGCATTTCCGTATTTGTAATCGGTATTATCGGTGTAGCCTGTGGACTGATTGTAGTCGGTAGAAACCTCGAACTGCCAATTGTTTTTAGCGTAGCGAAAATCGATTTTCGGAGCGAAAAAGCCGAAGTCGCCGCCATGCACAGCAGCGCGCACAATGCGTTGTGGCGTAGCATTTGTAACGATGTTGATGGCACCGCTGAATGCCGAAAGTCCGAATTGGCACACCGAAGTTCCGCGCAAAATTTCGATGCGTTCGATGGCAGAAAAATCGATGGGGATATCAAGGTTTGCGTGGCCCGTTTGTGCGTCGGTGATGTTGACGCCATTGAGGAGAATCAGTACTTGATCGAAGGTGCCGCCGCGCATCGAGATGTCGGCTTGCGCACCATTTGCGCCACGCGTGCGAATGTCGATTCCTGGGAGATAATCGAGCAGTTCGGGAAGGGTTGTAACGGGAAACGATTGCAGCTGTTCGGCCGAGACAGTAGCCACCACATGCAGCGCATTGCTCGCTACTTGGCGTTTTACGGCCGTAATCTGCACCTCGTCCAGATTCTGAAGATCGAAAGCGTCGGGATCATCTTCGGCCAAGAGCATGAACGGCGAAAAAATGGTTGCTACTGCACAAATAGCCGCACCAGCAAGTTTCGATTTTGCTAGCTGCAAATCGGCAATGTAGCCCGCCACGCGACCAATGGTTACTTCGCGTTTCACCGAGCAGAACATGGCATATTTCGCTCTGCAAAAACGACGAAAACGGAAGGCGACGCTGCGACGAAAAGATTTTTTCATTTCTGATTTCTAATTTCTAGTTGAGGACAAATTCTTAATTTGAATGCACCGTTTCTTTCAGGATTTCGCCTACCGATGGGTGCGGAAAGATGATACTACCAAATTCGTCGGCGGCGAGGTGTTGCTCGATGGCGAGTGCAGCCGTAGCAATCAGTTCCGACGCTGGATTTCCGATGATGTGCGCGCCAATCAGATGACTTTCGTTATCGAAAAGCAGTTTGCAAAGTCCGTTGCCGCCCTCGTTTTCAGCCACAAATCGCCCAGAATAAGTCATGGGCAATTTTTTTACCCAATAGGCAATGCCAGCGCGCTGCAGCGATTGTTCGGTTGCGCCTACGCCAGCCACTTCGGGATTGGTGTAGACCACGCTAGGCACGGCATCGTAGCGCATGCAGTCGTCGTTACCAAGCAGATGAGCCACCGCCACTTCGGCCTCGCGCACCGCAGTGTGAGCCAACATCGACACGCCATTTATGTCGCCAGCAGCATAGATTATCGGATTGGTGGTGAGCATGTGTTCGTCCACTTTCAAACCGCGACCAGCCAACTGCAAATGCAGCGCATCGAGATCGATATTTTGCAGATTCGGTCGGCGACCAACGCACAGCAAAATTTGCGAAGCGGAAATTGATTTTTCGCCCATTTCATCGGCAAATTTTACGCATCCATCGCCCAACTCAAGCACCTTGGCGCCAAGGTAAAAATCGACACCACGCTTGGTATATTCGGCTCGCAAAAGTGAGGCAATTTCGCCATCGATACCAGGCAAAATTTCAGTCGCCATCTCAACAACCGAAACTTTGCTACCAAACGCCGAAAAGAGCGCAGCAAACTCCATTCCGATGACGCCGCCACCGACAATTGCGATACTTTCGGGCACTTCGGTGGTCTGCAACGCCTCGCGACTAGTCCAAAACTGACCATTTTCGGTGCCTTTTATTGGCGGAATAGAGACTAACGAGCCATTGCAGAGCAAAACTTTTTTCGCCTCATAAAAATCGCCGTTGCACTCAATTTTGGCGATTTCATCGGCACTTTTCAGCGTTGCTTCGCCCAAAACAACCGTAACATTTTGCAGTTTTGCACGGATTCCTGCGTTCAGTTTGCGCACCACTTTGGTTTTGCGTGCGCTGATTTTTGCGAAATCGAACGACACATCGCCAACCGCAATGCCATATTTTGCCGAACTGAGCGCGTTTTGATAGAGTTTTGCGCTATAGAGCAATGTCTTCGTAGGAATGCAGCCTTCGTTGAGACAAACACCGCCAAGTGCATTTTTTTCGAAAAGCACCACGCTAAGACCAGCCTTCGAGGCGCGTTCGGCAGCCGTGTAGCCCGCAGGTCCGCCACCAATGATTGCAAAATCGTACATAATCTAG
>CAVFDI010000001.1:0-68901 GCA_963621145.1 Paludibacteraceae bacterium | reverse complement strand
CCCCAAAATCTAATTAAGTAATTGAAAATTAGATAATTAAATAATTACATTATCTGTACCGAATGGATTGTCCGATGCGAAGAATTTTTTTGGAACTGATATGATTTAGTTTGCAGAGTTTCGAAACTGTAGTGCCATAGCGCTGCGCAATTCCCGAGAGCGTATCGCCCTTGCGCACTTTGTGATATTTTGCCTTTGCCAACTCCTTCAATGCAGCGTTGTGGCTATAGGTGTCGGCCAGCGTTATCAAGTAAGTCTCGCCACGGGCGCAACGATTTTCGTAGTCGATAAGTTTCACAGAGTTGAAAGCATTGCCAAGGTAGCGAATTTCGTAGTGAAGGTGCGGGCCAGTGCTGCGTCCAGTGTTTCCGCCAAGGGCAATGGGCTGACCCGCCTCCACCTCTTCGTCGAGATGGCAAAGCACACGACTAAGGTGCGCATAGACCGTTTCCAAACCATTGTCATGGCGAACCACCACATAGCGTCCGTAGCCTTTTGGTTCGTAGTCGATGATGCGGACGCAACCGCCAAACGTCGAGAAAATGGTATCGCCCACAGTCAGACCGATGTCGGTGCCGTAGTGCCAACGATAGCGCCGCATGCCAAAATTCGATGTGATGCGATTGCTCACCGTAGGATAGACAAAATCGTGCACATCTATCAGCGTAGAATCGGGAATGCTATCAATTTTTACGCCATAGGGATTGATACGCTGCGAAGTCCACGAATGGTGATAGAGTTCGGCAGCGGGACAGCCGTAGAGATAGGTCGGATCGAGAACCAGCGAATCGACCACAGCGGTAGTGTCTTTCAATTCGTCGATGTCGCCAAGATCGTCGCTCGAGAGCATTTCTTGGGCGTGCAGAACAATTGCCGGTGCGCAAGCCATTGCGCCCAGCAGCAGAAAACGAACGCTGCGCATCATTTCTCGGTTATTGAGTAGACAAACTGTTGCGTGGCGATGGAATAATCGAACATCTCCTCGGGGCGGAAGAAACGCGCCAATTCGATGGCGGCATTTTCAACTGAATCGCTGGTGTGAATAATATTTTCTTGCATGCTCATGCCAAAATCGCCACGAATGGTGCCCGGTTGCGCATTGCGCGAATTGGTAACGCCAGTCATATTGCGCACCACTTGCACTGCGTCAACGCCAGCCCAGCAGCAGACGATTACGGGCGAAGCCTTCATCGAGGCACAGATGGTTGGGAAAAATGGTTTGTCGGTGAGGTGTGCATAGTGTTCGGCCAGAATGCGATCGTCGAGTTGAATCATTTTCAGACCTTGAAGTTGCAGGCCTTTGCGCTCGAAACGGGTGATGATTTCGCCAATCAGATTGCGTTGTACCGCGCCCGGTTTGATGATTACGAGAGTCTTTTCCATAGAGAGGGATTTCAAATTTCAGATTTCAGATTTCAAATTTCAGATTTCAGATTTCAGATTGCGCTTCGCGCTGTTTCAATAGATTTATAGAAAAACACGCAGAGGCGCAGTCGAAACTGCGTCTCTACAATGTTTTGTTTTTCAGCAAGTTAGAAACCACCCTTGAACAATCTCGAGGTGCTGAGTTTAGTAACTTTGCCCCATTTTGCCTGAATCGCTTTCAGGTTGATGGTTTTCGGGTCGCCAGTGATGACCACAACAACAGGTTGTCCTTTGATGTATTTGTTGTAGAAATCGCTGATTTCGTCGAATTGTAGACCATCAATTTTTGGCATATTCACGCGAGCGGGATCGTCGTTGTAGCCAAGTCGTTGCCAATAGTCGAAGACGAGACTCTTGTTACGGAACGAAGGTTTGGTTGTGAGTGCCGCTTGGCGCAGATAGGTTTTGATGTTCTCCAAACGCTCTGGGTAAAGTGGCATGTTGGTGAGCAGATCGAGGTAGACATCGACGGCATCAGCCACTTTGTCGCCTTGCGTGCCGACATAACCTATCAAATAGGCATCTTTGCCCGGAAGTTCTGGCGTAACCATTTGTCCGTAGGCGGTGTAAGCCATCGAGCGTTTTTCGCGAATTTCGTTCATTACCAAGCCACTGAAACCGCCACTGAAGTATTGGTTGAAGGCATCAGTTGGCACATCTTGTGCAATGTCGTAGGGCTGACCATTGATGTAGAAGTAGATTTTGGCCTGCTGCATATCGGCATTTGGCAAGAAGAAGATGGTCTGTTGGTCGTATTTTGCACGGTCGCGGATCACAGGCGATTCGCTCTTGGTCAAGCCCTCTTTCAAAGGCAGGTCGCGACGGCAAATTTCGGCAACCTCGTTGGCTGGCGTTTTACCCACAAAGTGAATTTCGAGTTCGTAGTTCGTTGCGTCGATAATGGTTTTAGTCAGGTCACCAATGGTAATCAAATAGTTAACCAAAACATCGCCATCGTCGGTAGCGGTTACGCTGTACATATCTTCCACATCGATGCGGTCGATAAATTTCGATTTATCCTTGTAGAGCACATATTCCATCAGTGCCGACGAAACGGTGCTAGGATCTTTCTTTTCGGTAAGACGACCATTGATTACGCTACCAATCACGCTCTCGAGTTGTTTGTTGTCGAGTTTTGGGAAGAGCGTTTGACGCGTCATCAGTTTGCAGATTTCCGACAGATTTTTCTCGTCGCCCATCAGCGTGATGTAGAAATAGCTATCGCTCACCGAGTAGGAGCAACTTGCACCAAGTTCGCTGAATTGGCGGCGCAGACTTTGTGCATCTACATTTGGCATTACGCCAGCGGAATTCATCAACTGCGTGGCATATTCGAGTTTTGGCATTTTGTCGGTGCCAACACCATATTTCAAAGTGAGCGTGAAAATGTCGTTCTCTTTGTTTTCGGTGCAGAAGAGCGTTACATCGTTGTAGAGTTTAGTTTTAGTAACATCGGCAAAGTTGTTGTACTCCTCTTTCACTGCGCCAACAGGCATATTTTTGATTTTCTCGTCGTATGCAGTTACATTCTCTTTTGGCGGATCAAGTGGCTGAATATCAGGCTTTTTCAGCTTATTCTTTTTAGGCGTGCCTTCTTCCACAGTGATGGTTACGTGATTGCCTGTCAGGTATTTTTGAGCGCAGCGTTGCACATCGTCGCGCGTGATGGCGTTGATGCGGTCGGCCTGCGTAAAGTAGCTTTCTACTGGCTGATTGTAGGCAAAAGCGTAGGTGAGCATGTTCACTTTGTTGTCCGATTCTTCGAACATCAACTGCGTCTCTTGCAGCATTTGCTCTTTCACCGATTTGAACAACCAATCCTCGAACTGACCATTTTTCAGTTTGTCGACCTCTTTCATAATCATTTTTTCGGTGGCAGCGTTCGATTCGTACTGACCTTGAGCCACATCGTAGTAAGGAATGCCAATGAGCATAATGCGACCGAGATCGCGGCGGGCATCGCTTTCGGCATAAGCAGCCATGATGTCGCCATCGAGCATCAGTTTATCGAACAAACCAGTGCTGTGACCGTTGTTGAGCATTGCCAACGTGAAATCGATGAGCAATTCATCTTTGTCGCCCTCTTTCACGCCATTGTAGCCCCAAATAATTTCGGGATAATAGCCAAGTTTTTTCGAAACTTTCGGATTACCAGCGAAATCGGTTGCGGTGAAATGTTCGCGCTCGGGCAGCGGTTTTGCCTCCAAACGACCGAAATATTTTTCCACCAAAGGTTTCACCTCTTCGGTATCGAAATTACCAACCAACAAAAGGCACATGTTGTTTGGCACGTACCAAGTGTGGAAAAATTCGATGAGCGGCGAAAGGCTTGGGTTGCGCAAATGCTCCACTTTGCCTATCACATCGCGCTCGTAGGGGTGACCTTTGTAGAGGTTTTCGAGCATAAATTCGTTCACATGCGTGCTGTTGTAGTCTTGGTACATGTTGTACTCTTCGAACACATTTTCCAACTCGGCTTGGAACGAGCGGAACACAGGATTGCGCAGACGCTCCGAATTTATTTCGAGCCATTTCTCCATTTGGAATGCGGGGAAATTGTTGAAATAGGCCGTAAGGTCGTAACTTGTGAATGCGTTCAGATCTTCGCCGCCAATGCCTTCGATCAGATTCGAAAAATCGTCGGTTGCACCATACTGTGCAGCCTCGCGCGACACTTCGTTGATTTTTTTGGTCAATTCATCGCGTTTTTTCTCATCTTTCATCGGCACTTTGGCCAACTCGTCGTACAAGCGAATAATCTCTTCGTACAATGGTTTTTCTTTTTCCCAGTTGAGCGCACCAATTTGGTCGGTGCCTTTGAAAAGCATGTGTTCCAAATAGTGTGCAAGACCTGTGTAGTCGGCAGGTTCGTCCACTGCACCAGCGCGGCAAACCACGCGACCGTGAACATCGGGTTGGTTGTGATCTTCCCACAGATAAACGGTCAGACCATTGCTGAGCGTGTACTGCGTGAAACCTTTGCTCGGATTTTGCTGTGCAAATGCCGCTGTAGCAACGGCAGCCACAATGGCCACGAGCGTCAAAATTCTTTTTTTCATACGATCAAATTTTGATTTGATTTTTATTAAAACAACTTACTAATTATCAATCGATTAACTACTCGTTTTCGTTATCAGAAAATTCCAAAATGTCGCCTGGCTGGCACTTCAGTGCGCGGCACACGGCTTCGAGCGTGCTGAAACGAATGGCTTTGGCTTTGCCCGTCTTCAAAATGGACAGGTTGGCTGGCGTAACATCTACGCGCTCCGACAATTCGTTGAGCGACATTTTGCGCTTTGCCATCATCACATCTAAATTCACAACTATCGGCATAATTCTACTCTCCCCAAAAAAATTTAGATGGTCAAATCTTGTTCCTTTTTCATGTTGGTGGCGAGCCGCAACACCTCGTTCATCACCAAAATTACAAATCCTACGATGATGTAGTCCCAATCGACCACTTTGGCGTACGAAAATTCGTAACCTTGCAGCATCACCACACTCGATGCTAGATAGACATTCAGCGCGCTCCAAAGCGTATTCAGCACGCCAAGCACCAAAAATCCGACGCCAATGATGTTTATTCGGCGAATGTTCTGCTCGTTGAACATCTGCCCGCGGCGGAACGAGAGAATGATTTTCACCAATAGCACAATCAGATAGAAGAAAATGGCGATGCTCACAAAACTCAGCACCGTACCAAAAATGGCGATGCATTGCTGCAATGCGTTGCGATGCATTTGCCCTTGCGGATAGAACAGCGACACCGCCACAGTCGATGGTGCCATCACCACAAGCGTGCTATCGCTGGCGTTCAAAAGTTCGGGTTGCAACTGCGGCGCAGTGGTTTTCACATCGAGCGACACAAAAGTATCCTCGTCCAAACCATTGCTTTCGGTGAAATCGGCCACACTCAGTCCCAGCCGAAAACCTTCGACAAACGACATGACCGACTCTTGAAAAATGCCGATAAAAAGGCTCAAAAGCAACAACGAACAAAGTATGCGAATGCGTTTCATATCGAGGTATTTTTCTAGTCAAAAAATGATTACACACGAATTCAGCCTGCAAAGTAAAAATTTTTTTTTGAAACCACCAAAATTTTTATCGTTTTTCGATGATTTTTTATTGTTTTTGTTATTTTAGTGAGAAATTGGCGCATTTTTCCGACTTTTTGCGCTACCTTTGTGGACTAAAATTCCGATTAATTAAACGCCTAAAAATCAGAAAAAATGACCGAAAAAGAGAAAATGCTCGCTGGACAGGTTTACGATGCCTGCGACGAAGCGTTGCTCTGCGAAATCGGAGCGTGCAAAGATATTTTGTGGCGATTCAACAACACGCCGCCCAACCAAACCGCTGAACTGCAACAGATTTTGCAGCAACTGCTGGATTGGCGGCTCCACCACCATCTTGCCTGGCGTTACCATCGGCAATAATTGCACCATCGGCGCAGGTTCGGTAGTGGTTCGCGACATTCCCGACAACTCGATAGCCGTTGGAAATCCATGCCGCGTAGTGAAAACACTGAATTGCTGATTTAAAGCCCTATAAAAACATACGAGCGCAGAAAAAAATCCTGCGCTCGTTGTTGTATGTCCAACAAAAATCAGCTCAAACTTTGAAGGAATTCATCCAGCGTGACAAGATTTAGTTGAGGGAAAGGGATTGTTCGCAAAACTTTGAAATGAGAATCCTCCGATACTAAATAATCAGCTCCAACAGCAAAAGCGCAATCCACAAATTTATTATCATCGGGATCTGCAGCAATCAATTCCATGTGAAAATGCGGATCGACAAGCCGTACATTATCCCTATTCAAAATCATCAACACAACATTTTCTGCCACAGAAGAGGTAATTTGCTGACTTAATACCTCTTGATACTCATCCAAAATTTCGTTTGACACGCACAATTGATATTTGTTCGTCAAAAACGCATCCCATATCGGACGATATGGACTTTTACGAGCAATTATCTGCAACAAACAATTCGTATCAATAACAACCGCTCTCATAATCATTTGCTAGAGTGTGTACGAAAATGGGAACCACGGAGCGATTGCAGTTTTTGCTCATTCCATTTTCCGCTTTCCCATAGTTCATCCATCTCTTTATCCACTTGCTGCGCATAAAAAGCCGCCAATTGTTTGCGCAACTGCTCCAATCCTTCGCTAGACTTGATATGCGAAACAAGATTGAATACATGCACCTGCGCTGGACTAAAAGTGATTGCTTCCATAGTTTTTTCGATTTTCAAAGTAATGGCAAAGATACATTTTTTTTGTAGATAAACAAACAAGGCAGAAAAAAATCCTGCGCTCGTTGTTGTATGCAAAATCAACCTAAACAATCATTTATTTTTAATCGACAAACATTTTCTTGCAAAATTTTAATATCTCTTCTTCACACCCTCTTGCCACTTTTGCAAAAAAACACTATCTTTGCAAAATGAACGAGCAATTTCTGCAATATGTGTGGTTTAGCAAGCGTTTCGCGCCGCAGCAAACTACCATCGACGGGCTGCCTGTGGAGATAATAGACACGGGGCAACGCAACACCGATGCTGGACCCGATGTGTTCAATGCCAAGGTGAAAATCGATGGCACGCTGTGGGCTGGAAATGTGGAGTTTCACCGCCGCGCCAGCGACTGGTTGCGCCACGGCCACGCCACCGACCCCGCCTACAATTCGGTGGTGCTGCATGTAGTGCTGGAGTCCGATTGCACCATTGCTCGCACCGATGGGCAAACCATTCCACAAATGCAACTGCGTTTTGCGCCCGAACTTGCCGCCACTTACGAACAACTGATGAGCGAAACACGTTTTGTGCGCTGCGCCAACAGTCTGAAAAGTGTTTCCGAAGCCGAAAAAATGGCATGGCTCGATCGTCTACTGATAGAGCGATTGGAACAAAAAACGCACGCCATCGAAGCACTTTTACAACAAACCACCAACGATTGGGACGAAGCATTCTACGTAGTTCTGGCGCGAAATTTCGGTTTTTCGACCAACGCCTTCGCCTTCGAGCGGTTAGCAAAATCGCTGCCATTGGCCATCATCGGCAAGCATCGCAATAGCGAGATGCAAATAGAAGCACTGCTTTTCGGCCAAGCCGGAATGCTCGAAGGCACGCCAAAAGACGATTATCAGGCGCAATTGCAACACGAATACAATTTTCTGAAAGCAAAATTCAACCTTACGCCCATCGACGCATCGCTGTGGAAATTTTTGAGGTTGCGCCCAGCCAATTTCCCAACCATTCGGCTGTCGCAATTTGGCAATTTGGCTTTTCGTTCGCACCGACTTTTCTCGCAAATCATCGCCAATGATGATGAAACCGCGCTGCGCCAACTATTCGAGTGCGAAACCACAGACTATTGGCTCACGCACTATCGTTTTGGCGAACAGTCGAAATCGAAACCGAAGCGTTTGGCCGAGCACAGCATCAATCTTTTGCTGATAAATACTGTTGCGCCATTCCTGTTTTGCTACGGTCGCACGCACAACGACGAACGCACCACGCAGCGCGCCATCGACCTGCTGAGCAATCTGCCAGCCGAAAAAAATCACATTGTCGATGGTTTTGCAGCCGAAGGCATTGTGCCACAATCGGCCGCCGACACGCAAGCACTCATTCAGCTGAAGCGCGCCTACTGCGACACGCACAACTGCTTGCGCTGCCGTTTTGCAAATTTTGTTTTCAAAAAAATAGAACACTAACCCTCAAAATCTCAACAAAAATGAAAAAGAAGCTTCAAATTCTGTCGGTGTTGAGCGAAGGTTTTTCGCTTGGCTTGAAAAATTGCCTGTCGATTCTCGGCGCCATTGTGCTTTGGATTCTCACCATCTGGGTTCCATACATCAACGTAGGCACCACCATTGCCATCTGCAGCATTCCTGTGGCCTTGGCGCAAGGCAAAACAGTATCGCCGCTGTTCATTTTCGAATCGAAATATCGCAAAATGATGGGCGAAGTCATTCTGCTTTTCGCACTCGAGTTGCTGGCCATTGTGTTGCTCGTTTTCTGCGGCATCATTCCCGCCATTGTAGTGAGCATTGCTTGGGGATTGGGCATTTATCTAGTGATTGACAAAGGAATGTCGCCCACCGAAGCCCTAACACGAAGCAACACACTGACCTACGGCAACAAATGGAGAATCTTCGCTATCTCGCTCATTCTCGGCATTTTACCAATAATTCTGAGCACCACTCAAGTGGTTTACGAAGAACTTCACAAAATCGACAATTTGGCAATTGACTATTCCGAGCCAGACGACCAAGAATACCAAAGTTTGCTCGAAGAATACTACAATCTTGACAGCCTTAGCGACGAGCAAATTGCGGAACTAAACGAATTAGCTGCAGCGCAGGCAAGCGAAACAGCGAATTATGTCGATTCCATCGTTACAAATCAGAGTGCAAGCACGCCATGGTGGTACATTTTGCTGATGTTGGTTGTGGAAATCATCATCGCAGTTTGGGCATTGGGTTGCGATGCAGTAATCTACCGCGAACTCACTGCCGAAGAAGAATCGCCAGAAATCGCTAATTCTCCCGATAAAATCACAAATATTGATTAAAAATTTCTGGTTAAACAGTCCTTTGTCTTTATTCTTTGCTCTTTATTCAAACCAATGAATCGTCTTTTTCTTATCGATGCCTATGCGATGATTTATCGCGCCTACTATGCGTTCATCAAAAATCCGCGCACCAACTCGAAAGGGCTGAATACATCGGCCATTTACGGTTTTTTGAACACGCTTCAAGATGTGCTTAATCGCGAAAATCCAACGCACATTGCGGTCTGCTTCGACCCTTCGGGTCCGACTTTTCGCCACGAAGCCTATGCGCAATACAAGGCGCAGCGCGAAGAGACGCCAGAAGTCATTCGCCAGTCGGTGCCAATCATCAAACAGATGGTCGAGGCATATCGCATTCCAGTGGTGCAGGTGGCTGGTTTCGAAGCCGACGATGTGGTCGGAACGCTCGCAAAAAAGGCTGAAAATCAAAACTTTGACACCTACATGATGACTTCCGATAAGGACTACGGACAGTTGGTTTCGGAGCATACGTTCATCTACAAACCGAAGTTTGGCGGCAACGGTTTCGACACGCTCGGCGTGCCCGAAGTGCTGGCCAAATGGGGGCTTCAGCGTGTGGAACAGGTAATCGATCTGCTTGGACTGATGGGCGACACAGCCGACAACATTCCTGGCTGCCCAGGCGTTGGCGAAAAAACTGCAGTGAAACTGCTCACCGACTTCGGCAGCATCGAAAATTTGCTGCAGCACACCAACCAACTGAAGGGCGCATTGAAGACAAAAATAGAAGAAAATCGCGATAAAATCGAGTTTTCGCGCTTCCTTGCAACCATCAAAACCGATGTGCCAATCGAATTCGACGAAGAAGCGTTGCGACGCAAAGAGCCCGACCGCGAAGCACTCATCGCGCTTTTCACCGAACTGGAATTTCGCGGGCAACTGAACAAGCTACTCGGCAACGAGAGTGCGCCCATTTCGCCGATGAAATCGAAGCCAAAAGACACAGCGCAAGGCTCACTTTTTGCCGATGAAACGGACGAAAAATCAGTTTCTGAGGCCACACAAGCCGAAGTGCAGACATTCGACAGCGTGACAACCATCGCTCACGACTACAAAACCGTTCAAACTGATGCTGAAATCGACGATTTAATCGGCATTTTATCAGCATCGAGCGAAATCTGTTTCGACACCGAAACCACTTCGGTCGATATTTTTCGCGCCAATTTGGTAGGCTTGTCGTTTGCCGTGAAGGCGCACGAAGCATTCTATGTTCCGCTGCCGCAAAATCGCACCGAAGCGCAGAAAATTCTAGAGCGTTTTCGACCCATTTATGAGGCAAAAAATATCGATAAAATCGGGCAAAACATCAAATTCGATCTGCTGATACTCGACCGCTACGGCATCAACATTCAGGGGCGACTATTCGACACCATGGTGGCGCACTATCTGCTGAACCCCGAACTGCGCCACGGCATGGACTACATGGCCGAAATAATGCTAAACTACCGCACCATTCACATCGAAGAGTTGATTGGCGCAAAAGGCAAAAACCAGCTGACAATGGACTGCGTGCCTGTGCCAAAAATTGCCGAATACGCCGCCGAAGATGCCGACATTACGCTGCAACTGAAGCAGATTTTAGTCGATAAAATCGCAGAAAATCAACTCGAACACCTCTTCTACGACATCGAAATGCCGCTAGTTCGCGTGTTGGCAAAAATGGAAAAAAATGGCGTTTTAATCGACGATTTTGCACTAGCACAGTCGTCGGAAACCATGACAGCCACACTGCAAGAAATCGAGCGCGAAATAAAGCAAATGGCCGATTGTTCCATCAATGTAAGTTCGCCAAAACAGATTGGCGAATTGCTTTTCGACCGCCTGAAAATAGTGGAGAAAGCCAAGAAAACCAAGACTGGACAATACGTTACCGACGAAGAAACGCTCGAAGCACTGCGCAGCAAACACCCGATTGTTGGGAAAATTCTCGATTATCGCGGCTTGAAAAAACTGCTCTCGACCTACATCGATGCGCTGCCAGCACTCATCAATCCCGAAACGGGCAAAGTGCATACTTCGTTCAACCAGACGGTTACCGCCACGGGTCGATTGAGTTCGAGCAATCCGAATTTGCAGAACATTCCCGTACGCGACGAGCAAGGCAAAGAGATTCGCCGAGCGTTCATTGCCGAGCAGGATTGCGTATTCCTGAGTGCCGACTATTCGCAAGTAGAACTTCGCATAATGGCGCACCTGAGTGGCGACGAAAACATGCTTACCGCCTTCCGTGCCGATCACGACATTCACGCCGCCACGGCTGCCAACATCTATCATGTGCCGATTGAAGAGGTAACCTCCGACATGCGCCGCAAGGCCAAGACTGCCAATTTTGGAATCATCTACGGCATTTCTACCTTCGGACTTTCGGAGCGATTGGGCATTCCGCGCGCCGAAGCCAAAGAGTTGATCGATGGCTATTTCGCCACTTTTCCGCAGGTGAAAGCCTACATGGATCGTGCTATTGCGCAGGCTCACGAACAGGGTTTTGTCGAGACCATTTTTCACCGCAAACGCTTTTTGCCCGACATCAATTCGCACAACGCCACAGTGCGCGGTTTTGCCGAACGCAATGCCATAAATGCGCCAATTCAAGGTTCGGCAGCCGACATCATCAAAATTGCCATGGTGCGCATAGCCGACCGCCTAGAGCGCGAAGGGCTGAAGACACAAATGATTTTGCAGGTACACGACGAGTTGAATTTCAATGTGCCAAACGATGAGATTGAGCGCGTGAAAAATCTTGTCCGCGAAGAGATGGAAGGCGCCTATCCGCTGCAAATTCCACTAAAAGTCGACATCGGAATTGGCCAAAATTGGCTCGAAGCACATGGATAACTCAATCATTGAATCATAGAATTATTGAATGATTGAATCAATAAAAGATTGTAGGTGCGTGTTGTGGTGCGTCCCTACAATCTTTTTTTGCGAATTTTGGGTAAAAATCCACCACGCAATTTGACCTATATGCCGAAAATTTATACAATAGAGCGAAGGTAATCTTCCAGAGAAAACTACCTTCGCCCTATTTTGCGAATCGCTTAGAATTCCTGTCCTACAGAGTACGTATTGCTGCCATCGACGATTGAAATCTCGACAATGTCCAAAACTGGCAAATCCAAGTAGGAGATGACACACGAAACATTTTCGATTCCATCGGGCAACGAAATGCCCAAATAATCGCCACGACGCAAGTCCACTTTTTTGCTGTCTTTGTCGCCATTGCCCTCCAAAGAATAGGTTCCAACGGCAGAACGCACGGTATATTTGTCCTCCTTTTTATCGAGGAGATAGACGATGCATTGCAAATTTTGGTACTGCGAATTGTTAATCACTCGCACCAAATTGTACTCTGCCTCAGGGCCTTCGACTGGCAATTTGAACGATTCACCAGCAAAAATCGACTCCACGAACAGTGGGCAAAAAGCCAAAATGGCTATGATTGTCGCAAACTTTTTCATTTCATCTTTTTTTGTGGAGGCGCATTAAAAATACTTCACCTCTTTGCCTTCGATACTGCTGAGCAGGTTGTTGGCCAAGCGGCTTGCGCCAAAGCGGAAGAGCGTGTTGTTGAGCCATTCTTTGCCCAAAACAGCCTCCACAATGCAGTAGAATTTTACGGCTTCGTCGGTTGTCGATACGCCACCAGCGGGTTTGAAACCGATTTTGGTACCCGTTTTTTCGTAGTATTCTTTTATGGCGCCGCACATTACATAGGCTGCCTCGAGCGTGGCTGCAGGTTCGGTTTTGCCAGTCGACGTTTTGATGAAATCGGCACCAGCTGCAATGGCAAGCAGCGAAGCCTGTTTCACCTCGACGGCATTGTGCATGGCACCGCTTTCGAGAATCACTTTCAGATGTGCCTTGCCACAAGCGGCTTTCAGTTCGCGCAGTTCGTCGTAGACTTCGCTATGCAATCCGCTGAAAAATTTGCCAATAGAGATGACCACATCAATTTCGTCGGCGCCTGCCTTCACAGTCATGGCAGTTTCAGCCACTTTCACCTCGATGAACGATTGCGAAGCGGGGAAGCAAGCCGACACAGCCGCAATATGAACGCCATTTTCGCGGTCGAGCACAGCGCGCGACACAGGAACTAAAGCGGGATAGACGCACACGGCAGCCACATTTGGCAGATCGGGGAAATTCTGGTTGAAATCGTTCACTTTTTGCATCATCGTACCGATTTTCTGCTCGGTGTCGGTGCCATTCAGCGAAGTCAGGTCGATGGAGTGCAGGCACTGTTTCCAAACCTCGCGATTGTTGTTGCGCTCGAAATTTTCAGCCACAATTTTGTCGACAGCGGCTTTCACTTCGGCGTCGTTCAGGTTGCAATTGTACTGAGCGTACAGTTCTTTCATTTTTTCCATGATAATAGTGTTTTTAGGTTATCAATTATTGATTTTGATCAGTGTAAAGTGTATAGAGTGCAGGCAGACTGCGTTTTCGCCACTAATTCTGAATTCTTAATTCAAAATTCTTAATTATTCTTAGAGTCAATCCAAATGGTGACTGGCCCATCGTTTACAAGCGCAACTTGCATGTCGGCACCAAATTTTCCAGTCTTTACTTCGCGACCGAGTTTTTGTTGCGCCACTGCGCAAAATCGCTCGTAGAGCGGCTCGGAGATTTCGCCTTTTGCTGCGCGAATATACGACGGGCGATTGCCTTTGGCCGTTTGCGCATAGAGCGTAAATTGGCTCACCACCAGCAGTTCGCCACCAACATCGATGAGCGAGCGGTTCATTACGCCAGCATCGTCGGGGAAGATGCGCAAGTTCACCATTTTGTTGGTCAAATAGTCGATATCGGCGTCGCCATCGCTATCTTCGATGCCAAGCAAGACCAATAAACCGCGCCCAATAGCCGATTTTAGTTGACCATCTATCGTAACCGACGCGCTTGCCACACGCTGAATAAGTATTCGCATTTTTCAACTATTCATTTTGCAAATGTAGCGTTTTATTCCGATTTCTGCAAATTTTGCAATCGTCGCCCCACAATTTGAGCAGCCTGATGCACCAATTCGGCGCAAGGACGCTTTTTGTAGTAGCCTTCGGTGCGGGCTTCGGGCGTAGGAGCATCGCTTTGGTGATCGAGTCCGAGCAGTTCGCGACAGATGATGGAACCATTTTCGGCACGAAAATCGGCTGCCAACTGCTGCACCAGCGCATAATTGGCGGCTTTTGCTTCGCGATTTTGCGGATCGTCGGCTGGAATGGCCAATCCCGCCACCAAAAACATGCCGCTGCAAGTGCCGCACACCTCACGCAGTCGTCCCATGCCGCCACCAAATGGCGCACTAATTTTTGCAGCCAGACGGCGGTCGAGCCCAAACAAATCGGAGTAAGCCATAAAGACCGATTGCGCGCAATTGTAGCCCGAACGGAAATAATCTTCGGCCTGTTGCGCACGCTGTTCGATGTCAGTATCAGAAAGTTCCATTTTTTATTCGCAAACTGGGCGCACCGAACGACCATCGAAGCGATAGTCGCCTTGGGTGTAGATGCTGTAGGTGTTGAAAATGAGTTCGTAAGCCACACTTGGAATGCTTTCGTAAAGCGATTTAGTCCAATAATAGCCATAGACGCCAACGCTTCCATGACCATCGTTGCTGCGATAGCCAGCTGCTGGCAGGAAAATGGAATTGCTATTGCGACCAACCACAAGATAGCCCGTCACACCATTTTTCTCGACCAGATTCCACGAGCAGCTGTCGATAAGTTCGCGCACCTCGTCGAGCGTAGGCATGCGCCAAGTGCCGCCCCAAGCTGCGTGCGCTACATCGTCTTCAAGGTCGAGTGTGAGTTTTTCGTCGCACACGCCATTTTGCGCATCGTTGCAATACTTGGTAATTTGGTTGTAGTCGTCGCCGTGAGCATACGAGTCCCAATCGTAGAAATCTTTGCTATGAATTTCGCCCCAAGCGTAGTGGTTTCCAAAATCTTCGGGCAAGATAGCACCGACATTGTGATCGGCCCATTTCACGCTAAGTCCGAGGTCGACCATTTGACCAACGGTTCCGACTTGTTCTTCGTTTTTCGATCCGCACGATGCAGCAAACAGTGCCACACTCACAAACGCAATAGTGCAGAAAAAATTGACCTGTTTTTTCATAGTTTTGTTTGATTTTAAATGGTTATTGTCAAAATGGGAGAGATTCTTCACTCCTAATTCCTAATTATTCAAATAGTATTCCACCGAAGTGACCACGCGTACATGTTTGATGAATGGCGTGTTGGCATCGCGGCTTTCGACTGTGAACAAGCCTTGCGAAGCGTGTTTAATGCCGCCAAGTTTGCTATTGCTGTCGGTTGCGAATTTTTCGGCTGCAGCGCGCGCATTTTTGGTAGCGTTTTCAATCATTTCAGGTTTCAAATCGTTCAGTTTTGTAAAGTCGTAAACGGTTTGATAGCGATAGTCGTCGCCCGATAGCGCAATGCCTTTTTTGAGCAGTTCACTCTGTCGACCGAGCAACGCACGCACCGTGTCGACTTTGTTGCTCGAGATAGTAACCACCGCCGTGCAGATGTAGCGAGCGCGTTGTTGCTCGTTGCTCACATAGCGTTCGGTCTGCATATCGACCACCTCGGGAGCCGACAATGTAATGTCAGCCTTATCGATGCCACTCGCCACGATGAAATCGACGATAGCCTCGCTCTTGGTGTTGATTACATTGTAGAGTGCAAGCAGATCGTTGCCGCTCTCTTTGAAAACTAGCGGACAGGTAACATGGTCGGCTGGCACATCTACTTCGGCCAACCCGCGCACCGACACACTACGGTCGCGATAGGCGTAATTGTCAATTCCTGCTTTCAAACAAAAGCCCAGCACCACTATGGCAACCGCCACAATCGATGCTCCAATTAAGTTGTTCTTCATACTATAAAATGGTTTTTAAGTTTCTAATTGTTTCTCGCACTTCGTGCTGTTTTTCAGAATAATTGGGTAATTGAATAATTAAACTAGCTGAAAATCAAGCTGTTTCTTTATCAAATCGGCACGAGCAATGCGAACGGTGAGCGGATCGCCAAGTTGGAACTTTTTGCCCGACGAACGCCCGACAATGCAATAATTTTTCTCGTCGAACATATAATAGTCGTTGCCAAGTTCGCGAATCGAGATCATGCCTTCGCACTTGTTTTCGTTCAGTTCCACATAGATGCCCCACTCGGTGACGCCCGAAATCACGCCATCGTAAATCTGCCCGATGTGGTCGCGCATATACTCCACCTGCTTGTACTTAATCGATGCGCGCTCGGCGTTGGCAGCCAACTGTTCCATGTCGCTGCTGTGCTTGCAATACTCTTCCCAAGTGGTGGCGTCAACACTTTTTCCGCCATGCAAATAGCGCGTCAGCAAGCGATGAACCATCATGTCGGGATAGCGACGAATGGGCGATGTGAAATGCGTGTAGTAATCGAATGCCAAACCATAGTGACCGCAATTTTCGGTGCTATAAATGGCTTTTGCCATGGAACGAATGGTGAGCGTTTCAATCAGATTTTGCTCTTTTTTGCCCTCCACTTGCGTCAATAGTCCGTTGATGGCCGACGACACGCTGGCATTGCTGCCCGAAGTCTTCAGTTTGTAACCAAACCGCTTGATGAACTGCGAGAGATTTTCCAATTTATCGGGATTTGGCACATCGTGAATGCGATAGACAAACACTTTCGGCTCGTCGCCGCGCTTGTTTGGTTTGCCAATGTGCGTTGCCACGGTTTTGTTTGCCAAAAGCATAAACTCTTCGATGAGTTTGTTGGCATCTTTCGATTCTTTGAAATAGACGCTCAGCGGCTTGCCTTTTTCGTCAATTTCGAAACGCGTCTCGACACGATCGAATGCTATTGCGCCATGCACAAAACGCTCTTTGCGAAGCAGTTTTGCCAAGCGGTCGAGTGTAAGAATCTCTTCGGCATAGTCGCCCTCGCCCGTTTCGATGCGCTGCTGCGCCTCGTCGTAGGTGAAGCGTCGATTCGAGCGAATGACAGTGCGCGCAATTTTGTATTGTTGTACCTGCGCCTCGTCGTCCATTTTGAAAATGACGGAGTATGCCAATTTTTCTTCGTCGGGACGAAGCGAACAGATGCCATTGCAGAGCCTTTCGGGCAACATTGGCACAGTGCGGTCGACCAAATAGACCGATGTGGCACGATTGTATGCCTCTTGGTCGATGATGTCGCCCTCTTTCACATAGTGCGTAACGTCGGCAATGTGAACGCCCACTTCCCACAAACCATTGTCGAGGCGACGAATAGATAGCGCATCGTCAAAATCCTTCGCATCGGCGGGGTCGATAGTGAAAGTGCAAACTTCGCGCATGTCGATGCGTCGAGCAATCTCTTCGGGAGTGATATCGGAATCGATTTTTTCGGCGGCGATTTCTGGTTCTTCGGGATATTTGTAAGGCAAACCAAATTCTGCCAAAATGGCATGCATTTCGGTCTCGTTGTTGCCCACTTCGCCGAGCACTTCCACAATTTCGCCGATAGGATTTTGGGCTTTGTCGCTCCACTCCACAATGCGTCCGATGCATTTTTGTCCATCTTTTGCGCCATGCAGTTTGTCGAGCGGAATGAACAGGTCGTGAACCAACTGTTTGCGATCGATATTCAGAAAAGCAACCGACGATTTCACCTCCAAAATGCCAACGAAAGTGCTTTGTGCGCGTTCCAAAACCTCCACAACTTCGCCTTCAGGCTCGCGATCTTTGCGGCGCGGATAGAGCATCACTTTCACATGGTCGCCATTCAGGGCGCAACCCATGCTGCGTTCCGCCACAAACACCGATTCGCCGCCATCGTCGGGAATGAGGTAGGTCTTTTTTGCCACCGTTTGCCTGTCGAGAATGCCAGTAACATAACTCTGCCGCATGTTGATACGATATCGACCAGCCGAAATCTGCGAAATGGCACCTTGAGCGCATAATTCGTCGAGTGCCGCAGTAACTTGTCGGCGCTGCTTGGCCGTGTTCATGTCGAGCGCATGAGCCAACTGCTTGTAGTTTTGCGGTTTGTTGGGTGCGATAGAAAGCGCCGCAAGCAGTTGTTGGTGAAGTCTATTTATCGGAGAATTTTTCATCGGAAGTGATATTATCAGTCGAATTAACCTGCAAATTTACAAAAAGTGTGCAATTTGTCCAAAATTATCCCAAAAAATCGACGCAAAAACACCAAAATTGCTGCATTTTGAGTAAAAAAGCATGTTTTTTCAGATTCATTTTGTATCTTTGCAGATTTTAAGTCGCTCAGGAATTCTTCTGAGCATAGAGAAAACTTTATGAACTTTACAAACTTTACACTTTATAACTGAAGCCATGAAACTCTATTTTGCCACTCACAATGCGCACAAACTGGAAGAGGCACGCGCCATTCTTGGCAATGCCATCGAACTGAAAAGTCTGAATGCGCTCGACATTTGGGGCGAACTGCCCGAAACAGGCCACACGTTGCGCGACAACGCCTTGCAAAAAGCGCGTTTTCTGGTGCGCCACTATGGTGTGAACTGTTTTGCCGACGACACAGGTTTGGAGGTTGATGCGCTTGGCGGCGAACCTGGCGTATATTCGGCACGCTATGCTGGCGAGCCTGCCAACTCGGAACGCAACCGCCAGAAACTGCTCGAACACCTACGCGGCATCGACAATCGCCGAGCGCATTTCCGCACCGTGGTGGCACTGATTATCGATGGCGAAGAATTGATTTTCGAAGGTACGGTAGAGGGCAAAATTATCGACACCGAGCGCGGCGAAAGCGGCTTTGGCTACGACCGACTTTTCATGCCCGACGGCACAAACAAAACCTTTGCGCAAATGACAGCCGACGAGAAAAACGCCATCAGCCACCGCGCCCGAGCAATGATGCAAATGAAAGAATACTTGGAAAAGAGAAACCAATAAGAATTTTGAATAGTTGAGAAATGGCATCCAACATCAACCTCAGAAAAATCGCAATTTTAGCACTGATTTTCGCCGCCACGCTTTCTGTTCAAGCCGAGCAGCGAGCCATTGGCAGTTGGCGCACACATTTGGCATACATCAACACGCAAGTGATAGCCCAAACGCCCGACAAAGTGTATGGCGTGAGTGCCGGCGCGCTCTATTCGGTCGATAAGGACGACGATGCAGTAGAGTTGCTATCGAAAATAACTGGTTTGAACGACAACACCGTATCGACAATTGCCTATTCCGCCGCGACAAAAACGCTAGTCGTTGGCTACGCCAATGCCAACATCGACCTGCTGTGCGATGGCGATGTATACAACATCACCGACCTCTACCGAAAAAATATGGCGGGCAGCAAAAATATCAATCAGATTTTTTGTAGCGGAAAATATGCCTACTTGGCGTGCGATTTCGGCATTTTGGTGCTCGACCTCGAGCGGCGCGAAGTGGCAGACACCTACATCATAGGCGACAATGGCGACAAAGTGGCAGTGCTCACCATCACTCAAAACGATGGCAAATGGTATGCCACCACAGCCAATGCCATATTCACCGCACCAACTTCGGGCAAAAACTTGGCGAACTTTGAAAACTGGACAAAAATTGCAACTGCCACCACTAGCAAAATCACCAACAAATGCGCCGTGGCATACAATGACGCACTCTATCTGCTGCAAAGCGACAGCACAGTCTATCGCCAAAAAGGCAGCGATTGGAACAAAATCTACACCGACATAGTTGGCCTAAATTCTGAAAACGACAGATTATTCATTTGCGCAGAGCACAATTTTCAGATGCTGACACCACAAAACAGCGAAACATTCTACAACGACGGCATCTGCATGGCGTCGTACGATTCCATCAACAACCAAATATGGGCTGCCGCCAACCTTGCTGGCATTGCGCGCATAACGCCAAACACCAAAGAGGTCAACATTTATCGACCAAACGGACCGCAAACCAACTACGCATGGCGCATTCGCTACAGCGACGGACGCATTTTTGTAGTTCCCGGCGGCAGATGGGCATCTCAATATCAGCGCGCTGGACATGTAATGATTTTCGAAGACAACACTTGGATAAACATCACACAGAGCAACATAAACGCCATCACCAAACAAGAGCACACATCGAAATACATCAACGCTACCGATTTTACCGATGTTGCCATCGACCCAAGCGACAAAAAGCACTTTTTTGTGACATCATACGGCATGGGACTTTACGAATTTCGCAACGACCAACCATACAAACTCTACAATGCCGACAATAGCGATGTAGAGACCATTTTCCCACTACGAAAGCCCGAAAGTGCCTACTACAAGTATCACCGCCTCGATGGCCTGACCTACGACAAAAATGGCAATCTGTGGTTTCTGAATATGCCATCGTCGAGTGCCGTGAAATTGATAAAATACCGCGAACCCGATGGAACAATCAGAGTGCTGAATTTCAATGGATTGCAACAGATCGAAACCGCGCAAGACATCATCATTTCGAACCAAGACGAGAACCAAAAATGGGTGCTGATTCCACGCGAGCAAAGCAACTCTACGACCGTACTTTTCACATTCTACGACAACGGCACGCCAAGCAAAACTTCGGACGATGTTACACGCACTTTCAAATCGTTTACCGACCAAGACGGCAACAAATACGCGCCAAGCAACTTCCGTTGCATTGCGCAAGATCAGGACAATCGCCTTTGGATAGGCTCAACCGACGGCATTTGCGTGCTAAGCAACCAACTGAAAGCCTTTGAAGATGGTTTCACCTGCTCACGCGTGAAAATTCCT
Source organism: Paludibacteraceae bacterium (assembly GCA_963621145.1). GTDB lineage: Bacteria > Bacteroidota > Bacteroidia > Bacteroidales > Paludibacteraceae > W0P28-013. The sequence continues at coordinate 48,137 of CAVFDI010000001.1, read as the reverse complement.
CGCAACGATGGCACCAACCTAGCCGACTACCTGCTCGATGGCATTCAGATAAACGCTATCGCCGTCGATGGTTCGAACCGCAAATGGATCGGCACCGAAACGAATGGCGTGTTTTTGGTTTCGGAAGATGGATTGGAGACAATTCACCATTTCACCAGCGAAAATAGTCCGCTACTGTCGGACAACATTATCAGCATCGGCATAAACGACAAGACAGGCGAAGTGTTTTTTGGCACTGGCAATGGCTTGATTTCGTACCAATCGGATGCCAGCGAAGGTAACGAACAATTCACAAATGTGCATGCATTCCCGAACCCAGTTCGCGAAGATTACACGGGCATAATCACCATCACAGGCTTGATTACCGACACGCGAGTGAAAATTACCGACATCGCAGGAAATGTGGTTTACGAAACCATCTCGAACGGCGGCATCGCCACTTGGGACGGCAATCGCAGCAATGGCGAGCGCGTAGCAACGGGCATCTATCTGGCCATGTGTTTCAGTCCCGATGGCAAACAGCACGAAACCACTAAAATCCTGATTATCAACCGATAAGCGAATGCAAAACGATAAGCAACAACGACTTTTGCGCGCAGCACTTTCGCTGCTCATACTTGCGCCCTATCTGCTAGCTACCATCATTGCCACCGACCTTGGCACTGTGCCAATGCGGCTACTCTACCTGCTTTGCGGCGCCATGTGGTTTTTGTTGCCTGCGCTGCTACTGCGCCCACGAGCATTCTTCACTTTTCACAGCATCACGCTGCTCACAGGTTTGGTAGAAACCGCACATTTGGTGCTTTATCATGCCACAACATCGCTCCTGTTTGTCAACACCATTTTCATAGCCGAGCCAGGCGAATTCCTCGAACTCTGCTCCACAGGCTGGCCCATTGCTGTGCTTGCGCTGATGTTGTTTGGCGGCTATTTTTGGCTCATTTTCAACAAGATTGACAACCAAACACCACTTTTCAGCCGTCGCGGGCGACGAATTGTTAGCTGCTCAGAATTTTTGATGATCATAATGCTTTTTGGCGCCATCAGCAGCGATGGCATTGCACGGCATCATCTCATTTTCCCGATACACAACGAACGCCACGAAGGCGTCATTACACGCGTGCAACCATTCAACATGCTGCACCACGCCATCGACATTGTGCAACTGCACCGACAAATTGACGCCACAGCGCAACAACTCGAAAATTTCACCTTTGGAATAAGACCTACCGCCACACCACAAGGCGAAACCATAGTGCTAGTGATAGGCGAAACAGCGCGCTATGCCAATTTCGGAATAAACGGCTACCCACGCAACACCACACCGCGACTGCAACAACGCACAAACCTGATTTCGTTCGATAGCGTGTATGCTGTAGCAAACCTCACCACCGTGTCGGTGCCGCTGATGCTTTCGCCCGCCACACCACAAACGGCAGCCGACTACATTCATCAAAAATCGCTGCCCGAAGCCTTTGCCGAAGCACACTACACCACCGCTTGGATAGCCGACCAGAGTTTCGGCAATCAGTTTCTGATGCGCATTTCGGGCAATTGCGACTACACACACTACATTCCGTCGGGCGACGAATGCTACGACATCAACCTGCTGCACTATCTGCAACCATTGCTCGACACAGCGCAACAATCGCAATTTGTGGTGTTGCACTCGCTTGGCTGCCACTACAAATACAACTGCCGCTATCCAGCCGATAGTGCCGCCTTTCTGCCCGATCTAAACACGCGACCCGACATCGAAGCGCTCGCTATGAACCTGCGCGAAGCCACCATCAATCGCGATAAAAATGTGCTGATAGACGAGGTGCGCAACATTCTTGTGAATTCGTACGACAATGCCATTCACTACACCGATTTCTTTCTCGACAGCACCATCAGCATGCTGCAAAAAACCGAGCGACCATGCCTACTGCTCTACATTGGCGACCATGGCGAAAATCTACTCGACGACGAGCGCCACATGCTACTTCACGGCACCTACAGCGGCAGCGCTTACGAATTTCATGTGCCAATGATTGTCTGGTATTCAGACAGTTACGCAAGTAAATATCCTTCTGAAATAGAAAATCTGCAGCAAAACAAAAGCAGCAAAACCTCGTCGATGACACTCTTTACTACCATGCTACAATTAGGCCATGTGCCATATTCGAAAATGAATGCAACACAAAGTCTCGCCTCGCCCACCTTTGCCCCCGATAGTATTGTCTATGGCCTCGACGCAAATCTTCAAGTAGTAGAAATTCCCCTAAAGTAAAAAATTGAAAGTTCATAAAATTGCGAGCTGCCATTGACCATTACAGAAAGGCATTTCTTAATTCTAAATTCATAATTCCAAAATCCTCGTGGATTTCCGCACCATCATTCCCATAAAACCGCAACCATTCATTGCGCACGACACGCAATTTTTATTGCTTGGCTCCTGTTTTGCCGAAAACATCGGGCAGCGACTCATCGACTACCGTTTCCAAGTCGACATGAACCCATTTGGCGTGCTTTACAATCCACTATCGATAGCACAAGCCCTCGAACGGCTGCTATCGGGCAAACCATTCACTGCCGACGAACTTTTTCAGCACAACTCCCTGTGGCACAGTTGGATGCACCACGGCAGTTTTTCCGATCAATCGAAAGAAAAAGCACTCGAAAAGATGAACGAGCGCTTCGTTTTGGCGAGTCAAAATCTGAAGAAAACAGATCTGCTGACCATCACTTTTGGTTCGGCATGGGTCTATGAATTCGATGGAAATGTGGTGGCAAACTGCCACAAAGTGCCAAACAACTTTTTTGTGCGTCGCCGCCTGACGATTGACGAGATTGTAGCGCGCTACACTGCACTTTTCAGCACATTGCGGCAGCAAAATCCTGCGCTACAAATTCTGCTTTCGGTGAGTCCGATACGCTATGCCGCCACCGAAAACCAAACAAGCAAAGCCACGCTGCTGCTCGCCACCGAGGCACTCTGCCAACAGTGTGAAGGCGTACGCTATTTTCCCGCCTACGAAATTTTGCTCGACGAACTGCGCGACTATCGCTTTTTTGCCGACGATATGGTGCACCCTTCGCCCATGGCGGTGCAATATGTTTGGGAGCGTTTTGCGCAAGCCTACTTCACGCCCGACACGCTCGCACTTCTACCCGAAATAGAAAAAGAAAACCGCCGCACTGCCCACCGACCGCTACACTTTGGAAATTAAGAATTTAGAATTATGGTGTAATGATTTGTGGGTTCAAAACGAATTGTTAAAATTTACTAAATCGCCAACAAGTCCGTTTTACAAAAAATTGAAAAACGCACCATTTCATCGGAAGAATTTCGCGATTGCTTATTTAGACTCAGTCTAAACAAAGATCGATTTTTCCCGACAGAAAATTAAATAATTGGGTAATTGCGTCAGTCCATTCTCTCCAGATAATCATCAGGAGAATAGTGACGCAAAATTTCGATACTTCCATCGGTGTGGCGAATGGCAATGCTGGGGTGCGCCACGCCATTGAACATGGTAGTTTTCACGGTGGTGTAGTGAATCATATCCTCAAAAACAATGCGGTCGCCGCGCTGCAGTTCGTGGTCAAAACTCCAATCGCCATAGTAGTCGCCACTCAAACACGAATTACCGCCCATGCGGTAGGTTGGTTTGCCCATCATTGCATCGGTTGCGCCAACAATGGCTGGTTTGTAGGGCATTTCGAGGCAGTCGGGCATGTGGCAAGCAAACGACACATCGAGCATGGCAGTGCGCACGCCGTGATTTTCCACAACATCTTGCACCGTCGCTACCAACACACCAGTGCGCCACGCAAATGCGCTTCCAGGCTCAAGAATTATCTTAAGGTGCGGATATTTTCGTCGGAAATTTTGCAAAAGCGAAATCAAATGCTCCACATCGTAGTCAGCGCGAGTCATCAGGTGTCCGCCACCCATGTTTAGCCATTTTATCTGACCGAAAAAACGACCAAATCGCTGCTCAACAACCGCCAAAGTGCGTTCCAAATCGTACGAAGTGGATTCGCAAAGTGTGTGAAAATGCAAACCCTCGATACCGTCTGGAAGATTCTCGCCCAGCGCATCGGCCGTTACACCCAATCGCGAGCCAGGCGCACACGGATTGTAGAGTGTCGTTTCTACATCGGAAAATTCGGGATTGATGCGCAGTCCGCACGAGACGCCCGCCGCCTTTGCCTGCTCAGCAAAATGCGCAAATTGCGTGAGCGAATTGAAAGTGATATGACTGCTGCATGCGGCTATTTGCGGAAAATCCCGATCGGTATAGATGGGCGCATAGGTGTGAGCCTTGCTGCCAAATTTTTCGAAAGCCATGCGCGCCTCAGCCAACGAACTAGCGGTGCTATGCTCGATATATTCGCGAAAAATCGGGAAGGTTTTCCACAGCGCAAAAGCCTTGAATGCCACAATAATCTCGACTCCAGCACGCTCGGCCACCGACCGAATGAGCGCAAGATTCCGCCTCAAAAGCGACTCCTCCACCACATAGCACGGCGATGGCACACCGCTGTAGTCGAGAGCAGAAAATTCGTTTGCTGATTTCATCTCCAAATTCTGTTTTTTAATTTTCCGATTCCTGTGCGCCAATCTGCTGCACGCCAGTCCACGCCGCAGGCGCAATATTTTTCAGCGGTTCGTAGAGGGCAGATTTTTGCAGCGTTTCGTTGTCGAACCATTTTGTGAAATCGTTGACACTAGCAAAACAGTTTAGCAAAATACTGACCACAATGGCAAATTTAAGCATGCCGAACACTGCGCCTGCAAGTTTATTGATCCAACCAAGGCTCGCCGCCGAAAAGAGTTTAGCAAGCAGCCATGCCAACAAATTGAGCAATAGCGCCACACCCAAAAACAGCGTAAAATAGGCCACCGCCTGCGCCACCTGTTCGGTCCACGCAAAATGCGCCACGAAATATTCGCCCAAATCGCCGCCCAAAAGCCGCGCCACCACTATGCCAAGCACCACGCTCACAAGCGAAGCCATCTCTTTGAAAAATCCGTGAAAAAATCCACGCACCAAGCCGTAACCCAGCGGAATAAGAATGATGATGTCGAGAGTTGTCATTGAAATATTTTTTTCAGATTGCAAATTTACAAAAAATTGCGTCAACAAAAAAGTGGTTCAATGCCGCGACACTGAACCACTGATTTTTTCCGATGAAATGGCGGTTTTTAGCAAATTTTGCGTGAGCCATCGCTGATGACAACATCGTAGATTTTTGGCTCTTTTCCGTATTTTGCTTTGTATTTTTCTTTGACATCGGCCACAAAATGGTCGTAGATTTCATCTTTCACCAAATTGATGGTGCAACCGCCAAAGCCACCGCCCATTATGCGACTGCCCGTAACACCATCGGCCTTTGCAACATCGTTCAAGAAGTCGAGTTCCTCGCACGAAACTTCGTAGTCGGCACTCAAGCCGTGGTGTGTTTCGTACATTTTCTGACCAACGGTTTCGTAATCGCCGCGGTTCAACGCATCGCAAACTGCCAGCACGCGATCCTTTTCGCCCAAAACGAAAGTGGCGCGTTTCAAATCTTCGGCACTCACATCGTTTTTCACAGCGTCGAGCATTTGCCAATCGGCATCGCGCAGTGTTTCCACGGTTTTATCGGGGAATTTTGCTGCAATTGCCGCCACCACATTCTCGCACGAGCGGCGACGATCGTTGTATGGCGAGCCAGAGAGTTCGTGTTTCACAACCGAATCGACCAAAACGAGTTTGTAACCTTTCGGATCGAATGGGAAATATTCGAACTCACGACTGCGGCAGTCGAGGCGCATCAGTTTGCCTTTTTGTCCAAAGACGCTAGCGAATTGATCCATAATGCCGCAATTCACGCCACAATAGTTATGCTCGGTGGCCTGACCAGCCAACACAAGATCCCATTTCGACACGCGATTTTCGCCGAAAAGATCGTTCAGTGCAAAAGCAAAGCAACTTTCGAGCGCAGCCGACGACGACAATCCCGCGCCCAGCGGCACATCGCCAGCAAAAGCCGTATTGAAGCCCTTCACATCGACACCGCGTTTTCTCATCTCTTGCACCACGCCATAGATGTAGCGCGCCCAACTAGCCCGCGGTCCTTCGGCGTCGTCCACTTTGAACTCCACGCGGTCTTTCAGGTCGATGGAATAACACATCACAGTGTTGGTGCCGTTAGGACGAATTTCGCACACAATGCCTTTGTCGATGGCACCAGGGAAGACAAATCCGCCGTTATAATCGGTGTGTTCGCCAATCAAGTTAATTCGTCCGGGCGACGCATAAACGCTACCCTCTTTGCCGTCGAAATGTTTCAGAAAACGGCTTCGTACATATTCAAGTTCCATGGTAAAAAGTATTTTTGGTTGATTTTGAAAATTGTCATTTCACAGTCGAGAATCTGAATTCGGTGTGACTCTCGAAAATTTCAGTTGGGCGCAAAACTACGCTCGGATATTCTGGTTTGTTCGGGCTATCGGGGAAATGTTGCGTTTCGAAACAGAGTGCTGCACGCATTGGGTAGCGATGGCCGTGTTTGCCCAGCATATTGCCCGTCATCCAGTTGGCAGAATAGAATTGCACGCCAGGCTGATCGCTCGCAACCGTCAGTTTTATGCCCGTTTTTGGCGATACGCACTCCACGGCAACTGCCATTTCATCGGCATTTTTTCTGATAATGAAGGTATGATCGTAGCCACGACCGAAGTGCAATTGTTCAAAATCAGCTTCGATGCGCTCGCCAACCACATGCGGCGTGCGAAAATCCATCGGTGAATCCGCCACTTTTTCGGGTTTACCGTACGGAATTGATGTGTCGTCCATCGGCAAAAACTCGTCGGCATGAATGGTAACAATGTGATCCTCGGCAGTAGGTTCGCCCTCGCCCGAAAGATTGAAATAGGAGTGATTTGTCAGGTTCAAAACCGTTGGTTTGTCGGTTATGGCTCGGTAATCAATTTTCACGATGTTTTCGTTGGTCAAAGTGTAGCGCACTTCCACTTGTAGATTGCCGGGATAACCCTCCTCGCCATCGGCAGCAGTGAGTCGAAAAACCGCCATTTCATCGGACAATTTCTCTACATCCCAAACGCGAAAAGTGAAACCTTTCACACCGCCGTGCAGCGAATTTGGGCCATTGTTTATCGCGAGATTGTAGTCCTTGCCATCGAGCAAGAAATGTCCGCGAGCAATGCGATTGGCATAGCGTCCGCAGATGGCACCAAAATAGGGTTCTTCGGTGGTCAGATAGTCGGCAATGCTCTCGTGGCCCGTTACTACATCGACCATTTTGCCGTTTTTGTCGGGCACTAACAGCGACACAATGCGTGCGCCGTAGTTGAGCAACGCCACCTCACAGCCATGGGCATTTTTCAGCACTGTGAGTTGCGTTTGTTTGCCGTCGAGCAGCATTTCGAACCGCTCCGAATCAAGACCTGAAAGTGTTTTCATATCAAAGTGTTTAGGTAGGTTACAATGCTTTCCGCTAACCTTTTTAACCTCGCAAAGATAAACATTTTTCAAAAGAACGAGCGCAAAACGAGAGAAAAAACGAACATTTTTGTCGAAAAAAGTACTTTTAAGTTGAAAATCGCAAGTTTTTGCGTACCTTTGCCGATTAGTAAAAAATCGATTCAATAAAATCATCATCGAAATGAGAAGGAGTTTTCTAACTTTTCTTTTAGTCACACTATTTTTTTCGGGTAGCGTTGCACAAAACTATTCTGTCGATAAAAACGGCATTTTGCGCGATGCCAACGGACAAGAATGCGTATTTTTCGGATTTAACTATTGCATGCCATTTGCCCATGGCTACCGCATGCATCAGCGTGTTGGAGCCAACTTCAAAGCCGCCATCGACCGCGATGTGTACCACATGACTCGTCTTGGTGCAAACGCCTTTCGGGTGCATGTTTGGGACGTAGAAATTTCCGATGAAAAGGGCAATTTGCTCACCAACGATCACTTGGATTTGCTCGATTATACCATCGCAAAATTTGCCGAACGCGGAGCAAAAACGCTCATCACTGGCATTGCCTTTTGGGGTAATGGTTGGCCCGAACCCGACGACCGCTCGCTGCAAGGATTTTCGGCAAAAATAGGCAAAAGCGATGCCACTTGGGACGAAACCACCGTGGCAGCGCACGAACGTTACCTCACTCAACTGATGCAACATCGCAATCCGTACACGGGCTACACCTACGCCACCGACCCCAACATTGTGGCCATAGAGGTGAACAACGAACCAAGCCAAACCGATCCCGACCGCGCACGTCAACTCACAGCGTATGTCAACCGCATGGTGAAAGCACTGCGCAAAGCAGGTTGCCAAAAACCGATTCTCTACAACGTAGCCGAAAATGCCTCGATGATCGACAGTTATCTAGCTGCAAAAATCGATGGCGTAACTTTTCAATGGTATCCAAGCGGATTGGTTGGTGGACACGCACGTACCGAGAATTTTCTGCCACTAGTGGAACATTACACCATTCCTTTTCTCGATAAAAAACGATTTGCCAACAAAGCGCGCGTAGTTTACGAGTTCGACGCTGCCGACATTTTGGGCAGTTACATGTATCCAGCCATGGCGCGTTCGTTTCGCGAGGCGGGCTTTCAGTGGGCTACCATGTTTGCCTACGATCCGCTGGTGATAGCGCACACCAACACCGACTACAACACGCATTTTCTGAACATCGCCTACACGCCGCAAAAAGCCATCAGTTACCGCATTGCCGCCGAGGCATTCCGCCACATAAAAAGGGGTGAGAGTTTTGGCGATTTTCCAGAAAATTCAGCGTTCGAAAATTTCAAAGTCGATGCCACAAAAAATCTGAGTCTGCTCAACTGCGACACCATTTTTGCCTATTCAAATTCTACTGATGAGCAGCCAAAAAACCTCGATGAATTGGTGCAAATTGCAGGTTACGGCTCATCGCTAGTGGTTAAATACGATGGCAGCGGAGCCTATTTCATCGACAAGATAAAAGATGGCGCTTGGCGGCTCGAGGTCTACCCAGATGCCATGGTGGTGAACAACCCATTTCGCCAACACAATTCGCCACAACGCACGGTGGCAGTCATCAAAAACGACCGCCACACCATGCAACTGTCGCTACCCGATCTCGACGAAAAATGTCGACTTGTGAATGCGCGCGGCGAAAGCCAAATCGACCGCAATTCGTTCAAAGTTTCGCCTGGCACTTACCTGATTTTGAACGAAGGCATTGATGCAAAATCGCTCGATAAAATGGGCAATTTAGGACTTTTAGAGGGTTTCCAACTGCTCACCGATTGCGACAAACCCTACCTCACAAACAACGCCGCCAAAAGTTGGCAAGCAGGCAAACAGCAACAGATTGATATTCAAGCTATTGCACCGCAAGAAATCGACTCCATCGTTCTGTTGGGACAGATGAAATGGGGACGCCCAATTCGTGTGAAATTCGAGCAAAAAGATGCGATAAATTGGAGCGCCACGCTGCCCGCCGATGCAACCACCGAAGGCATTTTTGAGTACAACATTTCGCTCTACACCGATGGCAATGTGCGCACTTTCCCCGATGATTGCGCAGGTTTGCCGCATCAGTGGGACTACACGGGACTGCATAGTTACACCACCATCGTTGGCAAACACACCGCATTCAATGCCGAAGCCGATGTCGACGCAGCCGAAATAGTTTGGCGAAATGGCATAAAAATAGACTATTTGCCCGATGCCATTCGCCTGAAAACCGAAGAAAATTACGAAGGTGGCGCTGGCGTGCAAATCGACCTGTGCAAACACCAATTGGACAGTTGCAAAACCGCCATTTTATCGGCAAAAACTGACGATGAAGCGCAAATTCGCATCATCTTGACTGACAAAGAGGGATGCTATTTCGAAAGTCGTCAGAATTTGACTAACGAGACATCAGAAATTGGCGTAAACATCGAAGATTTTCGACCATGCGCTGCCGTGCAAACGCGCGCCGCCTATCCGTGGTTTGCTTTTGCACCAACCGCCACCACATCGAACGAAAAGCCCATCGCTGGAGATTTGACTTCGGTTGTCGTGCTGCTCGAAGGCGGCACTATCGACATCAAACGCATAGAATTCAACTAAATACCAAAAAACCATGAAAAAATTGATTTGGACACTCTGCATAGCCGCCGCACTGGTGGCTTGCGAGAAAAACAACCCAACCCAGGACAACACCGAAAAGCAGGACACCACGCAAAAATCGGATTCAACGCTGATTCCAGACACAACGCAACTGCCCGAATACGACGAATCGCTCATTTTGGGGGCTGACCTGTCGCTGCTGCCGCGCTACGAACAGGCCAAAGCCGTCTATCGCGACACGTTGGGCAAAACCGTGGAACCACTCACACTCTTTGCCGACCAAAAATTCAACTGCATTCGAGTACGACTATTTGTGAACCCAAACACCAAGAGCGACTCGTGCCAAGACCTTGACTATGTGCTGAATTTCGCCAAGAAAATTAAGGCTTCAGGCTTCCAATTTATGCTCGATTTCCACTACTCCGATGGTTGGGCCGACCCCGTGAAACAAACCAAACCAGCAGCGTGGAAAGACCTCACATTCAGCGAGTTAACTGCAAAAATCTACGACTACACCAAAGGCGTTCTCGACACACTGAACGCCGCTGGCTGCACGCCCGACTATATTCAAACAGGCAACGAGATAACTGGCGGCATGCTCTGGCCCGACGGCAGCACCGACAACATGAGCAACTTCACCACCCTGCTGAAATCGGCTGGAAAAGCCTGTCGCGAATGCTGCCCCAACGCAAAAATTGTGCTTCACATCGAACGCCCACAAAAAACTGACCGCGTAACTTGGTTCTACCAAAGCATGGCCAGCAATTCAGTTGACTACGACATCATAGGACTCAGCTACTATCCGCATTGGCACGGCAGTATTGATGCGCTCTGCACCACGCTGAATTCGCTCGCACAAAAATTTTCTAGCAAAAAGGTGATGATAGTGGAATACGGCTACTACAACAATTGGTATCCGAGCGACGCCACCTACGACTTCACCGCCACCTACCCCGCCACACCCGCTGGTCAGGCCAAAATGACCCAAGCACTCGTCAGCCGACTGCGCAATTACAAACAAGTTACGGGACTTTTCTACTGGTTCCCCGAAGAAAACGAGGCCAAATGGACGGGCATAATCGATGGCTGGACCAACCGCGGACTGTTCAACAACAGCAATGGACGCGCACTGCCAGCCCTCTACGAATTGAAAAATTTCAGAGTAGTGGAATAAACCACTTTTTCAGAAAAAATCAGGCGTGCAGAAAATTCTCTGCACGCTTTTTTTCCTATAAAGTCACCAAAATTAGACCCGATAAGGTATAAAAAAACTGAGATGCAAGAGTTTTGCACCTCAGTTTACTTATCTTTTTAGAAAAGATTATTCGCCTTTGATGGCAGCAATGCCAGGCAACACTTTGCCTTCGATGGCTTCGAGCAGTGCGCCGCCGCCAGTCGAGATGTACGACACTTGGTCGGCCAAGCCAAACTTGTTGACGCAAGCAACCGAGTCGCCACCACCGATGAGCGAGAATGCGCCCTCTTTTGTGGCTTGAGCAATAGCCTCGCCAATGGCACGCGAGCCGTCGCAGAATTTGTCGCACTCGAACACGCCAGCAGGACCGTTCCACAGAATGGTTTTAGCGCCTTTGATTGCCTCAGCAAAAGCCTTGCGGCTCTCTGCACCTGCATCTACGCCTTCCATTCCTGCGGGAACTGCGTTGGCTGGGCAGTTGATTATTTTAGAACCAGGTTTCACCGTCATAGTGGCAAAATCGAGGCCGTCGGTAGCAACGCAATCGCTGCCAAGCACCAATTCTACGCCATTTTTCTTTGCCAATTCTTCAACGCCAAGAGCCACATCGAGTTTGTCCATCTCAACGATAGAAGTGCCTATTTCGCCGCCGTGAGCTTTGGAGAATGTGTAGGTCATGCCGCCACAAAGCACCAATTTATCTACTTTGCCAAGCAGATTTTCGATGATACCAATTTTCGACGAAACTTTCGAGCCACCCATGATGGCAACAAATGGGCGTTTGATGTTGCTGAGCACTGCATCGACAGCAGCAACCTCTTTCTCCATCAAATAGCCGAGCATTTTGTTGTCGGCATCGAAATAGTCGGCAATCACAGCCGTCGAAGCATGTTTGCGGTGAGCCGTGCCAAAAGCATCGTTCACATAGCAATCGGCATACGAAGCAAGCGTTTTTGCAAAATCTTTTTGGCGCGCTTTCATCTCTTTTTTAGCGGCCTCGTAAGCAGGATCTTCTTTCTCTATTCCAACAGGTTTGCCCTCTTCTTCGGGATAGAAGCGAAGATTTTCGAGCAGCAGAGCCTCGCCTGGTTTCAGTGCGGCAGCGGCATCGGCGGCTTTGGCGCAATCGGGAGCAAATTTTACCTCCACACCGAGTTGTTTCGATACGGGAGCGACAATCTGACCGAGCGACATTTTTGGGTTCACTTTGCCTTTGGGTTTGCCCATGTGGCTCATGATGATGACAGCGCCACCATCGGCCAAAATCTTTTTCAGAGTAGGCAGCGCACCACGAATGCGGGTATCGTCGGTGATGTTACCATTTTCGTCCAGCGGCACATTGAAGTCGACGCGGACAATCGCTTTCTTTCCAGCGAAATTGAATTTGTCAATTGTTTGCATAAGACTTTTTTTATTTATCTAATTACTTAATTTTCAATTATTTAATCATTAGAAGATGACTTTTTCCACTCGAGTCACCACAATGTTGGTTGCGCCTTTTTCTTTGAGCGTGGCAGCCACATCCCAAAAACGCACTTCGTCCATAATGCTCCACACCATGTTGTTTTCGTCGTCGAGCGCCGAAACAGTCGGACGGCGCATGCTTGGCATCACACTTACCAGCGCATCGCATAGTTCGCGGCGCACCTGAAGTGTTACACGCACTTTGCCCATGGCGTTTTGCGTAGAGTCGATGCGCATCAGCAGTTCGTCGATTATCACATCGTTTATTTCCGATGTCGGTCCTGCAATGAGCACTGCGCTCGTTTCGCCAACTTTTTCTATTATCTGCAAACCGCGTGCCTCGGTGAGGTCGGTTGGGTCGAGTGCAGCGAAAAATGCATCGACAATGCCCGTTTCGGCCAGCGTGCAAGCAGCATTACTGGCGATTATTTTGGCACGACTGTTCATTTTTTTCAGATGTGAAGCGAGCAGGTTTGGCATGTCGGTAGCCAATGTGTGTGGCGTGCGATTGCCCGTGGGCGAGGCTATCACCAAACGGCGGCGCCCAATATTTAGCGTGCGCAGCGACTTGACTTCTACTTTGCTTTCGCGCAACAGATGCGAGCCAACGATGGCCAAATCGCACCAGCCACCAGCCACCAATGCTGGCAGTTCAGACTCTGGCACAAGCAGTGCCTCGAGCGGAAAGTTGCGTGCCAATGCGTGTGTGCGCCCATTCGGCGATGGCAAATCGATGCCAATGCGCTGCAGAAACAGAACGCTCTCTTCTTTCAAACAGCTATCAGATGGTACGGCAAGTCTGATCATTTTCTGTTATATCTTTAATTTTTCAGGGTCGAAATCGGTCTGCAAAAGTACAGAAATATCTGCAAATAACAAAAAGGCCTACTTCTTTTCAGAAATAGGCCAGATGTCGTTAGTGTTGGTGAATTATTCAGCAACAACCTCGGCTGGAGCTTCTTCAACTGGAGCTTCTTCAACTGGAGCTTCAACTACGCTATCAGCAACAACGGCTTCTTCAGCAACAACAACTTCTTCAACAACTGGAGCAGCTTCTTCAGCAGCTTCTTCTTTGTTGCACTCTTTGTTACCGCAAGCAGCGAAAGCAACCGTAACGGCTGCAGCCATGAAAAGAACTAATTTTTTCATCTTCGAAGAGATTTTAAAAGGTTAAACAAAAATTTTTGTGTAATACACCCACAAAGGTAGCTAATTATTTTCTTTGGTTGATAACTTTTTTGCAAAAAAATTTTGAGAAAATCTCAACTTGCTGATTTTCAATAATTTACAAAAACTATTTTTTTGCAAAATTGAGGCATTTATGTTGAAAAACAGCCGTTTTTTTATTTTCCAGCGCTTAGCGACGAGCGTTTTTGGCGTCCGTAACTGCGATATTCGTCGAAAGGAATATCGATATTTGGTTCTTTCCACTCCGTTTTTGGCTCTATTGCAAAGCGTAAATATTTGATGCTAATGCCGCGAGCGAGCCATTGCGTTTCGTAGTGCGTGCGAATGGCGAGCAGCGCATCGTCGGGGTGCGTGAGGCCAATGTCGGTGCTGCGGCAGAGAATGGGCAGTTGGTTGCATTCGGCCACTGCCACAGCGTAGGTGAAGAGAAAATTGCTGTCGGTTTTCAGATTGATGATGCCGCCCTTCGGAAGAATTTGGCTGTAGAGTCGCAGAAAATCGGTGCAAACAAGGCGTTTCCCGAGTTTTTTCATCTGCGGATCGGGGAATGTGATCCAAATTTCCTGCACTTCATTTGGCGCAAAAAAATGCTGAATGGCATTTATTCCAGTGCGCAGAAAAGCGGCATTTGTAAGTCCAAGTTCTTGCACCTGCTTGGCACCAGTCCACATGCGCGCCCCTTTCAAATCGATGCCGACGAAGTTGCAATCGGGGAATTTTTGCGCCAACTGCACCGTGTATTCGCCGCGCCCGCAGCCTAGTTCGAGCGTTATCGGGTTATCGTTTTTGAAAAAATCGTTATGCCAGCGTCCTCGCATCGGAAAGGTGGCGCCAGCAGCTAACTCGTTGTACGACAGTTGAAAAACGTGCGCGAAAGTCTCCATTTCGGCGAATTTCTTCAGCTTATTTTTGCCCATTATGGTCTGATTTTTGCTTTGTGCAAAAGTAGCGAATATTTTCCACATAAGAAATTTTATCGTTTTTCGATAAAAAAATTTTGAAATACGAAATAAAAAGCGTTACTTTGCAGCGCAATTTCTAAGAGTAAAATCAATCTCAAAATAAAAGTAAAATGAAAAAATTAGTTAGTGCAGTTATGATTGGAAGTGCACTTGTTGCTACATCGTGTGGCAACGGCAAGTTGACCTCGGGCGTGCAGTTCGACAATTTGGACACCACGGCATCGCCAACGGAAGATTTTTATCAGTACGCCTGCGGAGGCTGGATGGCGAAAAATCCGCTCAAAGCCGAATATTCGCGCTATGGCAGCTTCGACCAGTTGGCCGAGAACAACCAAGAGCAGTTGAAAGGCTTGATTACCGAGCTTTCGGAGAAAAAGAATGAAAAAGGCAGCGTGGCGCAAAAAATTGGCGATCTCTACCGCATGGGTATGGACACTGTAGCCATCGAAGCGGCTGGTGCAACGCCGCTGCAACCTCGCTTGCAACACATTGCCGCCATGCAGAGCAAAGATGAGCTCACCGCACAATTGGCACAACTGGCTGCCGATGGCGTAGCAGCTCCGCTGTTTGGTGTGTTTGGCGAGGCAAATCCCATGGACAGCCGCCAATGCATTGCATGGGTTTGGCAGTCGGGCTTGTTTAGCGACCGCGACTATTACCTCGACGACAACGAGCAGATGCAAAACATTCGTGCGCAATATCTGGTGCTGCTTGGCAAATTGATGCGCCTTTCGGGCTACGACAAGGTGGCAAACATCGACGCTGACCAGATGGCACAACGCATTTTGGCGTTTGAAACTGAATTGGCCAAAGCATTTATGGACAAAGAGACATCGCGCGATCCGTACAAAACCTTCAACTTGATGAGTGTTGACCAATGGCAGGCACTCTGCCCCGCCATCGATGTGAAAGCCTATATGAAAACCATCGGTTTGGGCGCAATAGACTCGGTGAATATCGGTCAGGTAGAATATCAAAAGGCATTGAGCGGCATCATCGAAAAAGCCGACCTCGATGTGCTGAAAGCCTACATAGCATGCGACTACATTAGCGGTGCGGCCGCCTTCTTGAGCGACGATTTTGTGAACGCCAATTTCGATTTCTTCGGTCGCGTATTGTCGGGCAAACAGGAGAACAAAGCCCGCTGGAAACGCATGGTTGCCGTGGTCGATGGTTCGATGGGCGAGGCAGTTGGTCAGATGTATGTGGAGAAATATTTTCCTCCAAAAGCCAAAGAACGCATGCTTCACCTTGTAGCAAATCTGCAAGATGCACTGCGCGAGCGCATTGCCGCCAACACTTGGATGGCCGACAGCACTAAACAAAAAGCATTCGACAAATTGGCTGCTTTCACCGTGAAAATTGGTTATCCCGACAAGTGGCGCGACTATGGCGCACTCAATATCAATCCTGAAGATGGATTTTTTGCAAACATCGAGCGTGTGGAACGCTTCGAAACGGAATATGCCATGTCGAAAATTGGCAAGCCAACCGACCCAGCCGAGTGGTATATGACACCACAAACCGTAAATGCCTACTACAACCCAAGCACCAACGAAATTTGCTTCCCTGCTGGCATTCTACAACCGCCTTTCTTCGATATGAATGCCGACGATGCAGTGAACTATGGTGCCATTGGCGTGGTTATTGGACACGAGATGACTCACGGATTCGACGACCAAGGGCGCAACTACGACAAAGAGGGCAACCTGAACAATTGGTGGAGCGAGAGCGATGCCGTCAATTTTGAGGCAAGAACCAAAGTGCTGGTCGACTATTTCGATAACATCGAAGTTTTGCCAGGTGTATTTGCAAATGGCACATTCACGCTGGGCGAAAATATTGCCGACAATGGCGGCTTGAATGTGTCGTTCGTGGCACTGCAAAAAGCAAAAGCCGAAGGAAAAATTGAAGAGGTGATGGATGGTTTCACCGCCGAACAGCGTTTCTTCTTGGCCTACGCAGGTGTTTGGGCAAACAACACGCGCGACGAAGAG
This sequence comes from Paludibacteraceae bacterium, assembly GCA_963621145.1. Taxonomy (GTDB): domain Bacteria; phylum Bacteroidota; class Bacteroidia; order Bacteroidales; family Paludibacteraceae; genus W0P28-013. The sequence continues at coordinate 31,224 of CAVFDI010000001.1, read as the reverse complement.
ATTTTGCGCCGTGTGAAAGAAGACCCACATTCGCTCGGTCGCTGGCGCGTGAACGGCACTCTGCCCCACATCGACGCCTTTGCCGACACATGGCAACTGCACGAGGGCAACGCCATGTATCTTGCTCCAGAAAAACGCGCAAGAATTTGGTAATCAGATAATTATCAGTTAGAAGAATGTAGGGACGCGCCGTGGCACGCCCCTACATTCTTTTATTTCACATCTTGAACGATGCAAAACGCTTACAAACGAGTTTTCTTACAGGCTCTTTTTCACCTCTATTTGCTCGAAGCCTTCGACTATGTCGCCAACTTTTATATCGTTGTAGTTGGCAATATTCAAACCGCATTCAAAGCCGCTCGAAACCTCTTTCACATCGTCTTTCATGCGCTTGAGCGACGCCAATTCGCCAGTGTAAATCACAATGCCATCGCGAATGAGGCGCACTTTGTTGGTGCGGTTTATCTTGCCCTCTTTCACCATACAACCCGCAATGGTTCCGACTTTACTAATCTTGAATGTTTCACGAATTTCGAGCGTAGCAGTGATCTCCTCTTTAATCTCGGGCGAAAGCAGACCTTCCATGGCGGCTTTCAACTCCTCGATGGCGTCGTAGATGATTGAGTAGAGGCGAATATCAACCTCTTCGCGCTCGGCAGCCTTGCGAGCATCGGCCGACGGGCGCACTTGGAAACCAATGATGATGGCATTCGACGCTGCAGCCAACATCACATCCGATTCAGATATTTGACCAACCGCCTTGTGAATGACGTTCACCTGAACTTCTGGCGTCGAGAGTTTTATCAGCGAATCGCTCAATGCCTCGATAGAACCGTCCACATCGCCTTTCACAATCACATTCAGTTCGTGGAAATCGCCCAAAGCGCGACGACGACCAAGTTCCTCCAAAGTCAAGTGTTTAGAAGTGCGCAGGCTCTGTTCGCGTGCCAACTGTTCGCGGCGAGCGGCAATGTCGCGTGCCTCGTGTTCTTCGTCGAACACATTGAAGTTATCGCCTGCTTGCGGTGCGCCATTCAAGCCAAGAATAATAACTGGTTCGGCTGGTCCTGCCGATTTAATGCGCTGATTACGTTCGTTGAACATGGCTTTGATACGACCATAAGCCGTTCCTGCCAACACAATATCGCCAACACGCAGCGTGCCATTGTTCACCAGCACGGTAGCAATGTAGCCACGACCTTTATCCAAAGTCGATTCGATGACCGAACCAGTGGCTTTGCGGTTTGGATTGGCTTTCAAATCGAGCATTTCGGCCTCGAGCAGCACTTTATCGAGCAACTCTTTCACACCAATGCCCTGTTTGGCCGAGATGTCTTGCGACTGATATTTTCCGCCCCAATCTTCGACCAAATAGTTCATATTTGCCAATTCTTCCTTTATTTTTTCAGGATTGGCGTTTGGTTTATCCACTTTGTTGATAGCAAAAACAATAGGCACGCCAGCCACCGATGCGTGGTTGATGGCCTCGACGGTTTGCGGCATCACACCATCGTCGGCAGCCACTATGATAATGGCAATATCGGTAACTTTTGCACCACGAGCGCGCATGGCGGTGAATGCTTCGTGACCTGGCGTATCGAGGAAAGTGATGTGCCTTCCGTCGTCGAGCGTCACATTGTAAGCGCCAATGTGCTGTGTGATGCCGCCCGCTTCGCCCGCAATCACATTCGATTTGCGAATATAGTCGAGCAACGATGTTTTACCATGGTCCACATGACCCATCACCGTAACGATTGGCGGACGCGACATAAGATCTTCGGGTTTATCGGCCTCCTCTTCGATGGCATGCGCCACATCGGCACTCACAAATTCGGTTTTGAAACCAAATTCGTCAGCCACAATGTTGATAGTTTCGGCATCGAGTCGTTGGTTTATCGAAACAAACAAGCCAAGATTGAAACAGGTTTGAATGACCTTTGTTACAGGCACATTCATCATGGTTGCAAGGTCGTTGGCCGTTACAAATTCGGTCAGTTTCAGTACACCAGCCTCGCGCTGTTCGGCCTCCTCTTGCTCCTGTTGGCGCTGAGCCACGGCTTCGCGCTTATTTTTGCGGTAGTCCGCCGATTTTTTGTTGCTGCGCTTATTTTCTGTCAGGCGAGCCAGCGTCTCTTTAATCTGCTGTGCTACATCTTCTTCGCTCACATTGGCCACATGCAATCCGCGTTTTCCGCCGCGTTTGCTATTGGCTCCACCATTGTTGTTATTGCCACTGTTGCGGTACTCTTTGCTGATATCGACACGCTCATTTTTACCAATGCGTTTGCGTTTTTTGCGTCCGCCGCCCGAATTGGTGTCCGTCAACTCTATTTTTCCAACAGTGTGCGGACCGTTTAGTTGTGGTATGGCTGTGCGATAAACTTCCGTTTCAGCAGGCTTTTCAGCGACCTTCTCAGGCTGTTTTGCAGGTTTCTCGGCCTGTTGTTTAGGCTGATTTTGTTTCTGATTTTGCGACTGCTGATGGTGTTTTTCGTCTTTCTGTTTTTTGGCAGGACGGGTCGAAGTGTTCAGCGTATCGAGGTCGATTTTACCCGTTATTTTCAAGTTTTTCGACATGTCGTCAATGGGGCGTCTGTAAACCTCGTCTTCGACTTTTTCTTCCGATTTTTCCTCGGCTGCAGTCTCTGGCTTTTCCGCCTCTACAACGGGCATTTCGACCTCTGCTGGCGCAGGTTCGGGTGCTGGCTCATCGATCACAACAGGCGCAGGTTCTTCCGCTTGCGGCGCAACGGGCTGAGGTTTTTCCTCCTCCTTTTTCGCCTCCACAGGCGCAGGTTTCGGCTCTTCCACTGCGGGAACTGGCTCTTCAGCCACAGGCTCTTTCTCCTGCTCTTTTTCGCGCTCCTTCTCGAGGCGCTGCTGCGTCAAACGATCTGCTTCTTGTTTCTTAATTTCGTCGCTACCGAAAGCCTCTATCAGCATTTGCTCTTGCTCTTCGGTCAGTTTCAGATTGGGATTGTCCTCCATCTTAATGCCTTTCTTCTCAAAAAAGTCGAGCACTGTGGACGAGCCAATGCCAAGTTTGTTCATTACCTGTTTTAATCGTGCCATACCAAAAATTTATAAGTCAGTAAAATCTTTTTTCTATCTCAAAAAAAACGAATAGCAAAACCACGTTGCTTTCGTGTGTAGTACGCTGATTGTCAGCGCGTTATCACTCCGCTGCTGGAGCATCTTCGGCAGGAGCATCGGCCACTGGCGCATCTTCTTCGAACTCTGATTTCAGAACGCGAATGACGTCGTCAATGGTCTCCTCTTCCAAGTCGGTGCGACGAATAAGCTCTTCGCGCGAAACGGCCAATACCGATTTTGCAGTGTCGCAACCGATATTTTTCAGTGCGTCAATCACCCATTGATCGATTTCGTCGTTGAACTCGTCCAGATAGATATCGTCACTGTCAATCGTAGCATCGTCGCGATAAACATCGATAGTGTAGTCGGTCAGCATGGTAGCGAGTTTAATGTTCGAACCGCCTTTACCAATGGCCAGCGACACCTCTTCGGGTTTCAGATAAACGCTTGCGCGCTTGCTTTCGTGATCGAATTCGATGGTCGAGATTTTTGCGGGCGACAGTGCGCGCGAAATGAACAATCCAAGGTTGTTTGTGTAGTTGATTACGTCGATGTTTTCGTTGCGCAACTCACGCACAATGCCGTGAATGCGAGCGCCTTTCACTCCTACGCAAGCGCCTACTGGATCGATGCGCTCGTCGTACGACTCGACAGCCACTTTGGCTCTCTCGCCAGGAATACGAGCAATTTTGCGAATGGTAATCAATCCATCATGTACTTCGGGCACTTCCATCTCGAACAAAGCCTTCAAAAATTCGGGCGATGTGCGCGAAAGGTAGATTTTCGGATTATTGTTGGCATTGTCAACATGGTCAACAATGGCGCGAACCACATCATTTTTGTGGAAAAAGTCGGTTGGAATCTGACTCTCTTTCGGCAGCAGCATTTCGTTGCCGTCTTCGTCGAGCAACAAAACCTCGCGTTTCCAAACCTGATAAACCTCGCCAGTTACTATTTGGCCAACCAACTCTTTGTATTGCGAATAGAGCGCATCTTTCTGAATATCAAGAATTTTCGATGCTAAAATTTGGCGCAGGTTCAACACCATACGACGACCAAATTTCATGAAGTCCACTTTGTCGGTAACCTCTTCTTCCAACTCGTAGTCCTCGTCGATTTTTTTGGCTTCGCTCAACGAAATCTGCGTGTTAGGGTCTTCCACTGCGTCGTCGGCCACAACCACACGGTTGCGATAAATCTCGCAGTCGCCACGGTCGGGGTTGATAATGACGTCGTAGTTTGCGTCGGAGCCATACATCTTGGTAATCACATTTCTGAACGACTCTTCCAAAATGGATACCATAGTCGAACGATCGATGTTTTTCAACTCCTTGAACTCAGCAAATGTGTCAATCAAATTGGTGACATTCTCTTTTTTTGCCATAACAATTTTTGTTTTGTTAATTATTTTGTAGATTTATTATTTATTCCTAAAAATCGAGCGTTGGGCGAACAAATTTCACATTGTCGTAGCCAAAAGTGAGTGTTTCGGTCTGCTCCACTTTTCGTTTTGCGCCTTCGGGCTTCACCATTTTCTTTATTTCCACATCGAAACCGTCTGTCTCGGCGCGCGAAAGAATGCCCGTAAGTTTGCGACCATCTTTGGTGAGCAGTTCTACCTCGTTGCCAACATTTTTCTGATATTGTGCCAGCACTTTGAATGGCGAGGTGATGCCTGCTGAACCAACCTCGAGCGAAAAATCTTCCACATCGCGGTCGAGCTGTGCCTCGATGGCGCGACTCAGTTCTGCACAAAAATCGACATCGACGCCAGTTTCGCTGTCAATTTCCACCACTATCTCGTTGGCGGGCGATACACTTATTTCCACCAAAAAGCAATCGGTCTGAACCAAACGCTCGGTAACAATTTTTTCAATCAGATTTTTGTCGATCATAAAATGCTCTATTTTTACAACAGCGGAGGGGACTTTGTCAAGCCCCCTCTCACGCAACTTATCGGCTGCAAAATTACTACAACTTTTTGACACTCACAAATTTTTTCGCAATTTTTTTCGATTTTCACCCTAAAAGAGTGCAATTTTTTGTGACCGTCTAGCCAAATGCTTCAAAATATTCGATTCTCACGCGCTCAAATTTTGGTGAAAATGCGCGTAACATCTTGAATATCAACTTTTTAGGTTTAAATTTTATTAGGTCAACTTTTTATAGCAACTAGCACGATTTTATCGTTCATTGAAAATGAAATTCAAATCACGATACTTTGAAAATTTTCTGTCGCTACTAATCAGCGGAATTTTATCAGTAATTGCTTGCGAAATTATCAATCTATCATTCGGATCGGTGTGATCTTGAAAACATTGCAATTCCGACATTGTTTGAAGATGCTGTTCCTGAACCGATTTAATCGCAATATTAAATTCTGCGATTTTATCGAGAACAAAACTTACATCAAAATCCCTTTTTCTTAACTTTCCAATCTGAAAAAGGTGTATCAACTCCATCACACAAACCGACGAAGTGAGCAAAACATTTTCGTAATTCGACAAAATATTTTCAACCTTTCCGCTTATCGAATCTTTATTTGTAAGCAAAAAAGCAAGAATATTCGTGTCGAGATAATACTGCATAATCACTTCAAAACTGCCCGCATATCGACAATTTCAACACCCTCGATGATATTTTTACCAGTTCTTTTCCAGTATTCACCGATTTTTGAGAGTTTTTTTGGTAACGAAAAATCGTCGCAAACTGCCATTTCATCGGCAATTTTATCATCATATTTCCTTACTTTCTTCTTCATAATCTTGCTCCAAATTTTGCTGCAAATATACAAAAAATTTCAAAATAAATAAACAAGACAAGCTTTTCTACTTATTCTCTACTCATTACCCAATTTGTGAAAATGCGCGTAAACCGCTGATGCTCTGGCAGTTCCGATAATTTTAGCAATTTCATCTTCCGAGGCCAACGAGAGGCGTTTCACACTTTTGAAATGTCGCAAAAGGTCGGTTTTTGTTTTCTCGCCAATACCACGAATGCCATCAAGTTCAGATGCAGTCTGCCGTTTGCTGCGTTTATTTCGGTGAAAAGCAATGGCAAAACGGTGAACTTCGTCCTGAATTTGCGTAAGAAATTTGAAAAGCGGATCGGTTGGCAAAAGTCCAACTTGCTTTGGCGGAAAACCATAAAGCAACTCGGCCGTGCGGTGTTTGTCATTTTTTGCCAAGCCCGCAATCGGAATTTGGAGCCCAAGTTCGTCCTCCACCACTTGCCGAATAGAATCCATCTGACCTACGCCACCATCGGCAATTATCAGTTGCGGCAACGGCTCAGCCTCAGCCACCATGCGAGTGTAACGCCGCCGCACCACTTCGCGCATCGAAGCGTAATCGTCGGGACCTTCCACGGTTTTGATGTTGAAAGTGCGATACTCTTTTTTGCTCGGTTTGGCTTTTCTGAAAACCACGCACGCAGCCACCGCATCGCTACCGCTAATGTTCGAATTGTCGAAACATTCGATGTGCAGCGGCATGGCAGGAAGTTGCAGCAGTTTTTGCAGCGAATCAAGCAGCCGCGTCATGCGCTGATCGGGATTCAGTTTTTCAGCTTGCTTATATTTGTCCACTTTATATTGCCGCACATTTTGCTGTGCAAGGTCGAGCAATTTCTTTTTGTCGCCACGCTGCGGAACTATCAAAGTAAGATTTTCGTCGATGGAATCGGGCAAAAATGGTAAAACCAAAGTTTTAGATTCGCTGTGCAAACGCTGACGCAGTTCCAAAATGCCAAGCGTTAGAATTTCGGCGTCTGGCTCGTCCATTTTTTTCTGATATTCTATGGTAAGTCCTTGAACTATAGAGCCTTTCGCAATTCTAAGAATGCTTATATAAGCCGAATTTTCGTCGGAATCGTAGCCAAAAACATCGATATTATCGTCGTGCGTGGTGGTGATGACAGTTTTTGTTTGATATTTTACAATGGCATCGTATTTCAGTTTCAACTGTTGTGCCTCTTCGAAACGCATCTCTTTACTCAATTGCGCCATTTCATCGAGCAAATAGCCCGTTATGGCATGACTATTTCCTTTTGCAATCTGTACGATTTCATCGATCATTTTTCGATACTCTTCGGCCGACTGCAAACCAACGCATGGACCCATGCAATTTTTGATGTGATATTGCAGGCATACCTTAAATTTTCCCGATGAAATGGCGGTTTTTGTAATCGGCAGTCGGCATGTGCGCACAGGATAAAGTTCGTGAATAAGTTCGAGCAATGCGTCGAGCGTCCACACCGAACTATACGGACCATAATAGTCGGCGCCGCGCATCACTTGGCGGGTTTTGAAAACTCGTGGAAACTCCTCGCGTGTGATGCAAAGCCACGGATATGTTTTGCCATCTTTCAGCAAAATGTTATAGCGCGGCTGATATTTTTTTATCAGATTATTTTCGAGCAGAAGCGCTTCATTTTCCGAATTCACCACAATATATTTCAGATCGACAATGTGGCGAACAAGCATATTTGTTTTTACCGAATCGTGCTCTTTATTGAAATACGACGACACGCGCCGCTTAAGATCTACGGCTTTTCCCACATAAATTATCACACCCTCGTCGTTGAAATACTGATACACACCAGGGCAATGTGGAAGTGAGGCAATTTTATTTTTAAGTGCGTCGTTCATCAGCACAAAATTACAACTTTTTTTATTATCATCAATTTACAAAAACAGCGAAAGCGCAAAACTGAAAATTCTGCGCTTTCATCGGAATTTTTTTTGATATATCAATAGTGAATTAGCGAGTCAACTTTTACGTCGGAATCGAACTTTTCGCGCCCTTTCAAAGCATCGAGTTCGACGAGGAAATTCACATAGATTTTTTTTACTCCAAATTTACGCACCAAATCGCACGCTGCTTTCATGGTGCCACCAGTTGCCAAAAGATCGTCGTGAATTAGCACCACATCGTCGGGTGTGAGCGCATCTTTGTGCAGTTGAATAATATCGACACCATATTCTTTAGCGTAACTAATTTCGATGGTTTCGGCAGGAAGTTTTCCTTTTTTGCGTATCGGAACAAAACCAACACCCAATCTATTACCCAACACAGGCGCCATAATGAATCCGCGTGACTCAATTCCAATCACTTTTGTGATGCCACAATCCTTATAAAGACGATACATTTCGTCCTCAAAAAAGTGCATACAATCAGGATTTTTGAACGCAGTAGTCAAATCCTTAAACACAATTCCTTTGATTGGAAAATCTTTTACATCGCGAATTTCCTTTTTTACCTCTTCAATTGTCATACTATTTTTCTTTAATTGTTCCACATGGAACATTTTATTTTTGAAATTTATAATTCTAATTTTGTTCCACGTGGAACATTAGCGACCTAATAAAATAAGCAGCACACTAATATCGTTTGGCGAAACTCCCGGAATGCGACTCGCCTGCCCTATTGTTTTAGGATTTATCTTTTCAAGTTTCTGACGCGCCTCGGTCGAAAGCGAAAGAATTTCGGAATACTTAAATCGATTTTCAATCTTGATATCTTCCAAACGATGCAGTTTTTCAGCAGCCTGTTTTTCGCGCTCAATATAACCTGCATATTTTATTTCAATCTCGGCAGCCTCAAGAATTTCATCGCAACGATCAGGTTCTATTTTAGAAACGAACGATTCAAATTCCTGAAGTAACTTTCGTAAGATTTCAATATTCAATTGCGGACGAAGTAAAATATCGTAAAGACGACCCGACTGACGCAAAAGCACTTCACCCTGCTGCTCAAGATACGGATTTACATCGTTCATTTTTACAAGATACGAACGAGAAAATTCGATTAACGAATCAACAGCATCGTATTTTGAACGCATTAAATCATAACGCTCTTTTGTAGCCAATCCAATTCGATACGACTTTTCAGTCAAACGGCGGTCGGAATCATCTTGACGAAGAAGAATACGATACTCGGCACGCGAAGTGAACATGCGATATGGCTCATCAACACCTTTCGTAACCAAATCGTCGATAAGTACACCAATATAAGCCTCGTCGCGCTGAAGAGTAAATTCAGCATCGCCATGAGCTTTTAAGTGAGCATTTATTCCAGCAATAAGACCTTGACCAGCCGCCTCCTCGTAACCAGTTGTGCCATTTATTTGACCAGCAAAAAATAGATTTTTCAATAATTTAGTTTCGAGCGTATGGTTCAATTGCGTTGGATCGAAAAAGTCATATTCAATAGCATAACCAGGACGATAAGCCTCGGCATGTTCCAAACCAGGAATAGTTTTGAGCGCAGCAAATTGAATATCGATTGGCAATGATGAAGAAAAGCCATTCAAATAGTACTCTTGCGTGGTTTCGCCTTCAGGTTCCAGAAAAAGTTGATGCTGCTCTTTGTCGGCAAAAGTTACAATTTTAGTCTCTATACTCGGACAGTAGCGCGGACCAATGCTGCGAATTTGTCCATTATAAAGGGGTGAATCCTTCAAACCACTGCGCAAAATAGCGTGCGTTTTAACATTAGTATAGGTAATCCAACAACTACGCTGACGCAAAATTCTCTTCGATGAAGGTAAAAATGAAAAACGATGAAAATCGTCGTCGCCCTGCTGCTCTACCATTTTCGAAAAATCGATGGTATTACCATTCAGGCGGACAGGCGTACCAGTCTTCATACGATCAGTAACAAAACCTGCCATTTTTAACTGCTCAGTAAGTCCGTACGATGCTTGCTCCGAAATGCGTCCGCCTTTAATCTGCGTGCGCCCAATATGCATCAATCCATTCAGAAAAGTGCCGTTTGTAAGTACCACACTTTTTGCGGTAAAATCAACATTCATCAGCGTGTGGCAACCACAGACTACACCATCTTTAATATGTAGCGAAGTAACCGTGTCTTGCCAAACATGAAGATTTGGCGTATGATCTATCACTTCGCGCCATTTTGCTATGAACTTCATACGATCGCTCTGCGAACGCGGACTCCACATGGCAGGACCTTTCGAGCGATTGAGCATACGAAATTGAATGGCAGTAGCGTCAGTAACTAAGCCCATTTGACCGCCAAGAGCATCTATCTCCCTGACTATCTGACCTTTAGCTATTCCACCAACGGCTGGATTGCAACTCATCTGTGCAATTTTGTTCATATCCATGGTGATGAGCAGCGTGCGCGAACCCATGTTAGCCGCAGCACAAGCCGCCTCACAGCCTGCATGACCAGCACCAACCACTATAACATCGTACTCGAAAGTCATCGTTTTTGAAAAATAAAGCGCAAAATTACAAAAAAATAGCGACAGTATAAACAGTGTAAATAACCTGTTGAAAACTTGTTACTTGTTTCTAGCAAAAATTGAAAAGTTAGGATTGCAAATTTGAAAAATGAAATTGTATATCGAAATTATTCGTAGAACAATGAACATTCGACTATAAAATTTTGAAAGTTATCAACCGCGTTACTAACCGAATTTTTTTCGATGAAATGGGTGAAAATCAACTTTTTGCAAACTTTATTCCAACTTTCAACAAGCAAATATAATCATCATATTTTATTTTTTAAAAATAAGAATAATATAATCTAGTTGTTGAGTTCACAACCATAGAATTTTGCCGATGAAATGGCGCAAAAGTCAGTTTTCACTCCGTACAATTTTGGCAAATGCCAATGTTATGTCGATTCGTAAGAATTTGCTGGCGAAATTTGTTGGCTGCACTACCCTGCCAAATGTTTTTGAAATCAGTATCGTGCAAATTTCCAAACTTGTAATCAGCATTTTTATCGAAACAGCAAGGCACTACATCGCCATCGCTTGTAACAACTGCGCCTTGCCACTGACGCAAGCAAAAATTGTGCTGCGCGTGTTTCAATTGCCACACACCATTTTTATATGTGTAGCGACTGAATTTTGGATTTTTCGGTATCAGATCCGTTTTTTCCTCAAAATCGTAAATTTGTGCCGTTTTCACCGAACATTTTTGAACATTTAATTGATGTTTTAATCGGAGAAAATCGTCGATTTCGTTTTCGTTGTGGCTGAAAACCACAAACTGCAACTCAATTTCTGGCGTATTTATCGACAATTTTTGTTTGGCGTGGTTGATAAAACCGATGGTATCGATCGCATTTTGCAGTTTTCCTCCGCGGCGGTAGCGTTCGTATGACTTTTGTGTGGTTCCATCGAGAGAAATTATCAGATGTTTCAAACCAGAAAGCACAATTTTTTCGGCCATTTCGCTGTCGATGTTTTGTGCGTTGGTCGATGTGGCTGTGTAGATGCCTCGCTCGGTGGCATAGCGAATCATTTCAAAAATTTTTGGAGCGAGAAATGGTTCGCCCTGAAAATAGAGCATCAGGTAGCAGAGTGTGTCGGCGTTTTGGTTGATTACAGATTTGAATGTATCGAAATCGAGGTAGCGATTTTTTCGCACAAGGCGGCCAGCACCCAGCACACATTCGGGACAATGTAGTTGGCACACTGCCGCTGGCTCCACCGAGAGCGACACAGGCGCACCTGCCACTCTACCCCGTTTTGTTGCGAGCGACAGCGCAAAACTTACTCTATTTTTCAGCAAGTTAAGCACTTTTTTGGGCGTGAGTGTGGCTAAAAATTGGTTCAAATCTGCGTTTTTTTAGAAATTCCACTGCAAAAATACACCTTTTTTTTCGTTTTGATAGTTGGTATAAAAATTTGATTTTCAACTAATTATCAACATCAAAATGATAAAGTGAATTTTTTTTGAGAAAAAAAGGCAATTTCACGCAAAGAAATTGTAATTTTGCCTTTTGTAAAATAGAAAAATAGTATAAACCCCTTTAAATTTTTCATCATGAACAAAAAAGCTATTGTTTTGACGCTAGCTGCAGCCGTTTTGGTGCTGTTTGCCTGCAAGCCGCCTAAGACATTCGTCGACAATCTTAAGGTGAGCGTGAACCCACTGGAGTCGCACGCTGGGAAAATTGAGGTTACCATCGATGGTACTTTTCCTGTGAAGTATTTCCAGAAAAAAATGGTGATGACTGTAACTCCCGTGTTGAAATCGAAAACATCGGATGCTACTTTCGAAGCCGATCCTGTAACCTACCAAGGCGAAAAAGTGAAAGGCCAGAACAACGAAGTAATCAAATACAAAGTTGGTGGTCAGTACACACAAGTTGCCAAATTCGACTACGATCCAGCAATGGAAAGCTCTGAACTTTGGCTCGAAGTGAAAGGTACACTTGGTAAAAAATCGTTTACCATCGATCCAATCAAAGTAGCTGATGGCGTGAACATCACTCCGCTGTTGGTGGCTGTTGAGCCAGGCGATGTGAATGCAAAAATTGAGAAAGACAACTTCCAACGCATCATCGAAGAGAAGCAAGAGGCCGAAATCAAATTCTTGATTCAACAATCGGAAGTGCGCAACTCGGAGATTAAGAGCGACGCTGTAGTTGCCCTCACAAAACGCATTGACGAGGCTAACAAAGCTGCTAATCTGGAAATGAAACAGTTGGAAATTGCTTCGTACGCTTCGCCAGATGGTGGTGTTGAGTTGAACGAAAAATTGGCCGACAAACGCGACAAAGCATCGCAGAAGTTTATCAACAAAGAGTTGAAAAAACTGAAAGCCAACGTTACAATCGATAGCAAATTCACTGCTCAAGACTGGGAAGGTTTCCAGAAATTGATGGAAGAATCGAACATTCAAGACAAAGAGGTTATTCTCCGCGTGTTGAAAATGTACAATGATCCAGAACAGCGCGAGGCTGAAATTAAAAATCTGTCGGCTGCATACAAAACTATTTCCGACGAAATTCTGCCACAACTGCGTCGTTCGAAAATGGTTCTGTCGATTGATGTTATCGGTCGCAGCGATGCCGAAATTGACTCGGTTGCTAAAGCAAATCCCGACACTCTGTCGCTCGAAGAGCTGCTCTACGCTGCTACTCTGACCAACGACCTCGACCGCAAAGCTGAAATCTACACCAAAGTTACCGAGCTTCACTCTGGCGACTACCGCGGATTCAATAACCTTGGTGTGGTTCGTTACGAGCAAGGCGACATTGACGCTGCTGGTCGTGCATTCGAAAAAGCACACGAGATTGAATCGAAAAATGCTGCTGTAAATTTCAACTGTGGCATTGTAGCTCTGGCCAAAGGCGACGAAGCTAAAGCTGAAGAATACTTCGGAAACGCTGGTGGCGTAGGCGACGACCTGAACATTGCCAATGGTGTGATTGCTATTCGCCGTGCCGAATACGACAAAGCCGTTGAACTGTTTGGCGCTGCTAAAACCAACAACGCAGCTCTGGCCAAAATCTTGACTAAAGACTATGCTGGTGCTCGTTCGGTTCTCGAAAGCGTTGAGGCTCCAAATGCTAAAACAAGTTATTTGCTGGCCATTGTAGCCGCTCGCCAAAACGACCGCGCTGCTGTGATTTCGAACTTGAAGAAAGCCATCGAGGCAAATGCCGATTTGAAAGCAAAAGCCGCTAAAGACGTTGAGTTCTTGGCTTACGCTGAAGATGAGGAATTTGCAGCTCTCGTGAAATAATTTTGCACGAAATTTGTGAACTGTAGTCGCCTGCCAACCGATTGCGGTTGGTGGGCGATTTTTTACCTCCAAAATTCATCTAAAGGAAAAAAACGAAACTATGAAACGAAAGAAAAATGATGCGTTGCTGGCTTTGAAGTTGGTGCGCAAGAAGAGCAGAGAAGAGGAGATTGCGGCATTTGGACACGCAATTTGCTACAAGAAGGTATTCGTTGACCGAACGAAGTACAATCGCAAACGCGATAAGGCGAATCGACAAAAAGGCGGTTCGCCTTATTTTTTGTGGTATAAAGAGCAAGGAATAAGGACAAAATGCCATAAACTTATCAAGTTATCGACTAATTTTGTATCTTTGCAAAGCAAAATTATTTTACCATGAAAAAAGGAATTTTTCTTTCGTTTTTGTTGTGTGTGCCGTTGTTGGCTTGTGCGTGGGGGCTCGAAGGTCACCGCATTATTGGCGAAGTGGCGCAGCGCAATCTGACAAAAAAAGCGCAAAAACAGATAGTTGCAGTGCTTGGTGGCAGCACCATTGCCATGGAGGCAAATTGGGGCGATTTTATCAAAAGTAATCCCGACTTTAAGGAATTTAGCGATTGGCACTACAATAACTTCGAGGCGGGGCTTACACGCACCGAATTCGACAGTGTAGCAATGCTCACCGATCGCGGTCAGGCTGTTTATCGCATTTATTACTTGATTGATCGCCTGAAAAACGACAAAAACGACACCATTGCGCTGCGTTATCTCATTCACATTGTGGGCGATATTCACTGTCCGATGCACATGGGACATCCCGAAGATCGCGGCGGAAACAGCATCAAAATAAAATGGTTTGGAAGACCTACAAATTTGCATGCACTTTGGGACGATGCGCTCATCGATGGGCAGAAACTGAGTTACACCGAATATACCGACCACATTATGCGCACGCAGCCTTATGAATATGCCGCTTTTGAGCCATCGCAGGTGAAAGATTGGGCATGGCGCACGGTGCAGAATGGCGAGCAAATCTACGCTAATGTGGCACTCACCGAAAAGCCTTACAACTACATCTATCAGTTCAAAAATATGTGGGAAAGTAGTCTGATGCTAGGTGGATTGCATTTGGCGGCAATTTTGAATGAGATTTACAGGTAGGAGTAAAGAGTAAAGAATAAAGACAAAAGAAAAAGGACAAAAGACGAGCTGGTGCGGATAAATTATGCCATAAAACATATTTTTTACTTTTGTTCAGTTTGAAAAAAAGTTGTACTTTTGGAGTTCAGCGATAATCTAAAATTTATATGTTTACCGAAAAAGATTTAGAGCAGTTGCAGGCTAAAGGCATTACGCCTGAGCAGGCCGAGCGTCAGTTGGCAAGTTTTGTCGACGGATTTCCCTATTTGCAGATAAAGCAGGCTGCGGCCGTTGGTAATGGGCTTTTGCGCCTTTCGCAGGATGAGGCTGCGGCTGCCATCGAGGCGTGGAATGGCTATTTGGCTGGCTCGGGGCGTGTGGTTAAGTTTGTTCCGGCTTCGGGTGCTGCTAGTCGCATGTTTAAAAATCTGTTTGAGTTTTTGAATGGCGATCACGACGAGCCCCAGACCGATTTTGAAAAGGAATTTTTCGCAAATTTGAAGAATTTTGCCTTTATCGGCGAATTGAATGCCGCCTGTTTAAAAAACGAGGGTCGCACTGCTGCTGAATTGGTAGCAGAACATCGTTACAAAGATGTGGTGTCGATACTTCTCGAGCCGAAAGGCATGAATTATGGTGCATTGCCAAAAGGTTTGCTCAAATTTCATCGCTATCCGAACGAGGTGCGCACGCCATTTTTGGAGCATTTGGTTGAGGGTGCGCTCTATGCCACAGTCGAAGGGCGTGCGTGCATTCACTACACCGTTTCGGCCGAGCATCGCGCGCTGTTTGAGCAGCATTTGCGCGCATCGTTGCCCGAATATGAAAAGCGTTTTGGAATAAAATTCGAGGTAACTTTTTCGGAGCAGAAACCCTCGACCGATACCATTGCTGCCGATGCCGAAAACAGACCTTTCCGCCTGAAAGATGGCAGCATTTTGTTCCGTCCGGGCGGTCACGGCGCACTCATCGAAAACTTGAACGACATCGATGGCGATATAGTTTTTATTAAAAATATCGACAATGTGGTGCCAGACAAGTTGAAACAGCCTACAGTCGATTACAAAAAGATAATTGCTGGTTTGTTGGTTTCGTTGCAGCGGCAGTCGTTTGCCTATCTCGAAGAGTTAGAAAATGACAAAATTAGCGATGCTAAACTTGCAGTGATAGCGCAATTTTGCACTGCTCGGTTGAACAATCAGAATCCAAATCAGCAGCAGTTGAGTAGGGCAGAGTTGATTGATTATTTGCGCCGAAAACTGAATCGTCCGATGCGTGTGTGCGGCATGGTGAAAAACGAAGGCGAGCCGGGCGGTGGTCCGTTCCTCACGGTGAATGCCGATGGTACCATTTCGCCACAAATTCTCGAAAGTTCGCAGATAGCCGACAAGGCCATGATGGCGGAGGCAACGCACTTCAATCCTGTTGACTTGGTGTGCGGCATAAAAAATTACAAGGGCGAAAAGTTCGACTTGCCGCGTTATGTGGACAAAAATACCTGCTTTATTTCGTCGAAATCGAAAGATGGTCGCGAGTTGAAAGCATTGGAGTTGCCCGGGCTTTGGAATGGCGCTATGAGCGATTGGAACACTATTTTTGTGGAAGTTCCGATAGAGACTTTTAATCCTGTGAAGACTGTGAACGACCTTTTGCGTACGCAGCATCAGTAAGGCTGAGAACACAAAGAAAAAGGCTGATTTCCGTGTGGATATCGGCCTTTTTTAGTGTCTAATCGTGTGCGTAGAGGTATTCAATCATTGGTAGTTGCAAGAAAACGGAGTGGAAATTATCGTCAGCAAGTTCCCAATGCCCATGAGTAGTTATCTAAAAGTCTCATGGTTTCTGCTCTTTTAGATCGAGATTTACTATTCCTCTTTGTACCAACTGGCGTACATGGCGTAGTTGTGTGCAATTTTCTGGTTTATCTCTTTCGATTGTTCGGGCGAAACGGCTTTTACTTGTTTGGCAGGCACGCCAGCCCAAATGGTGTAGGGTGGAATCACGGTGTTTTTCAGCACCAATGCGCCAGCCGCCACTATGGCTCCTTCGCCCACTTCGGCGCCATCGAGTAGGGTAGAGCCCATGCCAACAAGTGCATAGTCGTGAACCGTAGCACCGTGAATGGTAACATTGTGTCCAACTGATACATAATCGCCAATGTGGATTTGCGATTTTTCGTAGAGCGTGTGCAGTACTGCGCCATCTTGAATGTTCACATGGTTGCCAATGCGAATGGAGTTGACATCGCCACGCAACACTGCGCCAAACCAAATGCTGCAGCCGTCGCCCATCACCGTGTCGCCAATGATTGTGGCGTTATCGGCCAAAAAACAATCTTTTCCGATTTGCGGCTCAAAACCGCGTACTTTTTTGATTAAAGCCATAAATTTCTGATTAAAAATTTTTTCGTTCTAGTCCAATGGTTGTTGGTAGTCCATGCCCGCAATAAACGGCTGTGTCGTCGGGCAGTGGCAGCAGTTTTTGCGTGATGCTGTTGATCAGTGCTTGGTAGTTGCCGCCTTGCAAATCGGTGCGCCCCATGCCGTTGCGGAAGAGTGTATCGCCCGAAAAAAGCACTTTTTCGTTTGGCTCGTAGAAACAGACGCTACCTTGCGAATGTCCTGGTGTGTGTAGCACATGCAGTTCCATTTTTCCAACCGAAATAATGTCGCCATCGTTCAAATAACCGCCGAGCGGTTGTGGCTGCACATTCTCGTAAATGCCGAAATAGGCAGCCAATTCCACGATGTGATCGCCCAGAAATTCATCGTCTTTGTGCGCCTCGGGCAGAATGCCGTAGGTTTGCGCCAGCATGTGGTTGCCCATGGCGTGGTCGAAGTGCAGATGCGTGTTCAGCACCCGTTCGATGGTTAGATTTTTGGCGGCAATGTATTGTTGAAAGCATTCGTTTTCTTTGTCTGTTAGGCAGCCGCAGTCAATCACAATGGCGCGCTGCGAGTCGTCGTGTAGCACGTATGTGTTTTCGTACACGGGATTAACTTGGAAGAATTTGATTTCCATGGTTCTATTTTCCAACTTTTTTAACTGCCAATTCGAGGTCGAGATCGTGCAGACCAGGGTATGCTTTTTTTAGAAAATCAATGGTGATTTTTTTCACAATTTCGCTACTTGGAACATTGTAAAACCATTGATAATAAGCATAAAATTCGCCAATCCATTCTGGCAAAAATCCTTCGATGGCAACGCCTTTTTTCTGGCAAAAATTATCGTTTGCAGAAAAATAATTCCACAAAGTTTTGTAGTCCATTGTGTTCACATAGGCTTTACCTTGGTCGATGGCTTGGCGTGTGCTGCTCGTCATGTAGCGAACGATGAAATCTTCGGTATCGCAATCGGGATATGTTGCCGCTACGAAATCGAAGAGTTTTCCCTGATTTTCGACCACATCGCTAAGATATTCTTCGGGATATGCTACCATAAATTTGGAGTTTAGAGTAGTGTGCTGAATACTTTTTCAACTCGGTTTTCGTCGGAATTGACAAGTGTGCACATATTTTTTCGTGCTTCGATATCGCGTTGGTTATATTTTTCGTTGAATTCGGTGTAATTTACTGGCTGAATGGAGTTTGGAATCTCTTTTAAGCAACTATATGCTTTTTCGGTTTTTATGCAGTATTGAATGCCTAAATTGCCTAACGAGAGTAGTTTTTCGAGAATATCGATATCAACATTGTCGCGAACAAATTCCTTTGCAATGAAAAAATACGAAGCATTTGCGCGCCAACCTTTTATCACATCGTAGTTGCTTGTATCTGTGCCATATTTTTCGATAAATTTTGCCGAAAGAATGCGGTAGCGCTTTGTATCGTCAGCATCGCGGTGTTTCATTAGTTCCGCAAGCCAACAAAGTACATCGAGTTGTTCAAAATCGATGATGTTGAGAGTATCGGTATCGAGTTCGTATTTGTGTAACCAACCATTTTTTTGATTTGGTCGGCAAACGGCCCATTCTTTTGCAAGTTCTTGATTTTCAGTAAGATAAAAACCTTTTCCATAATCGTGTTTTTCGTTGCCAAGACCGAAAGTAGGAACTACATTTTTGTCGGTTGTGCCGTGATATAGAGTGATTTTTCCCATTTTACCGAAATTTTTTTCAACTTTCAAACCGCTTAGTGCAGCGGCAAATAGACCACTTTTTTGGTTTCGAAATAGGGTTCGGCGAACCATTCGCTTACTTCGTAGGTGGTGGCAACGTGGCGGAATGCAAAAATTTCGCGATCAAGTTCGCCGCCTTTCAGGCAAATGAGGCCGTTTGGCAGACCGTTGTGCTGTTCGTGGCTGATGTTTTTGCGTACCAATCGCACCAAATCGCCAAGTGGCATCACGGCACGCGAGACCACGAAATCGTACTTTTCTTTGTCGTCCTCCATGCGCATGTGGGCAAAGGTGCAGTTTTTGAGGCCGATAGCCTGCGCCACTTCGCTTGCAACGCGCACTTTTTTGCCCACCGAATCGACTAAATGAAATTTTACTTCTGGAAACATGATGGCCAACGGAATGCCAGGGAATCCGCCGCCTGTGCCAACATCGACAATTTTTGAGCCTGCGGCAAAATTCAGTACATGCGCAATGGCCAACGAGTGCAGCACGTGGTGTTCGTACAAGTTCTCGATGTCTTTGCGCGAGATTACATTTATCTTGGCATTCCAATCGGTGTAGAGTGGATACAACGCCTCAAATTGCCGTTTCTGCTCGTCGGTAAGATTCGGAAAATATTGCTCGATTAGGTTCATTTTTCGCCAAAATAGAATTGGTAAACTGGTGTTTCGTCGCGTAATATTGGGCGCAATTGTTCTTTGCCGATCAGCAGGCGAGTTTCGCCCATGGCATACGGTGCAATGTCGTAGGGGTTGAACAGATAGCAAATGCCTTCGTCGGTGATTGAAAAGTTGCCGTTTGGCGCAATTTGGTCGGTGAAGAAATCGCTCAAAGCGAGGTTATTTTTTGCCACATAAGCCTTCAGCGCATTGTTCAGCAGCGCAATGAGTTGGTCGGTGGCATCAGCGGTAAAAATGTCGTCCTCGGTTAGCTGATTGCCATTTTCGAGGTCGAAAATCCAGCAGATGGTGCTTCCAACGCCGTGTGCGCCGCCTGTGTATGTGTAGCGTGTCATCTCGTAGCTAAGCAGTTGATGTTCAGTGTCTTGCAGCGTCTGCACGGCTTCAATTCTCTCTTCGTAGAAATTGGTGCTGGCAAATTCGTCGAGGTCGGTCGACATCATGTTGAATTCGCTCTCGCAGTCGGTGATGTAGGCATCGAGCAGGTCGCTGTTGGGCAGATTCACATATTTTTCGCCGAAAATATCGGTTACGAGTGTGGCGCGAATCAACTCCTCTGCCTCATCATTCAGTGTCAGCGATGGCAGTTCCACGTTGTAGTCCACATCGAAACATTTCACAGTGTCGCCTTGGCAATTTATTTGCTTGCTGGCGGTCAGTTTTGTAAAACTGATGCTTTCGCTTTTTTCGCTGCCGCACGCTGCAAGCAACAATGCGCTGATAATCAGCACAAAACCCGTTTGAAATCGATTAGTTTTCATAGCCATTTGTTGGTATTTTTGGGTGAATTTTTTTCTAAATCAGACTACAAAAATAGGTATTTTTTGTAAAAAATGAGCGATTTCGGTTCACTTTTTTGAATTTTGCACTAATTTTGCGGTGTTTTTCTGCGATGAAGCATTTGGTTCGACATATTGTTAGCCTTGCGTTGGCGTCGTATTTCCTTGTGGCGGGTTGCGGATTTAATGTGGCTCACTATTGTTGCGAGGCGTGCGCCGAACACGGCATGCGCATGTTCACTGCCGCTGGCTGTTGCGACGAGGTGCATCACAATCACAGTCACCACGAACACGCCAGCGCGCACTGTTGCGAGCATCATCATGGCGATGGTTTCAGCACTGCGCACAACGCTTGCACGCTGCAGCGCCTCGCTACCGACATCAGCACGCTCGATTGCCAGCATATCGACATGGCTCCTGCCACGGTTTGGTGTGCGACCATTTTGGCTGATGCCACCTTGCTGCCAACTGTTGACGAAAATTGCGCACAAAACTTCACTTCGCACGCGCCGCCGTTGCTCTGCACAGGGCGCATTGTGCTTTCGCGCATAGCCACTCTGCTCATTTAATTCTGATTTTTTCGACCAAAAACGCGCTCCGAAACCGATTTTATTTCAGGGCGCGCAGTGAACATTTGTTCAACCGAAAAAATTAGAATCATAATGAAAAAAATTACTTCAACAATTTTATTTTTAGTCATTGCCTTTGTAACCGCTGCCGCCGAAAGCGTTAGCGGCATGGTGAGCGACGCTGCGGGTGAACCGCTCGTTGGTGCCGAAATAGTTTGGCAAGGCACAGGCGTTGGCACAGTGGCCGATGTCGATGGTTTTTTCGAGATTGAAACCACCGATGCCACCAATCAACTTCAAATCAGTTATCTTGGCTACAAAACAGCTATTCTAACAGTTTCTGATGCGTCGGAAACGCTGCTTGTAACGCTCGAAGACGAAAGCACGCAACTGAACGATGTGGAAGTTTCGGCGCGCGCTGTTGGCACGGTTTCGTCGCGTGTGTCGGCGGTGCAGACGCAGCGCATTACGGGTGCAGAATTGTGCAAAGCCGCCTGCTGCAATCTGTCGGAGAGTTTCGAAACCAATGCTTCGGTAGATGTGGCTTATAGCGATGCCGCAACGGGCGCAAAACAGATTAAAATGCTTGGACTTTCGGGTAATTATGTGCAGATGCTCACCGAAAATACGCCGGGCATTCGCGGCTTAGCATCGAGTTATGGCATGGAATACATTCCTGGCTCGTGGATGGAGAGCATTCAGGTGTCGAAAGGCACTGCGTCGGTAGTGAACGGCTACGAAGCCACCACGGGACAGATAAATGTGGAATTTCTGAAACCGCAACTTGCCTCGCCAATAGCCATCAACGCCATGCTCAATTCAGAACTTTGCGCCGAACTGAACGCCACTGGCGGCTGGGACATAAACGATCGCTTGTCGACTGGCGTGCTGATGCAATATCGCAACGAAAGCATGGAACACGACCAAAATAAAGATGGATTTTTGGATATGCCAAAGGGAAATCGCGCCAATTTGCTGAATCGCTGGTACTACAAAAACGACGATTACACCATGCAGCTGCTTGTGCGCGGACTTTACGACGATCGCCAAGGCGGGCAGACCAAAGCATGGCGCAAAGCCAATCCCAACGCAACGCCCTACGATATTGATATTCAGACTGTTCGTGTCGATGGATTCATGAAAAATGGTTATGTCTTCAATCACGAACTTGGCACGAGCATTGGCATAATTGCAAGCGGAGCCTATCATCGGCAAAATAGCCTGTATGGCGCCACGCGCTACGATGCCACGCAAGGAAATGGCTACTTGAACGCTATTTTTCAGACCTATTTCGATGAAGAGAGCCGTCATAAACTCACTGCTGGATTGAGTTTGAACTACGATCACTACGATGAATTGCTCGCTACAAATCGTCTGCAAGACTCCATCTACAACAAAAAACGCGACGAATTTACACCGGGTATTTTTGCCGAATACGATTTCAAATACGACGAAAAGCTGTCGTTGCTTGTGGGCGTGCGTGGCGATTGGAGCAATTACTACGGATTTTTCTGCACACCGCGTTTCAATGTGCGCTATTCGCCGTGGAAATGGTGGAATTTGCGCGCTTCGGTGGGACTTGGCTATCGTTCGCCAAACATCTTGACTGATAATGCCGCGCTGTTTGCTAGCAGCCGAAAAATCGTTCTTGCCGAAGAACATTTTGCCCAAGAACGCGCTGTGAATGCGGGAATCAGCACCACATTCTACATTCCTATTGCTAGTCGCGAACTGCAACTGTCGGCCGACTACTACTACACGCATTTCATCGAGTGCGTGGTGGCCGATTTCGATAGCGATCCGCACGCCGTAACGCTCAGCAATTTGCATGGCGGACGGTCGTATGCTGGCAATTTTCAAGTGGAGGCTTCGATGGAGATTTTGCGCGGTTGGACCATGACTTTGGCCTATCGTCAGAGCGATGTGAAACAGACCATCAATGGGCAGTTGCGCGAAAAACCGCTCACCAATCGTTTCAAAGGGCTGATTACCACATCGTATCAAACGCCTTTGAAAAAGTGGCAGTTCGACTTCACGGCGCAGTTCAACGGTGGCGGTCGCATGCCCGATCCCGACAAAGAAAATCCGCTGTGGAGCGAGCGTTTCGACTGGTATCCGCAACTTATGGCGCAGGTAACCTACTATTTCAAGACTTGGAGCATCTATGTCGGTGCCGAAAATATGACCAATTTCAAGCAAAAAAATCCGATTATCGCTGCCGACGATCCTTATAGTGCCGATTTCGATGCCTCCATGGCGTGGGGACCAATCACAGGCGCAAAAGCCTACATCGGTTTTCGCTGGTCGCTGGATAGAAAATAATTATCTAATTGCTTAATTTCCAATTATTTAATTTCAAAATTCAATAGATTATCAATAAAAAACATTCAATCTTATGAAAAAATTATTTTTTGGCGTTGCCATGTTGCTGGCCGCCACAAGTGCCTTTGCAGCAAAACAGACTGTGCGTTTGGTAGTGGCACAAATGGAGTGCTCTAACTGTCAAGCCAAAGTGCAAAAAACGCTTGCCTACGAGCGTGGCGTGAAAGACCTCGAATTCAATCTCGAAAATCGTGTGGTTACGGTTACCTACGACGACGAGAAAATTACGGTGAAAGATCTGCAAAAATCGCTGCTCAAAAACCTGAAATATCGTTCGCGCGTGCTGAACGAAGGCGATGCGCTGCCCACATTCGACAAAGATGATGCCGACGAAGAGGAGCATCACCACGAGCAGAGCGAAGAATAAGTCGCTTTATTTTGCTGATAATCAGCGAGATGCAACATTTCGCTGCAAAAAGTGTGCGCACATTTCCTTTTGTTAGAAAAAAAGCGTAATTTTGCGCTGCATTTTGGCATATAGTGTGCATTATGGATACATTGAGCCAGTTTGATATTACCGCCGAGCATCTGAAGATTGATAATCAGCAATTTAGCTACCAGATTGGCAACGATTTTTTTGAGGCTTTGCCCGATGCGGAGGTCAAAAAAGGCGTGCTCACTGCGGTGATAAACACGAAAAAAACGACGGGAAGGGTAGAACTTCACCTTGCAATCGATGGCGAAATAACTGTTCAATGCTGCCGCTGCCTCGACGAGATGCAGTTGCCCGTGCACACAACCGATGTGCTGACCATCAATCTTGGTGCGAGTAGCGACGACGATGCGCTTTGCATCACGCCCGAATGCCCAAGTGTGAACATAGCGTGGAATGTGTACGAAGCCATTGCGCTCTGTATGCCCATTGCTCCAGTGCATGCCGAGGGCGAATGTAATGCCGAAATGATGGCGAAATACAGCGTATACGCCGTCGACAACGAATCGAAAACAGAGACGGACCCGCGATGGGACGCTCTAAAAAATATGAGTACTAACAACTAAATGTAGTTAAAACAATGGCACATCCTAAACGAAAACATTCGAAACAGAGAACAGCCAAACGCCGTACGCACGACGTAGCCGTTGCACCAACGCTGGCCGTTTGCTCGAATTGTGGCGCCACACACATTTATCACACCGTTTGCCCTGAATGCGGTTACTACCGTGGCAAATTGGCTATCGAAGTAAATGCTGTTGAAGCCTAACAATTCGCTGTCGAATTAAAACAGCTGAACTCCCCACTCGAAAATTCGGGCGGGGAGTTTTTTGTGTGGAGTTATGCGGAAAATGATTTAATCGCTTGTCGTCGTTGTGTTGGCGCAACTTAATTCATCTTCAAGAATCTCGTAATTGTAATCGGCGCTCTGAAAATAGAGTCCAGTTTCGGGGTTATTTATTTTTGTGTATAATTGCGAATTGTAAAGTATGTCGAGTGCTTCTTGCATGCTTACTTTCTTTTTTTCTATGATTATTTTTAGTAATTCTGCAAGAAGATAGTCTATTAAGAATGTCTGTTTGTTCGTCATATTCTTTTTAGGTAACTTAATGCGCGTTCTGTGCCGAAAAAATACTGGTTGTTTATCTCTTTGTAGCGTAATGACTCAACTAGTTGCTGAAGAGTGATAATTTGCATTTCGTACAAATCTAGTTGTTGAACCACGCCATCGTCTGCAACTGGACCGATTACAATGTCGTAGTTGTGGCGAAATTTAGTGTGTGAGGCATGGCGGTTATTCAATATAAACAAAGCCCATTCTTCGGTAACTTTTGGGAATATTTTTATGTTCAATTCCGACGACGTCAGACAAGAATCATCGAACATAAACTCTGTGACAATTGCTTCATTTTCAGGCGATTGTAGCGCTCTCCGTTTAGCCATTTCCATCGCTTGCTGCTGCAGTGATGTGAGGTAAAATCCTTTACCAAAATCTTTGTTTATGCGTCCTAGTGATAAATCGATTTGCTCAATTTTCACATCTGAACCATGGTAAAGTTTAATCATACTGCAATTTTCCTCCATGAATTTGGCAAACGCGGCTAACATCTTCTACTGCATCGTCTAACGAAAGCGTATGTTCCGCCTCGTAACATTCGTCTAAAAATGAAATGCCAGCATATTGCTTTAAGTAGCTATAGGCTTGTTGACCACTCAAAGCATAATGTTCTGCAAATTTGCGAATTGCAATTACGATATATGCAGCTTTGTTTTTCATAGAACAAGTGATTGGCTAATGCCGCAAAGGTAGTACTAAATTTTTGAATGGAGAAATTTTCTCGCCAATTATTTGATTTTCAGCGAAAAATCATTTTTTCTTGCGGCGTAGGAAAAGTTGTGCCACACTCAGACCAAGATTAAGGTAGCCGAGCGCAGGACGAATACCTTCGGTGGCGGTGCGCAGGTGGTGATTGATTACGCCAAACACATTCCACGCGGCTTTTATGTTGTTCACATCGATGCGCAACTGCTGCTCTTGCGCGCTCAAGCTTTGGCGCAACAGTGCCTGCTGACGGCGCACATCGTCGATGGTGCGCAGGCTCGAAAGTGCGTTTTTACTCTTTTTCGTCATGGTCGTCGGCATTTTCGGTGTGAAACATAATTTTGCTCAGTACAGCAACTATTGGATTGATAATCAGTTGTTTGCGCAACAGAAAAATAATCAGCAAAACCACTAGCAAAGCGCCACCCACAATGCAGAGCGATGCCACTGTGCCAAGTGTTGGAGCCAATGCCGCTGCCACAGCCAATGCAAAAAATGCGAATGCTGCCAGCACGGTGAACATCGCCAAAATTATCAGCAAAAATAGGCTTAGCACGCGCGAGGTCTTGTCCAAAACCTCAAGCCGTAGCAGGTTCAGATGCATGCGGGCGTAGCGTTTGGCATCGTCCACGAGGCGTTGATACTTATTGTCTTCCATCGGTTTATTTTTGCTCTGCTGCAGTTTCGTTCACTGCCTCGTCCAAATCTTCGTCGGTAAAATTTTCTTTCAATTTACCAAGCACGCGGTCGACGAATTCCGACAGGCGATCCTTGTCGATGCCGTGTTCTTTGGCTTTGGCGGCGATTTTTGCGCGCGTGTTAGCACCCGATTCGGGCGCGAGCAACAGTCCAATGGCAGCGCCAGCAACGGCTCCGCCCAAAAATGCGAAAAGATGAGAAAGTTTCATTTGAGTGAAAAGTTTATAAGGTTTAATAGTAGCCAAGTATTTTCAGCATCGATTTGTAACTCTGCTCTTTGGCAAAGAGTTTGGTGGTGTATTCGCCATCTTCGTCGCGGTCGATTACTACCATTTTTGGCGCGGGAATAAGGCAGTGCTGAATGCCGCCGTAGCCACTTAGTGCCTCTTGATATGCGCCCATGTGGAAAAATCCGACGAACTGTTCGCCGCCTGCTTCGGCTTTGGGCAGGAACACGGCGTTCGAATGTGCTTCGGCATTGTAGTAGTCCTCGCTGTCGCAAGTGAGTCCGCCCAGATGCACGCGTTCGTATTCCTTATCCCAATTGTTCACTGCCAGCAGCACAAACCGCTGATTCAGCGCCCATGTGTCGGGCAGGGTGGTGATGAACGAACTGTCGATCATGTTCCAAAGCTCGCGGTCGTTTTGCTGTTTTTGGTTTACAATGGAGTAGAGCATGGCGCCGCTTTCGCCCACGGTGTACGAGCCAAATTCGGTGAAAATGTTCGGTTCGGCGGTGTTGTAGTTGGCACAGGTTTTCTTGATTTGCGACACAATCTCTTCGGCCATGTATTCGTAGTCGTACTCAAAATCGAGGTGCGCTTTGATTGGGAAACCGCCGCCAATGTTCAGCGAGTCGAGTTCGGGACAGATTTTTTTCAGTTCGCAGTAGAGGTTCACGGCTTTGTTCAGCTCGTTCCAATAGTATGCAGTGTCGCGAATGCCCGTGTTGATGAAGAAGTGGAGCATTTTCAGCTTCACATTCGGGTTGTTTTGAATGTGATGTTTGTAGTATGGAATGATGTCGTTGTAGCGAATGCCAAGGCGCGAAGTGTAGAAGTCGAATTTTGGCTCCTCTTCGGCTGCAATGCGAATGCCAACGCTCATTTTCAGGTCTTTATCGAAAAGATCGAGTTCAAATTTGTTGTCGAGTATCGGAATTACATTGGTGAACCCGCTGCGCATCAGGTTTTGGATGTTTTCGACATACTGGGCGCGTTTGAAACCGTTACAGAGAATAAAAGTATCCTGTTTGAGTAACCCAGATTTGTGCAGTTCTTCCAAAATGTTGATGTCGAAAGCCGACGAAGTTTCTACATTCACATTGTTTTTCAGCACCTCTTCCATGATGAACGAGAAGTGCGAACTTTTGGTGCAGTAACAATATTGGTAGTCGGCAGCGTAGTCCACTTTTGCCATTGCCACATTGAACATGCGGCGTGCGCGCTGAATGTTTTGGCTTATTTTGGGCAGATAGCTGATGCGCAGCGGCGTGCCATACTGCTTTATCAGATCCATCAGCGGAATACCAAACCAATGCAGTTCGCCCTCTTCAATGGTAAACTCCTCACTTGGCAGGTCGAATGCCTGCTCAATCAAATCAATGTACTTGTTTTTCATCGACTTTTTGATAATTCTAAAATTTCAACTCAATTAAATTTTCAAAAATCATTCAATTTAACTCACTCGGATTGGCAAAAAAAATGCAATCCGAGTAAATTGGACTGCAAAGGTACGAATTTAGTTTGGAAATGAAAAGGTTTCGTGGAGAAAAGTTGCGACGTGCGAGATTTAGGATAAATAATCGCCTTTTTTGTATACGTATGCAATCGCAGAATTTGAGAATTGTAATTTCGCAGCCGAAAAAAACAGAATTTTAACTCTAAATTTTTGGAAAATGAAACGAAAAATGTTTGTTCCTGCTTTGTTGTTAGTGTTGGTTTGTGTAGAAGAACTTTTTTGCCTTTATGCGTTAAGTTCTCTGAAGTCTCAACCATTCACATTGTGTTGGCGGTAATTAACACGTTGCTTCTGTTGGTAATGATTCCTTATGTGGTTTATGCCATTTGGAAACCAGAGGAAGTTCGTGAGCTTATGAGGAGAGTAAGAAAAAGGAGGATAGTCTTATTCCAGCATCTTTTTCAAATACGGCGCAGTAACGCTGCTTTTGTTTTCGGCAACCTGTTCGGGTGTGCCTGCAGCCACTATTTGGCCGCCATCTTTGCCGGCATTTGGGCCCATGTCCACAATGTAGTCGGCACATTTTGCCACATCTAGGTTATGTTCAATCACAACCACCGTGTTGCCGCGGTTCACAAGTCTATTCAGCACGCCAAGCAGCACACGAATGTCTTCGAAATGCAGCCCTGTGGTTGGCTCGTCGAGCAGGTAGAGCGTGCGACCAGTGTCGCGTTTCGAGAGTTCGGCAGCCAGTTTTATGCGCTGACTTTCGCCGCCCGAAAGCGTGGTGCTTGATTGCCCCAGTTTGATGTAGCCAAGCCCGACATCTTGCAAAACTTTCAGTTTGTAGACGAACGATGGCATATTTTCGAAGAATTCCACTGCCTGATTGATGGTCATATCCAGCACATCGGCAATGGATTTGCCTTTGAATCGCACTTCGAGTGTTTCGCGGTTGTAGCGTTTGCCTTGGCAGGCTTCGCACGGCACTAGCACATCGGGCAGAAAGTTCATTTCGAGCGTTTTGTAGCCATTGCCTTTGCACACTTCGCAGCGTCCGCCAGCGGTGTTGAACGAAAATCGTCCCGCCTTGTAACCGCGCATTTTCGATTCGGTGAGACCAGCAAACAGGTTGCGAATGTCGGTGAAAATGTTGGTGTATGTGGCGGGATTCGACCGCGGTGTGCGACCGATTGGCGCTTGATCCACTTTCACCACTTTGTCGATGTTTTCGATGCCTTCGATGCTGTCGTATGGCAGCGGTTTTTCTATCGAGCGATAGAAACGCTGGCTCAAAATGGGTTGCAGCGTGCGGTTTATCAGTGTCGATTTGCCCGAACCCGACACGCCCGTGATGCAGATGAGCGTGCCAAGTGGCAGACTTAGGTCGATATTTTTTAGATTGTTGCCGTGCGCGCCATGTAGTGTGAGCCATTGTCCGTTGCCTTGTCGGCGCGTGGCAGGTATTTCGATGCGTTGCGTGCCGTTCAGGTAGCGCGATGTGAGTGTGTCGCACTGCAACATTTCGGCTGGTGTGCCTTCGAAAACTACATTGCCGCCAAGTCGGCCAGCGCGCGGACCAAGATCCACAATGTAGTCGGCCGAACGCATCATCTCTTCGTCGTGTTCCACCACAATCACCGAATTGCCCATGTCGCGCAGGTTTTTCAGCGATGTGATGAGCCGCTGATTGTCGCGCTGATGCAGTCCGATGCTCGGTTCATCGAGAATGTAAAGCACATTCACCAACTGTGAACCAATCTGCGTCGCTAGTCTGATGCGTTGACTTTCGCCGCCCGAAAGTGTGGCGGAGGCGCGCCCAAGCGACAGGTAACCAAGTCCTACGTCCAACAAAAATTGCAGGCGTGTGTTTATCTCTTTCAAGATTTCGGTGGCGATGGTGCGCTGTTTTTCGGTCATCTTTTCGGGAACTGATTGCAACCAAGCGTGCAGATCGTTCAGTTCCATGCAACCGAGTTCGGCTATGTTTTTGTCGGCTATGCGATAGTGCAGTGCTTCGCGATTGAGCCTTGCGCCGTGGCATTCGGGACATTCCACCGTGGTGAAAAACTGATTTGCCCACTTTTGCTCGGCCATGGAAGTGTCGGCAGCCTCTTGCTGCAACTCGATGTAATGCACAATGCCTTCGTACGAGGTAAAGTAGTTGGTGTCGTTGCCCAGCGAGTCGTTTTTTATCTGCACGCGTTCGGTGCTGCCGTTTAGAATCTCGTCGATGGCATCGTCGGGAATTTCGGCAATGGGCGTTTTCAGTGTGAAACCATATTTTTCGCCAATGGCGCGCAACTGCCAGAAAATGAGCGATTTGGCCTCTTTCCCAAGCGGAACAATGCCGCCTTGGGCAATGCTCAATTTTCTGTCGGGAATTATTTTGTCGATGTCTATTTGGTTTATCACGCCCAAGCCTTTGCAGCACGGACAAGCACCTTTTGGCGTGTTGAACGAGAAATTGTGCGGCGCAGGTTCGGCGTACGAAATGCCCGAAGTGGGGCACATCAGGTGGCGCGAAAGATAGCGCGGTTGGTTCGAGTCGCGCTCAATCAGCATTATCACGCCATCGCCTTGGTGCATGGCCGTTTGCAGACTTTTGCGCAACCGCTTTTCGTCCTTTCGGTCGACTACAAGTTTGTCAATCACTATCTCGATGTCGTGGTTTTTGTAGCGATCCAACTTCATTCCGAAAGTTATCTGCCGCATTTCGCCATCGACGCGCACATTCAAATAGCCTTTGCGACGAATTGTCTCGAAAAGATCTTTGTAATGACCCTTTCTACCTTTCACCACAGGCGCCAATAGATAGCAGGCTTTGCCGTCGTATTCATCAAAAATGAGGTTGATTATTTGGTCGTCGCTGTATTTCACCATTTTTTCGCCCGTAACATACGAGTAGGCTTCGCCAGCGCGAGCGTAGAGCAGACGCAGAAAATCGTATATTTCGGTGATGGTGCCAACCGTCGAGCGCGGATTTTTGCCCGTGGTTTTTTGTTCGATGGCAATGACGGGACTCAAGCCCGAAATCTCGTCCACATCGGGGCGCTCCATATTGCCGATGAAGTGGCGCGCGTAGGCCGAAAAAGTCTCGATGTAGCGGCGTTGCCCTTCGGCATAGATGGTGTCGAACGCTAGCGACGATTTGCCGCTGCCGCTCAAGCCAGTAATCACCGTGAGTGCATTGCGTGGAATGGTAGCGTCGATGTTGCGCAAGTTGTGCACCCGCGCGCCATAAACCTCTATTTTGCCGTCGTCGCTGTTCATTTAAGGTAGATTCTAAAATTCTACGCGTTTATATTTTTCTTTGGTAAGTTACTAGATATTTTTGCG